>NZ_AHMP02000003.1:1245000-1545000 GCF_000243735.2 Leptospira kmetyi serovar Malaysia str. Bejo-Iso9 | reverse complement strand
GCGAGCAAAGTTTCGTTCTTCCCTGCTTCGAATCCGAAACCACATGCAAAGGTTTTAATACTTGCGTGATGGAATCCGGGTTTATGGATTGAAAGGAGTTCTTATGAATCAGATTTCCGCAGATAACAAACAGCCGATTTCAATCAAGGTCCTTTTCGTTCTTTTGATCGTTTCGATTCTTCCTTTGATCTTTACGCTTCCTCTCGACGTGATCGATATCGATTCTTCGCAATACGCCGAAATTTCCAGGGAGATGGTGGAAGGCGGGAATCCGTTCTTTATCCGCGACAACGGTAGAAGATATTTGGACAAACCGATTCTTACCTTTTGGAAAATTTCCCTTTCCTTTCTCGTATTCGGTTATCAAAACTTCGCGTTTCGTCTTCCTGCTCTTTTGTTCACGTTTCTTTCCCTCTGGGGAATGTTCAAACTTACGGAGCTTTATTCGGGAAGCAGTCTGCGCGCTTGGATCGCTACGTTTTTATACGCTCTTTCTCCCGGTCTTTATTCGATGGTGGTCGATCCGAAGATCGACGTGTATCTTACGCCGTATCTGATTCTGGTTCATACGTTTTACTACTTGGGTTTTAAGAAGAATAAGAATTATTATTTTCTAATGTATTTTGCGATGGGCCTCGGTTTTATCACGAAGGGCCCGATCGCGATGGTGATTCCGGGGCTTTCGATCGGAGGGGATATTCTTTTTAGAAGGGATTGGAAACGGCTTCTGGAAATGAAATTGTTTCCCGGTGCTTTGCTCGCGATTCTTCCTCCTCTTTTATGGTCGATCCCTTTGTATCTCGAGTTTCAAACCTACGGTCCTTATTTCTTTTTGTGGATTCAATCCTTCGGTCGTTTTTACGTAAAGATGTATAACCAGAAATTCAATCCCTTGTTTTTCTATTCCAACTTTTCGTGGGCGTTCGGAGTTTTTATACTTCCGTTCGCCGGATTCGTAGTCGATCGGGTTCGGATCTTTTTTAAGGAAGGAAAGGTAAAAGGACTATTTAAGAATATTCTAAATAACGAATATAAGAATTCGGATTTTGTTCCCGGTTTCTGGTTGTTTCTGTTTCTGTTTTTGATCAGTTTTTCCAGATATCAGCTTCCTCAATACATCTATTGGTGTTTGCCCGCGGCGGCCGTGATCGGTTCCGGCGTTTTGGAATCCATCCTTCTTTCCATTCGGGACCGTAAGAACGGAAACACGTTCGACAAGATCGGTCAAACATTGTTGCTCTTTACCGCGGGCGCATTTTTGGCGACGGTCTTTATTCTACCTTCGATCAGCGTTTCCGTCGGTTGGAGTTACGTGATTCTCCCCTTGGTTTATCTCGGAATTTTTCTTTGGGTATTTTTTCAATCGGGTAAAGAGGGAAGGTTGCTCGCGTCCTGGATCTTTCCGGTTTCCTTATTCTTCTCGATCGTAAGTTTGTATCTGTATCCGATGTTGACTTCGTATCAACCTTCCAAACAAATCGGAGCCTTTATCAGAGAACACGAAGCCGGTAAGGAAAAGTTGTTTTTGTTCGGAGTTCCAGCGTCCAAACGATCGTATGCGTATTATTCTCAGAGGATTTCAAGAACGCTTTTTGATCCCGCGATTTTAACCGAAGCCGTTCAGAAGGACGGACAACGTTATCTGATCGTTCAAGACAAATGGCTTCCGAAGATGGACGAGTTTTTCGGAAACGATCTCAAGTTCGAAACCGTTCAGGAATTTCTGTCCTACAAAGTCGCGACTCCGGAAGGAAAATTCTTTCTGAAAGCGCAAAGAGATCAGATCGTCGGCAAGGTGATTTTGATGAAAGCGACCTTAAAAAATTCTAAGAAAAAATGAGAGTTTTGAAAAAAAGACGAGGGGAATTTTAGGTTTCACCCGAAAAATGAATTAGGCTAAATTGTGAGCCTGGTTTGGTTTTGGTCCCTGGGTAAAACCGGGGACTGCTTTTCCTTTTCCTTCCGCATTCTCCCTTTTATTTTTCACCCGAGAATTTTTCCTCCGCCGAATCCCCGATTTTTGTGTTTCGCATAGAAAGCCCCGTTGTAGAATCATTCTTCATGAAATATTTTGATGATTTGCAGGTCGGCGAGATTTTCGAATTGGGAAGTTATACTTTGTCGAAAGAGGAAATGCTCGAGTTCGCTTTAAAATACGATCCTCAACCGTTTCATATCGACGAAGAAAAAGCGAAAGATTCGATTTACGGGGAACTGATCGCTTCCGGTTGGCAGAGCACCGCGGTTTATATGAAACTTTTCGTGGATCATCTGATGAATCGCGCTCACGGAATGGGTTCGCCCGGTTTGGAAGAGTTGAAGTGGAAACGTCCCGTTTTCGCGGGCGATACTCTTCGAGGAAGATTTATCATATTAGAAAAGAGTAAATTTCGAGCCAATCTCGGTCTTGTGATGGGGAAGAATGAACTGATCAACCAGAAGGACGAGATCGTGATGTCCTTTAAAGGAAAGATGTTGTTTTTGAAACGAGAGAACTCGTGATCGAGGATTTTCGGCGCGCTTTGATCCGCGATCGGAATCCTCGACAACGAGTTCTGAAATTTTTTCTTCAACCCAAAAGAAGTTTGGACCATTCTTCCCTGCGTCTATAAACCAAAAAAACAAACCCGCTTAAAAGAAACACGGTCATCGCGATCGGAGGAAAACCGATTCCGATCTGTAAGAAAAGAAGATACGTCACGATGTTTACGATGACCGGTCCCAACAATATAAGACCTATGTTCGAGGTCCGATCGAATAACAAAACCGATCCGCCTAAGACTTCGAAGATTCCTACCATTTGCCATAAATAACCCGAAGATACGAGCGCGCCTATAAAGTTTGCGGCCTTCGGCATCATCGGCGGAACGGGCATAAAAGCGTAAAATTTACTCAATCCGAACAAAATGAAAACGCAGGCCAGCGCACAACGTACGATTCGATCCATTAGTTTCATATAAACTCCTTGTTGCCTGAAAATGCTTGTCTGGACAACTAAATTTCGTATTAACCGATCCCGAAAAAATGTCAAGCCGATTATTTGTCCGAACAAATAAATCGTGACAAAATGTTCGGATCGGATTTTATTGAAAAATGTTCAATTTGGACGATCAGATCGGTTTTAACGTGTATAGGGTGGCGCTTTTGTTTCGCCGCGAGTTGATGCACGCGCTCAAAACTTACGAGTTAACGCCCGAGCAATGGCAGATTTTAGCGGCGCTCTGGGAGAAGGGCGCGCTTTCCCAGGCGCAGATCATTTCTTTGACCCTTCAAGACGCTCCTTCCGCTTCCCGCACGGTAGCGAGAATGCAACGAAAACGTTTGATTTCGAAAACGCCTTCCAAAATGGATAAGAGGGCGACCGTTGTGACTCTTACGAAATACGGTCAAGGTTTGGAAAAAATCATTCCGCGCACTTTGATGAAACATTTTCAACCGTATTTGGGCGCGGTTTCCAAGGAGGATCAATCGATTCTTTTGAGGATACTTAAGGATTTTAGAATGGTCTTTGGGGATATCGGTTGAGCGGGTCGAGGTTTCGGGAAATTCTATCATGATGAATATATCAAATCTCATTTCGAATTATGATTTTGATTTAAAGTTAAGAGATACGTATGTGTTGTACGGTTCCGCTCCGCTGGCCGCGGAAATTACTCGTTATATTCAAGACGCTTCTCCTGAAGGTTATGGACATGCCGTTACCTATGCGAGAGATTTTTTAATCGGTTCCGATTTAACGAAAGAAGAGAAGAACAGGTTTTATACCGATTTAAAAGAACACGGTTTTATGAACGTATTGGTGAAAAATCTGAATCCTGTAAATCGAAGTAAAACACATAGTTCCATTTATAACATTGGAAAAATATCTGAATCGGAAAACGCTCAATATTTAGAATATGCCTATGAAAATTATTATAAACCCTCCGTTGAACCGATCCTATCTTATCGCTGTTTGTTTGAACTGAGTTGGCTTGGATCAAGTAAATACAAAGATTATTTGGCTGACTTGGAAAATTCTAAAGATATGATTTCGATTTTTATCATCGCTTTATTGTTGAATTCAAAACCGCAATTGGAAGTCGGTGAGACGACTTCAGAAAGTATTTCTGAAAGGATGTTCGGAGTTCAATATAAGAGTGAAGAATATGAAAATTCTATTGTAAAGCGAATCAATCTTCTTGAAAGCAAGTTTTGCGAATTACAGGAACAAATGGTAGATCCTGTATTGGTCCGGAATGGATTCGAAAATTTTATTGCGGAATTGCGATCGAATCAAATATGATTGAAGTGCTCGAACTGCAAACTTTCCAAAACCGCATTCACCCACGCTAAGTCGCCGAATTCTAATTCCCAATCTACAAGAATCAAACATTGTGACGGTCCATGCAGAGTCAAACAACGACCTCAAAAAAACTTCCTGCGATTTTAAACGAAGTACGATTGTTATTCTCCAAAAACTGCGATCTGGAAATCGAAGATTATCGGATCGAAAAGGAAAGCGACGATTACAATGCGGCGTCTTTCGCCTTAAATAATAAACAAGTCGTCTTCCGATTGGCAAAAATTACTCCAAAGAAAATCGGAATGTTCGTTACTCTTTGGAAAAGAAATAAGAATGGGATCACCGCGCCTTATCACAAAAAAGATAAGGTCGATCTTGTCGTCATTGAAGTTCGAAAATCGAATCGAGTCGGGCACTTCGTATTTAACAAAGAGATTCTGATCGAAAAAGGGATTTTCACCGCAAACAAAGAAGGGAAGAGGGGATTTCGAATTTATCCTTCTTGGGAATCGCCGTCCAGTAAACAAGCGCTTGCGTCTCAAGTTTGGCAGTCACGGTATTTCTTCGAAAATCATAAAATAGATCCAAACGATACTTTGCGACTTCGGGAATTGTTGAATCTTAAATCTTGATCTGCCCGCTATAAACGATCAAGGCGAAAGACATTTGAAATCGGAGCTGATTCTATGAATAAACGCATTTCACAGATTGACTCTCTTGAAAAAAATTCGAATCGGAGGTTGCAAGCAATGGATTTCAATTCGATTCAAGAAGACGGAAGGTTCGATTCTGGTATTTTCTTACTTGAGTTCCTCGGCTAACGCGATGATAAAACCTTCCGGACTACGAACGTAACAAAGCAGATAACTATCCTCATATCTTTGTACTTGATCTACGAGTTGAACTCCATGAGTTTTAAGACGTGCGAGAACGTCCTCGATGTTCTCGACCGCAAACATAACTCGACTGTATCCGAGAGTGTTTACCGGCGCGTTTCGGAGTTCCGGTTTGATAACCTCGGGTTTTATAAATCTCGACAATTCTAATCGACTGTGTCCGTCCGGAGTTCGCAACATCGCGATATCCACTTGCATACCATTCAGTCCTACGACTCGATCCGCCCAAGATCCTTCGACTCGCATTTGTCCTTCCAATTCCAAACCGAGTTCCACGAACAAAGCGATCGTGGCTTCGAGATCCTCTACGACAATTCCTACGTTATCCATTCGCTTCAGAGCCATGACCGTATCTCCATTCTTTATTTTTTCTCGATAAAAACGTTTTTCATTTCAGAATCGATTGTTATATATTATTTTCGTAATATCTTTTCCATTGCCTTTCCTTTGGCCAACTCATCGACCAGCTTGTCGAGGTAACGGATCTTTTTCATAAGTCCTTCTTCCATCTCTTCGATTCTATAGCCGCAAATCATTCCTTTGATCGAGGAGACGTTTTCGTTTAAGCGGGGCGCACGATCGAAAAATTCCTCGAAGTTGATTTTGTCCTTCAGAAGTTTTCGTAAGGATTTTTCATCGTAACCGGTAAGCCAAAAGATGATCTGATCGACTTCGGATTGAGTGCGTCCTTTTTTTTCCGCTTTTTTCACATACAGAGGATAAACACTGGCGAAGGACATCGTAAAAATTTTATGGTTTTCCATTCTAATTTTCTCCGTAAGAAATCGTCCTTTACGAAAAAGTATCCGATAAATTTCCAACTTGAAAGAACTTTTCTAAAAGCACGTTTGGGAACCACAAGTCGATTTTTACTTCGACTCGTTACGGAGAAAGATCCCGCAGAAATTCGCTTGTTTCTTCGAGAATGAGATTCGGAGCTTCTTTGTGCGGACTGTGTTTTACGTCGGGGATCATTCTCTTAAAGGATTTTCCGGAGACTTGATTTACGATCGAATCGACTTGATCTTCGCTTCCGTATTCGTCCTTCTCCCCTTGGATCGCCATCACGGGGCATTGAATGGAAGGCAAGAAACGCTCAATATTCCAATTTCTGAATGTATCCGAAAGCCACGTTTCGGACCAGGCTTTGAAAACGTCGTCCGTCTTATCGGAATGATATTTTTCCAATACCTGTTTTAATTTTGTGGTTCGATACGATTCCACGGCTTCGCGGATTCCATTGAGCGTGATCTCTTCCACTAAAACGTGCGCGCCTTCCGTAACGACTCCCGCGATCGATTCGGGATATTTTGCGGCTGCGATTAAGGAGATGGAACCTCCGTCGCTGTGTCCGAATAGAATCGTTTTTTTAAGATGTAACGTTTGTAGAATTTGATAAAGAATATCGGCTTCCTTTTCCAAATAAGAATGATCCCGTTTTTTCTCGGTGAACGGACCCGATTTCCCGTAACCGATTCGATCGTATACGAGCGCGTTGTATTGATTTTTTTCCGCCAACAAAAACGGAAACTCTCTCCAAAGCGCGATACAGCCCAAAGAATCGTGCAAAAAGACGAGATAGGGCCGATCGGCGTATTCGTTTTTCAACTTTGCGATTTTTACGAAAGAGCCGTTTATGTTTAGATCGAATTCTTCCACGATTCCCTTTTTTTCTTTCTCACTCATAAAAAATTCTTTTCCAACAATTTGATTTATGATTTTATGTACCGAACGGTACGTACTGAGTCAAGGAAATTTCTTGAAAACGACGAGGTCGCGAAAAGGGCAGGTTCTACATGTCGGGAAAAGAGGATATATTGGCCATCACGGCCGATTTATTTTATACGAACGGATACAATAACACCGGCTTGGCCGAAATTCTAAACAAATGCAATTTGGCGAAGACGAGTTTATACCATCATTTCGGATCCAAGGCGGGACTCGGGTTGGCGTATCTGGAGATGATGAAAGAGGATTTGTTTAAACGAATCGAACTCTGGGTAAACAAAAGAAAATCGCTCGGGGAATATTTGAGTAAATGGATCTGGTATATTAAGAAAAGTATCAAAGAGAATCAATTTCACGGTTGTCCCTTTGCCGGTTTCGCGTATCAACTTTCGAAAGACGATATCGAACTTTTTACTCCGAAGATGGAGGAAATCAGTCGGGATTGGATGAAACTACTTTCCGATTTCGTTTCCGGTTTGCAAAAGAACGGAACCGTTCGTAAGGATTTAAAAGCAAAGGATATCGCCTTCGAGATGCTCGCGATCTATCAAGGACACGTAACGTTGTGGAAACTAACGAAAAATATGCAACATATCGAAGCGATGGATCGTAAGTTCAAAGAACTTGCAAAGAATGTGGAACTCGGTTCTTGATTTTTTTTGATATCTTCATTCTCCCAAACGCACGTCCAACACGACCGGACAATGATCGGAAAGACCTTGTTCCTCGGCGGGATCGCCGTCGAAACTTCCGTCGTCTTCCGAAAACGGAACCTGCTTGAGCTTCGAGCCGCCCGTATCGACGTTCGTCAAAATCAAATCGATCAGATCCTTGTGTCCCCAGCAGCTCTGTTTCGCATAACGTCCCGGATTCTTTAAATTCAGGTTTTGCGCCAGAAGATTCCAGGACCGATTGTCCTTGCCGAGAGGAGAATTCATATCTCCCAGAAGAAAATAATTCTTCTTTGTTTTTAAAATTTCGTTTAAGACGAGGAGTTGTTTCGATCTAAGATTTCTGTCTCTCTTCGAGTTTCCGGCTTTCAGATGAACGCTCAAAAAGGAATATTCTTTCTTTCCGATGAAAAGAATCGCTTCCACTCCGCTTCTCAAGCCAGGTTCAATCGAAAGAATGGAAAATGGAGCCGCGTCCACTGCGCGGAATTTGTTTTTCCAACAGATCCCGACCCTTTGATCGTATCCGACGACTTTCTTTGTGAGAGAACAGGAAAAAGATTTCGGCAGAATTTTCCAAATCGCTTCTTCATTTTCCACTTCTTGGAGAGCGATGATATCGGGATCGATCTTGGAAAGGTGCGTTCTGATTTTTTCGAAGTCGGATTTCTTTCTAGGAATCCTTCCTTGGGGCGATTTTTTCTCATCTCCGATCTCATCATAGAGAAACATCGCGTTAAAACTTGCGATTCTCACCCGAGAATCCTGTGCCTTAAGCGACTTAGGACTAAGGAGCACTGCAAAAAAAAGAAGAATCGACAAAAGAATTCTTTGCAAGGAGCGGATCTTAATTTTGTGCATCGTAAAAAATTCTCCTTAGACAGTTTTCTTTTTGAGAGTTTGGATAATTTCCATTCTCGGTTTCCGAAATTTTCCGGTTTTTAAAATTTTTAGCTTCGAAGTTTTAAAAATTTTTTCTTCCATTTCGAAAATTATTTTTTCCTTTATGAAACTTTTCTAATTGATACTTATTCTCAAGTAAACTTCAAAATAAACGCAAAGGGAAAGTCGTCGGTTCTTCGTTTACTTGCAATTTTTTACAGAGCCAAAAATCCTGTTTCCAATACCAATATTGGATTCATAGGGACTTCATACGAATGAATAACAGAGCACTGAAACTTTCGGTACCGCTCATTGCCCTCGCGGCCGTAGCGTATCTGATTTTCTCTCCCTCCAAGTATGTTGGGTATGCGCCCGATCAGCCTATACCCTTTAATCACAAGATACATGCCGGAGATAATAAGATAGACTGTAAATACTGTCACACCGGGGTAGAAACCTCAGCACACGCAACAGTCCCATCCTCTTCCACTTGCATGAACTGCCACTCTCTGGTAGCAACCTCCAAACCTCTGATCAAGAAACTCGCTAAGTCGTATAACGACAATAAGCCGATCGAATGGATCAAAGTTCATGACATGCCTGACCACGTTCAGTTCAATCACTCTCGTCACATTTCGAGAGGAGTGGATTGTTCTCAGTGTCACGGTAACGTAGCGGAGATGGTCAAAGTGAAACAAGTAGCGTCCCTTAACATGGGATACTGCGTGGATTGTCACAGAGAGAACAACGCACCGACCGACTGTTCAACCTGCCACAGATAACCGGGAGTAATACTTAGCATGGATCAAAAAAATTTCCAAAAAGAAAAGAAGGCTCACTGGCTGTCTTACGATCTGAGAGACAAAGACGAAGAAGTCAAAGAGATGCAGAAGTCCGAATTCTTCACTTCTCCCGATCCTTTGATCGCGAGAATCAAATCCGGAGAATTCGATCGTAAATCCTTTTTAAAACTGATGGGCGCGGGAGTCGCGATGACTTCCTTAAACTGTATCCGCAAGCCCGTTGAGAAAATCGTTCCTTACGTGGATCTCAACAAAGCGGACGAAAACGCTCAATACGATTTCGTGAAACACGGACATTCCTACTACTACGCTTCCGTTTTTGCGGGAACCGGTATTCTCGTTAAAGCGAGGGACGGTCGTCCTTTAAAACTGGAAGGAAATCCGGATCACCCGGTTTCTCAAGGCGCTCTGAGCGCCGCGGGTCAGGCTTCCATCTTCGATCTTTACGATCCGGATAGAGCGCAAAACCCGGCGACCATCGAAGGCGGAGTCGAAGTTAAATCCGACTGGGCTACGATCGACGCAAAAGTAAAAGCGGTTCTTGCGGCTAACAAAGGTAAGACGGTTGTCGTAACAAAACCTCTGGATTCTCCTTCTACAAAGGCGATCATCGGAGATTTTATCCGCACTGTAGGCGGTGGTAAACACTACGAGATTTCTCTTACTTCCGCGGAAGACGTCGTTGCAAAAGGGCAGGCCGCTTCTTACGGCAAGGCTCTGATTCCGAACTATCATTTCGATCTCGCAAACGTGATTCTTTCCATCGATTGCGATTTTATGGGGAACTGGCTTTCTCCCGAAGAACACCAAAAGGATTTCTCCAAAAGAAGAAACCTTCGTAACGGCGCAAAAGACGTAAACCTCTACGTTGCGGCCGAATCGATTCCTACGATGTCCGGTTCCAACGCGGATCTTCGTCTTCCGATTCGTCCCGGCGATCAGACTAAACTCGCTCTCGCGATTGCGGCGGCTCTCGGCGAACTCGGCGCGAACACGAAGGACGCTCTCGGCGGTGAAACCGTAGCAAGCCTTTCTTCTTCTCTCGGTGTAAGCGAAGACAGCATCCGCAAAACCGCAAAGGCTCTTTGGTCGAACAAAGGAAAGTCCCTCGTGGTTGCGGGAAGTCTTGCGGCTTCCACAAAAGACGCGGTGGATCTTCAAATCCTCGTAAACCTTCTCAACAGCGTTCTGGAAAACGACGGCAAAACCGTGGATCATTCCAGCCCGAAAAAAGAAGGCGTTGCGGATTATTCCAACAATCTAAATTCTTTAGCTTCCGAGCTGAAACAAACCAAGGTCGGAGTTCTTTTCGTAAACGACGTAAACCTGGTTTATCAAGCCGGAGAAGAATGGAAGAATCTTCTTCACCAAGCGGCTTTGGTCGTGGCTCTCACGGATCGTGCGGACGAAACCGCTCTTGCGGCTAACGTTCTTGCGACCACCACGCACTTCCTCGAATCTTGGGGAGACGCCGAAGTTACGAAGGGAATTTTCTCCATTCAACAACCTGCGGTTCGTCCGTTGTTCAACTCTCGTTCTTTCGAAGACAGCTTGATCGCGTTTGCGGGCGGTTCGCTCGGCGGAGAATCCAGCTTCTACGAATACGTGAAGAATTCTTGGACTAAAAAACTCGGTTCGAAACAAAGATGGGAAGACCTCTTAAGAGCGGGAACGACGCTCAAGGCTTCCGAGCGCAAGAAAGTCGCGGGTTCTTCCAGAAACTTCAACCGTTCTTCTCTCAAAAAGATCGCTTCTTCTTCGGCGGGATTAAAACTCGCGTTGTATGAAACATCCGCGATCGGAGACGGTAGAGCCGCGAACAACGCGCATCTTCAAGAACTTCCGGACCCGGTGACCAAGGTTACTTGGGACAACTACATTCTTATTTCTCCCGCTCTTGCAAAAGAAAAGGGAATCTCTTCCAACGACGTTCTGGTTTTAAAAACCGCAAACAAAACGATCGAACTTCCGGCGCAGATCCAACCGGGTATGCACAAAGAAGCGATCGGTATCGCGGTCGGTTACGGTAGAACGGCGGCGGGTGCGGTCGGAACCGGAGTCGGTAAGAACGCTTACGGTCTTTCCGAAAACGGAATCTATTCCGGTATCGCCGTTACTTCTTTGGAAAAAACGGGTAAAACTTACAAGCTCGCTTGCACTCAACACCACCACATGTTGTCTCCGGGTTTCGGTTATCCGAATCGTCCAATCGTTCAATCCACTTCGATCGAAGAATATCGCAAAGACCCTGCTTCCGGCAAGGCTCCGTCCGAAATTCCTCAGATTCTCAAAGACGGTAAACTCGTAAACGCTACGGGTGCAAATCCGGTTTACGCATATCCTGGTTACAAGTGGGGAATGAGCATCGATCTTTCCTCTTGCACCGGTTGTGGTTCTTGTGTGATCGCTTGCCAAGTGGAGAATAACATTCCGGTCGTAGGTCGCGACGAGGTTCGTGTCGGCCGCGAAATGCACTGGCTCCGAATCGACCGTTATTATATCGGCGAACCGGATCAACCTGAAACTCTTCAAGTAGCTCACCAACCGATGCTTTGCCAACAGTGCGACAACGCTCCTTGCGAAACCGTTTGTCCGGTTCTCGCAACCGTTCACAGTTCCGAAGGGATCAACGACATGGTTTACAACCGTTGTGTGGGAACTCGTTACTGCTCGAACAACTGTCCTTACAAAGTAAGACGTTTTAACTGGATGCAACACTGGTATAACGGAGCGGAAGGTTCCAAAGCTCCTCGTTACTTGGGACTCAATCCCGAGGTTGCGGTTCGTGGTCGCGGGGTTATGGAAAAATGTAACTTCTGTTCCCACAAAATCGCGGAAGCGAAGATCGCGGCTAAAAACGAAGGCCGTGTTCTGAAAGACGGAGAAGTTAAAACCGCATGCCAACAAAGTTGTGCGGCGGATGCGATCAGCTTTGGTAACACCAACGATAAGGATTCGGAAGTTGCGAAACTTTCTTCCAGCCCGAGATCCTTCCGTGTCCTCGAATATCTGAACGTCGGTCCTCAGGTCGCTTACCTGACCCGGGTCAGAAGCTCAATTTAATGGAGTAACGTAAAAAGCTATGTCAATGTCCAACGCAGTCAAAGAAGCCCTGGATATCCAGCCTCTCGTAACCGGCGGTAAGTCGGTTCGGGACGTTACCGAGGATATCTTAAGACCGGTCGAAGCGTTCCCCACTTCTCTGTGGTGGAAGGCTTTCCTTCTGGTTCTTACCATTACCGTTATCGACTTAGGTATCATCGGATACCTGATGTGGGAAGGTCTCTACATTCTCGGGATCAACAATCCCGTGGCTTGGGGATTCTTCATCGTAAACTTCGTATTCTGGATCGGGATCGGTCACGCCGGAACCCTGATTTCAGCCGTTCTTTATCTGTTCCGCCAAGAATGGAGAACCGGGATCAACCGCGCCGCAGAAGCGATGACCATCTTCGCCGTATTAACCGCCGCTTCCAACCTGATCATCCACATCGGAAGACCTTGGGTGGGATTCTGGTTATTCCCGTATCCGAACGAAAGAGGACCTCTTTGGGTGAACTTCCGTTCTCCTCTGATTTGGGATACGTTCGCGGTTTCGACCTACTTAACGATCTCTCTCGTGTTCTGGTATATCGGTTTGATTCCGGATATCGCGGCCGTAAGAGACCGTTCCAAAGGAGAAATGAAACGTAAGATTTACGACATTCTTTCCTTAGGTTGGGTCGGTTCCAACAAGGCTTGGTCTCATTTGGAAATGGTGGCGATGATCCTCGCGGCTCTTTCCACTCCTCTGGTTCTTTCGGTTCACACGATCGTATCCTTCGACTTCGCGGTTTCCATTCTTCCCGGATGGCATACTACGATCTTCCCTCCTTACTTCGTGGCAGGAGCGATTTTCTCGGGGTTCGCAATGGTTGTGACTCTGATGGTAATCGCAAGAGAAGTGTTCAACCTGAAAGACTACATCACCATGAAACACTTGGAAAACATGAACAAGGTCATCATGGTAACCGGTTTGATCGTGGGTCTCGCTTACTCCACCGAGTTTTTTATGGCTTGGTATTCCGGTAACGAATACGAAGGTTTTACTTTCGTAAACAGAGCGTTCGGTCCTTACGGTTGGGCGTATTTCATCATGTTTAGCTGTAACGTGTTTTCTCCACAGGTATTCTGGTGGAAAAAACTCAGAACCAATATCCCGGTTATGTTTATCATTTCCATCATCGTAAACATCGGTATGTGGTTCGAAAGATATGTGATCGTTATGACGACTCACGCGGACTTCCTTCCTTCCAGCTGGGATATGTATATCCCAACCGTTTACGACTTCATGATGCTCATCGGAACGTTCGGAATCTTCTTCACGTTGTTCCTTCTGTTCTGCAGAATCATGCCGGTTATCGCGGTTGCGGAAGTTAAAACCGTTATGCCTCACAAAGACGGAGGACACCACTGATGTATAAACCTCATAAAGAACAATTTCATACGTTCGAAGAAACAAGCTCGGGAGTATTCGGGCTTTTCGACAGCCCCGCGGAGATCATCTCTGCGGCGCAAAAAACCAAAGAGAAGAATTATACCGGCTTCGATTGTTTCACTCCGTATCCGGTTCACGGATTGGACGACGCGATGGGAGTTCCCCGTTCCGGTCTTCCTTGGGTTACATTCTTCATGGGACTTTTCGGATGCACCGTGGGTTTCGGAATGCAGTATCTGACTCACAAGTTCGATTGGCCCATCAATATCTCCGGTAAAAACCTGAACGCATGGTTCGCGTATATTCCGATTACGTTCGAATTCACCGTGTTTATGGCCGGTGTGGGAACCGCTGCGGCGATGTTCTTCCTAACAAGGCTTCCGAAAGTAAATCGGAGAGTTTTGCATCCGGACATCACTACGGACAAGTTCGCACTCTGGATTCCTTCCTCTTCCAAAGGTTATAAGGAAGACGAAGTGGTGAACTTCATCAAGGGTCTCGGCGGAAAAAACGTCGAGGTTGTGAAATAGGAGCAGGGATAAGAATGAAATATTACAAATCTCTAATTTTTCTTTTGGCCGCTGTTCTTCTTTGGAACTGCGAGTCCAAAACGCCTCCTCTGGAATACTTTCCGGATATGGCGGATTCTCCGGCGAGAGAAGCTCAGGAAGAAGATCCGATCGCACACGACGGCGCGGCTTCCAGAATTCCTCCGAAAGGAGCGGTTCCGGTGAATTATTATCCATACGAGTATCTCGGATTGGATGTAACACAATTACCGAATAAAGGACTTTCTAATCCTTTTAAAAACGATTTAGCCAATCTCCAAAAGGGAGAGGCTAAATACCAAACCTATTGTTCCCCTTGCCACGGAGTAAGAGGAGCGGGGAATGGAACCATCGTAGGTCCGGCTCCAAGAATCGGTTTTCCGGTTCCTGCCGTGATTTCTCCTAAGATCCAAGGATATTCCGACGGACAGATCTATCACGTGATGACCGCGGGTTGGGGAAGAATGAAAAGCTACGCTTCTCAAGTTTCTCCGGAAGACCGCTGGAAGATCGTTCTCTACGTGAGAAAACTCCAGGAATACGACAACAGAACAAAAAAAGACGTGGCTAGGAATTAAGAATCATGGAAGTCAAAGTCGAACAAAATCTGATTAACTTTAAACTCGACTCCAAAACCCGCAGCGCCCTTTTCGGGATGATCGGGATCGGGGTCTTAAGTTTACTCATCGGGTATTTTACCCTTTCTCATACTCCTCCAAGACACGAGGGTGGACATTCCAACCCGGCTTGGTCCGCGTTTTTGATCGGAACCTTCTTTATCACCGGGATTTCTCTTGCGGGTGTTTTTTTCACCGCGATCAGCAACATCACCGGCGCACATTGGTCCATCACCGTTAGAAGACTCGCGGAAGGTTACGGATTGTTTCTTCCTGTCGTTGCGGTTCTGCTCCTGATCACCACGGTCGGAATTCACGACCTCTACGAGTGGAGCCACGAAGAAGTTGTAGCACACGATCATCTGCTTCAGCATAAAAAACCGTTGTTGAACACTCCTTTCTTTGTGATCCGAATGATTCTTTTCGGAGCGGCTTGGTCTGCGTTCGGTTGGTTGTTCCACAAACGTTCCACCAAACAAGACGGCGATAAGGACGTAGCTCACACTCAGTTCAACGCGAGATTGGCCGGAGGATTTATCGTATTCTTCGCTCTTTCCTTTTCCCTCGCTTCTTTCGATTTGATCATGTCTCTTACGCCGCATTGGTTCTCAACCATGTTTGGAGTGTATTGTTTTGCCGGAGCGTATCAAACCGGTCTTTCCACTCTCGTAATCATGATCTACTTTCTGAAAAAGAAAGGTTATCTCGGAAATCTCGTGAACGAAAACCATATCCACGATATCGGTAAGTTCATGCTCGGTTTCTGCGTGTTCTGGGCTTACGTAGGATTTTCCCAGTTCATGTTGATCTGGTATGCGAGCATTCCGGAAGAAACTTTCTTTTACGAGCAGAGATTGACCGGCGGATGGGAAGTGTTTACTTACGCTCTTCCGTTTATCAAATTCATTCTTCCGTTCTTGTTGCTCTTAAACAGACCGAACAAAAGAGACATCAACTTCCTCGTGAAAGTAGCGATCTGGATCGTGTTTACACAAGTGATCGAAATCTATTGGCTGGTGTTCCCCGCTAACTTCGAAAACTTTCAACTTTCCGGTTTGATCGTAACTCTCGGAGCGGTGATCGGTTTTATCGGTCTTTTCGGTTTCGTAGTGTTGAAACGTTACGAGTCCGCGGCTCTGATTCCGGTGGGAGATCCAAGATTGGATCAATCCTTACATCATCATCAATAAGAGAGGAGGAACGATGAAAAAGAATTTAAAACTGACCGTTCTCTTAACAAGTATGGCTCTTTTTTTGGGAGCCTGTTCGAAACTCGCGCAGGTTACCAATCATAAGAATTGCGATCCTTCTTTAGTAAATCCTTCTCTGGAACCTACCGTTCCGATTTTTGCCGAAGCGGATGCAACATCCGCGGTTAAGGAAAGAATCGCTCCGGGTTCCGTTGTAAGAGTTTACGATTATAGAAATCATCAAGCAAATCCGAAACCTTTCGTTCGTGTGAAAACCGAAAAGAGCGAAGGGTGGATCAACCCCCGTTGTTTAGTTGTGGGTCAGGATCCTTCCAAGTCCGTTTTTACTTGGGGATACAGCAAAGATTATATCCACTTTTACAATCCTGAAGATCACGAACATTATCCGAACGGATACGAATTCCCGGATTATGCTTCGCTTCCTAAGGATAAGGTTCCTTTGGCAGAACTTGCGCCTGAACTGAAAAAGTAAATCAGCAACCGTTACAACCATTGGAAAGCTCCATGCCGCTTCGAAAGAAGGGCATGGATTTTTTTTGTCCTGACCATCTTTGCGGTCGTCGTGGATATGGCTGGATCTGAAATAAACTTTGTTATAAGTTAAGTTAGTCGCCATTGGATCAGATGCAATTTCGAGGTCCTGTCGCCGTTGACCTTGAAATCATCTTCGAAATGGAGGTTGCCGCTGTTAACCTGTTACAATGGTCCTTCCTGTAGTTGCATTGCGCGCCGGATGTCTTTCTTGTAGTTAGTTACAGTTGAAGTTGCATTTTTAAGATGACGGCTAACGTTCTTGGATGCTTATAATCGTAGATTTCCTCATTTATAAACAGGGTTGTTGATTCTCTTGGATTGACCTACGATTCTCCCGTACAAAGATATTCTTTGAATTTTTTGGAAGGACAGAAGAGAGAACCCATGCAGAAAGAATTTATTTCTTGGAATCGATCCGTTTGGTTTGTTTCTCTTCTGTCTCTGATTCCTGCGGGATGTCTGCAGAATCGAAATCTTGATCCGGCATTTATGCTTTTGGGAAATCCGACTTCGATCACGGTTACGGAACTCAATCCTCCTTTTGTGGGAACTCCTCCAACCTTGACGTACACGACGAGTTCGTTTCAATTTGTAAAGAATATCGCGATCTCGGCGATTCAGCCGAACGCGGCGGGTGCGACTTCGTTTTCGATTTCGCCCGCGTTGCCTTCCGGTCTTTCCTTCGATTCGACGACGGGGGAAATTACGGGAATTCCCGCGACGAAACAGAGCGCGTCTTCTTATACGATTACGGCTTCGAATTCTTCCGGTTCTTCTTCCGCCTCGATTCAAATTGCGGTCGATGCCCTCAACGCGGAATGGGAAAGTCTTTTGAAGGCTCCGAATCCGGATATCAGCGATACAAGCGGCGGTTTTGATCTCGATCTTTCCGGAGATACATTGGTGCTGGGAATGTGCGGAGAGGACAGCGCTCAAACCGCGATTCTTCACAGTCCGTTTGCGGGTTTGACTTCGGCGGGGGACGACGATTCCGCAAGCGGCTCCGGAGCGGCCTATGTGTTTCGACGCACGGGAACAACTTGGGCTTTGGAGGCTTATCTCAAAGCTCCGAACGCGGAAGCAAACGATCAATTCGGATGCGCCGTTGCGATCTCGGGAGATACGATCGTTGTCGGAGCTAGGGCGGAGGACGGGAATTCCGGCATTCTCCATTCTCCCTTTACCGGTTTGACGCCTGCGGGAGACGATGACACTGCGTTGAGCGCAGGTGCGGCGTATGTCTTCCGTCGTACCGGAACGACTTGGGCGTTAGAAGCGTATCTCAAAGCTCCGAACATTGATATCGGTCAGGGAGATCAATTCGGTGCGAGCGTTTCGATTTCGGGTGATCGAATTGCAGTCAGCGCCATTCAGGAACGGGGCGGTTTAGGCGTGATTATTCAGGCTCCGGCCCCTGGTTTTTCCGGAGCGACCGACAATGATTCTGCGTCGACAGCGGGGGCGGTTTATATCTTTGAAAGAACCGGAACAACTTGGGCTTGGGACGCCTATATCAAAGCTCCGAATCCGGAGAACTCGGATTTATTCGGAGGAAAAATTCAAGTCAGAGGCGACACGTTGATCGCCGGAGCGGTCGGAGAGGACAGCGGGAACACTTCGATTCTAAATTCTTTGGGACCGAATCTTACTTCTGCGGGCGACGACGATTCTCTGAGCACTTCGGGAGCAGTTTACGTATTTCGCAAAACCGGCGCTGCCTGGGCTTTCGAATCGTATCTCAAAGCCCCGAACGCGGACAACAGCGATCAGTTCGGAGTAACTTTGGATCTTTCGGACGACGGAAACGTCGCGGTGGTCGGAGCCTACAACGAAGACAGCGCCCAAACGACGATTTCCCATTCTCTCGGACCCACTCTCACAACGGCGGGCGACGACGATTCTACCCTTGCGTCCGGTGCGGTCTATGTGTTCCGCAGAACCGGAAGCCTATGGGCGTTTGAAGCGTATTTGAAATCGCCGAATATCGAAGCGAACGATAACTTCGGAAGAAGCGTTTCCGTTTACGGAGATATGATCGTAGTCGGTTCGATTGGAGAAGACAGTTCTTCCACGTCCATTTTACATTCTCCTGCGGTTCTTCCGGGACCCGGAGCCGACGACGATTCCGTAAGTAATTCCGGAGCGGCATATGTGTTTCGAAAATTGGCAAGCGGATGGACCTTTCAATCCTATCTCAAAGCTCCGAACGCGGAAGCCTCGGATGCGTTCGGAATTTTGGTTTGTATCGACGGAGATTTGATCGCGGTCGGCGCTCAAAACGACGACGACGGACTTGGAACGATTTGGAATCGATCCACCGGAGCGCCTCCCACGCCTGCAACCGACAACGACAGCGTATCGAACTCGGGCGCGGTCGATATTTTTTACAAGTGATCTAAACGTAAAAGCGACGAACGATGACCTTGTTCGCAACGTTGAACTATATATCTTCCGTAAAGAATCGGAACTTCTTAGGTTCCGGTTTTTTTAGAATCGAAATAGAATTCAAGGTTCAAGGACAACACGTTGAGAAAAATACATATCCTTGCGGCGATCTGCATTTTGGCCGCAATCAGTTGCAACAGACATTTTTACGTAAAAGAATTCCCGGTTATGGGACAAACCGCCGTTGTCGGTAAAAAACCGAAGATCGCCTATCTCGGGTTTAGAACCTACAGCGCCAAACTTACGAGCGTAAGCGGAAGAAGAAGCACCTACACGGCGGATTTAAACTACAAAAATCGAACGATTCCGAAACTCGAAAACGGGGTTTTTATCGACCAAATGAAAAACGAAGGCGTAAGAACCGATATTCCTTCCGAAAAAGTCGCGGCGTTTGCATTCGAATATTTGAATCTTGTAAAGTCCAGCGGAGCGTTCGAAATTTCTCAACTGGTCGAAGTGGAAAAGAAGGAAGGCTCGCAGTTCGTTTATAAACTTAAGAATTATCCGGTGGATTATTACGTGATCGGAATTCACGGCCCCGCGTTTGTCAAAGACGCTCATATCGGGATTTCGCTCGGAAAGGTTTTTTCGGTCTTTTTTTCCATCGTTTCGTTCGGTTTGTTTCCGATCTATTCTTCCGAACTCGCGAATACCGAGGTTCGGGTATATGATAAAAATTTAAAGTTAGTCAACAGACTTGAATACGATAATTCTTATACTTCCGTATCCGCGGTTTGGGCTTCGGCAAGTCCGGATCATTGTCATAGCTTTAAATGCAATCGAGGAAACTTCGATTCTCCGTACGAGTTCGTTTACGACGGAATGGGTCCAAAGATCGAAGAGGACGTGCTTCATTCGATTCAAACGAAAGGATCCAATTAGATCGACAAAGAATCGTTTCTTGCCGTTTCTTCCGTAGGCGCGAACGTCAACCCCGAGGTTCGATACATTTATCGGAACGGATTGCGGTTCTTTAAAACCGATAAGAATAAAATTCCTTACTTGAATTTCGGAATCGAACTTAGGTTTTGAAATCCGATTCGTATTGTTGCGGATCGAAGATTTAATTTTTCGGATTTCGGCACATTCGATTCTTCTTTTTGATTGCGTTCGGAAATCATTAAGGAGAATCTAATACGAAAACGGATCGGGTTTCGTCTCGATCCGCGGATTTCGGAAAGTCTATGAGATACGATCAAACATTTGGATTCTTATTATTCAGTCTTCTTTGCGTCTTCGATTGCAATTATCACTATTACGTCCAACAATCCCCTCCGGAAGCGACGGCTTCGATTCCGAATTTGTCCAAGGTGAAAATCGCGTATATCGGGTTTCGTCCTTACGAAGCGGAGATCACGAAGTCTTCCGCGGAAACGAGGATTTATACCGCGAATCTGATTTATCCCGATCGAACTATATTAAAATTTCAGAATGGATCGTACGCGTCCGATCTGAAATCGGTAGGATATAGAAAGGACATATCCTCGGATAAGGTGAAAAAATTCGTTCAGGATTATTTGAACGAGGTTAAGGAAAGCGGAGTTCTCGAACTTACCTACGTAACGAGCGTTGAAAAAAAGGGAGACGAAAAAATCTTCAAACTCAAGGACATCGGAGTCGATTATTACGTTCTCGGAATTCATACGCCCGCGTTTCAAACCCCGAAACACGCAGGAAGCGGCGCGATTCAATTGTTCACGTCCATTTTTTCCGTGATCAGTTTCGGTTTGATTCCAAGTTATGCGTCTTTGCAGGCCGGAACCGAAATCAGAATCTTCGATAAGAATCTGAATCAACTGACTTCCATCAAATACGACAACGGATATTCCGTTTTGGGCGCGGTCTGGGCCTCTTCGGTTCCGGAAGAATGTAAAAGAATGGGATGCAACGCTCTGAAGCAGGTGACTTCTCCCCCTAAGTTCGTGTATCAGGAACAGGGACCGAAATTCGAAGCCGACGTCGCGAGTTTTATCCAGGCACAAGCGGCGTTTCGAAAGTGATATGATCTACGTAGAATGGTTCGCCAATGCCTTTGCCGTTTTCGGCGGGTTTCTCGCGTTTTTACTCTCCGTTTCAGAATGGATCACATTCAAAAAAACTAAATTTCAAATCTACTTCTCCGCCGCTCTGCTTCTGATCGGAATTTTACAAATCTTGAATGCGATTTCATTTCAGGGCGTTTTTCAAAATACGGTCTTATACGTTCGATTCAGTCTTCCCGTTTTGTTTCTGATCGGCCCGGTCGCGTACGTCGCTTTGAGAGCGATGGTTGAAGAAGAATTTCAATGGAATACGAAGTCGATTCTTTCCTTTGTTCCGGCCGCTTTGTGCGGTCTTGTCTTGTTCGTCGTTCCGAGAGAAACCTTGATTCTTCCTTGGGAAAGAAACCCGGATCTTCCCTTCGAAAACGTGAACTGGATCTTTTGGATCTACGGGTTTGCCGGAGTTTATTCCTTTTTATTCGGAGTCTTGATCTTTCGGATTCTTTCCGCGGTTTCCGAAATGAAACTGAGAATTTTGATTTGGATCTGTTTTATGGATTTCACCACGGTTTCCGCTTTCGGGCTTCTCGGACTTTATTACGGGATCTTCTTTTTGAAAATTTCGGCGGTAGTCGTTTCGATTGCTTTATGCGGAATCTATTATGTTCGAAAAGAATATTCGAATCTGGAAGAAACGATTCACGTCGAACTCGTTAAGGCGAAGTATTCCCGATCCAGATTGGGAGGTTTGGAAGTGGATTCCATTCTTGCCCGTTTGGAAACGATGATGGAAACCGAAAGGATGTATCAAAACGAAGAGGTTTCTCTCGGCTACGTCGCCGAAAGAGTTTCGTTGACGACCCATCAATTATCCGAACTCATCAACCGCAAACTCAACAAAAGTTTTTTCGTGTGGTTGAATCAATACAGGGTGGAAGAGGCAAAAAAACTTTTGAAGGAAACGGACAAAACCGTTTTGGAAATCGCGATGGAAGTCGGATTCAACAATCGTTCCTCCTTCAACGAAGCCTTTTTGAAACTCACCGAAAAAACGCCGATCGATTTTCGAAAAACCGCCAAGGTCTAATCCTAAAACCCGAAAAATTCGATTTCGCATTAAAAAATGTGTAAGCCGTTATAACACCGGTCGATTTCGAATTGAAGCGGGCGCATACTGGATCTATGTTGATCGTTCAACAAGGTAGGTAAGAATGCAAACTGATAGTATCGCAATGAATCGAACCGCGGACGGAAATAAAATTCTCTCCTTAATCTCGAAAGTTTATCTCGTTATGAACCTGATCGTTTACGGCGGCTTTACGCTGGGATTCTTTTTCATTCCGATTCGACTCGCCTCCTTAATCGGAATCGAAATCAGAGATTCCGCGGCCCTCGCCGATTTTAGGGCGATGTATGGAGGACTTTGTTTGGGCATAAGCGCCCTTTTCGTTTTGGGTTTGTTCAGGGAAGAATTTAAAAAGTCATCCGTCGTTTTGGCGCTCACCGCGGCAGTCGGACTTTTGTCGGGGAGAATTTACACTCTCGTTTTGGACGGACCGGGCAACGAGTACATTTATATCAGCATGGCGACCGAGATCGGAGCGATTCTGATCGGAACCTGGATCTTAAAACGTTCTTAATTAAAAAAACACCCTCGACCGAATCGATCGAGGGTGAAGGGGAATTACCGTTTCATACAACGTGTTTTTTAAGTCGCAACGTTCGACGCTCATTGCGCCTCTCTATTTGTTACGGATCTAAGATTTATTTTTATCTTCTGCAACGAACGCGAAACGAAAGAGTCGTATCGGGAATGTTGCTCGCGGCGAATTGTTTCGTGATCGGGCAATTCAAAGCTTGCAGATCGAAGATCGTCGCGGATGTTTCCTTGACGGTCGCGGTACAGGTTCCTCTTACGTTGTTGGTCCCCGCACCGTAAACTCCTCCTGCAGTGTCGATATCCAAGGCCGAGCCGCCTTCACCCAACGTGTGTGTCGTCGTTTGAGCGAAGTTGATATTATGAATGTTAAGAATCGGAAGGTTATCCGCGTCGACCATCTGAACGATGACGCCGCCCACGCCGGATACGCATAATTGTTGATTGGTCAACACTAAAGTTTCCGTTCCCAACTTCATAATCGCGGTTCCGTCCACGGGTTGCGGAAGATCCGCAGGGCCGCTACCGGCTAACGCCAGTAAGGCGGCAATAGGGGTCAGATCCGTTTTTTTATCGTCGGCACAATTCGAAAAGCCGATCGCCGCTCCGATGAGCGCGATAGCCAAGAATAATCTAACCGTCTTTTTTTCTGTTTGCATTAAAGGTCTCCTATTTCGGAACTAAACGCGCAAAAACGGAAACAAACATCCGTTAGTCGCGTTGTGGTTCGAATCAGATAACTCATGCTCGAACGGAGTTTTTCATTTCAGGAAATAATTTTATTCCATATTTCCCGTCGTTCATTCCGTTCTTATAAGTCGGTGGGAATCCGAAAATTCCGGTTGAAAAGAATTTACGAAATTTTTTTCCGATTTATGAACGTTATGCGTTTCTTGTTTGTTAAACCGGGTTCGATTTTTTTGAGATTTTTAGATTCGAAAACGGAAATGTCAAAAGCCGCGCGTTCTTCGCGATGAGAATTTTCGGTCTCGGGTAGTTTGCGATCGGAGGGGATTTCGAAAACGTTTCGATCTCAAGAAGCGCGCATTCTCCATTTATAAATTGTCAAAAAATTATTTTCCGGTTTCGAAACTTCCGCGTTAAAATACGGGGTTCACGAAGGTTTTTTCTTTTTCTCTTTTGAAAAATCGAGCTCGATGTTTTGCGCTCATTTCGAAAAGAATTCGATTCTTTGATTGCGTTAGTTGCGTTTACGAATAGGGTTGGACGACCTCAATATAGAACGAAGAGAAAATCACGATGAATCATAAAAAAATTGCAACCTCTAAGCCGTTATCCGCATCTTATCCGGTTTCGTTTTTAAAATCGCGGATCGAAAAAAATTTCCGACGTTCGGCCCTTCTATGGATCGTTTCGTTGATCGTCCTTTTACCCGGAACGCTGTTTTCCTGGGGAACGCACTATCTCGTTATGGATCGCGCTCTTGAACATCCGTCCATGCGTTTTACTTCGGACGAAGTGGCTTCCGAATCCCTGGATTCTTTCGTAAGAAAGGAGAAGGATTCACTGAAGATTCTTTTCGACGAGTTTGCGGCTTGGGAAGAATCCAGAGGCTCAAAGCGCTTTAAAAAAGTGGAATTTAATGCGAAATCTCCTACCGTTGTCGATTTTTTAAAAGCCGCGAGGCTCAATCCGTCCACCCGATTTTCGGAAGTGGAGAGGATTCTCCCGGGCTCCAGGTCGATGTCGGGTAACGTTCCCGTGACTTCGATTACTCCATATCTGCCGGATCTTCCCGAACTTCCCGCGAGATTTCAATCCACGGCCGGTAGGAAAATAAAAATCAGAAACGTTTTGTATACGTTCATCGACGAACCCGATTGGGGGATGGATCACAGTCTTTGGGGTTTCGAGGAATACGGATACGGAAAACAACCGTATGGAAAACCGCAAGGGGAAAGCAGTAAGGCGCCCTTTCACCTCCAGTTTCAAAACGAAAATTGGCTGATTTCTCTTTTTGCGCCCGAGGTGGTCGAAGGCGGAATGATGTTGGATCGGATCGAATTATTCTCCCGTCTTTCAAAACTCGCAGGAAAAACCGGTCACGAATACTGGAGATATAGATTCGCGGCTTGGGCTTGTCATTACATGCAGGACATCGGTCAACCGTATCACTCAAAGGCGGTACCCGACGCCGGATTCTTTTATTATGTTCGTTACGTTTTTTCCTCGAAGGAAACCAAAAAGGAAATGAAAACGAAGACGACGCAGTTGGTCGCCAATCGCCATTTTTTATACGAAGACTTCGTTTCTTACGGGCTCATTCAATTCTATAAAAATCCTACGCCGGTTACGACCGCGCTCACAAACTTTTTGACAAAGGAATACGACGGATTTCCGGGAGAATCGTCGAACGCCGATTTGATGAAATTCGTCGGAAAGCAGGCGTCCTCGCACGCGTATTCGATCAACGAATCCATCATTTCCACGTTCGGGCACGAATATACAATGAAACCTGAATATGATTTGGAAAAGGAGCTCGGGACCAAAATGAAGGAAATCTTCCCGACCTTGGATCCGGCGAAAGCGGATCATCTTTTGGAGGAAACCGGACGGGACTTCTCTCTGACCGGCTCCGCAACGAGGAAAATGCTCCATTCTCTCCTGAAAAACTGATATTTTCGAGAAACTCGGAGGAGTTCCCGCATTCTTCGGCGCAAAAAAGCTTTCTGATTTCGGAATCGATCAGTCGATTGCGGTCAAAAATCATAAGTCTGGTCGAAGATGTCGGAATTCCGAGTTAAGATTCTCCCTGAAAAGCGAAAGGTTTCGACCTGGGATTTTTCCAAAATTTCGAATCGAATTGGGAGAATAGGGAAATGACTCAGAAATTGAAAGAGAAGACCGAAAAAGCGAAAACTTCGGATCACGCGGTTTTGGACGCCGTGATCGTCGGGACCGGGTTTGCCGGACTCGGTATGGGAATCCGTTTGAAACAAGCGGGAATTCACTCGTTCGTGATTTTGGAACAAGCCGAAGGAGTGGGCGGAACTTGGAGAGACAATCATTATCCGGGCGCGGCCTGCGACGTTCAGTCGCATTTGTATTCTTTCTCGTTTGAAAGAAATCCCAACTGGTCCAGAATGTACGGACTTCAATCCGAAATTCTAAATTATCTAAATCATTGCACGGATAAATACGATCTTAGATCGCATATTCATTTTAACAACTCCGTGAATTCGGCGGTGTTCGACGAAAGGTCGGGGCTGTGGCACGTAACGTCTATCAACGGAAATTCCTATAAGTGCAGAAGTTTTATCAACGGTTCCGGCGGTCTCAGTCGTCCCGTTCTTCCCGATATTCCCGGTTTGAAAAAATTCAAAGGAAAGATGTTTCATTCCGCGAGATGGGATCATTCCTACGATCTGAACAATAAAACCGTCGCCGTGATCGGAACGGGCGCGAGCGCGATTCAGATCGTTCCGGCGATTCAGCCTGACGTTAAAAAACTTCATCTCTTTCAAAGAACCGCTCCTTGGGTGATCGCGAAACCGGATCGTGCGATTTCGAAAGGCGAAAGATGGTTGTTCCGCATTTTTCCTCCGGCTCAGTGGTTGTTCCGTCTTGCGATTTACTGGATGTTGGAATTCAGAGTGATCGCGTTTACGATTCATCCTGGTCTTATGAAAGCGCTGGAATTTTTCGCGAAAGGTTATATCAAAAAACAGGTTAAGAATCCCGAACTCAGACAAAAGGTGACTCCGAACTTTACGATCGGTTGTAAGAGGGTATTGATCTCGAACGAATACTACGGCGCATTACAAAAACCGAATGTGACCGTGATAACAACTCCGATTCAGGAAATCAGGGAGAATGGAATCGTAACCCAGGACGGGGTGGAACATCCGATCGATGCTTTGATTCTCGCCACGGGTTTTCAAGCCGCGGAAGCGATGGCTCCTTTCGAACTGAAAGGACTCGGAGGCTTGGACCTGAACGACGCGTGGAAAAACGGCGCCGAGGCGTATCTCGGAACCACGGTTTCCGGTTTTCCGAATCTGTTTTTGATCGTAGGTCCGAACACGGGGCTCGGTCACAGTTCCATGGTGTTGATGATAGAATCTCAGATCAATTATACGCTTCAGTGTATTCTTTCCTTACGCAAGAAACGATTGAAGTTCATCAACGTCTTGAAGGAAGCTCAGGACAAATACAACCAAAGCATCCAAAAACGACTCGAAAAATCCATCTGGAACACGGGCGGTTGCGTTAGTTGGTATCGCACGAAAAGCGGAAAGAACACGACTCTTTGGCCGGGGTTTACGTTCGAATTCAGATTGAAAACGAAGTCGGTCAATCTCTCGCACTACGAAGTCGCCAAATCGGACGATCAGTTGGAAAGTATCGGTTTGGTTTCCAGAATCGCGATGTTGTTTTCCGGAATTTTTAGTTGAGATCTTTTCGTTGAAATTAAATTACCGAGCTTCGATTTCAAAAGAATCGAGGCTCGTTTTTTTTAAGGACGTTTTGTAGAGGGAACTCAGATTTTTTTTTAGCCTCGCAACAACTTGCCGTTATTAAGCTCGGCCAAATCCATCTAACTAAATATTTGTTTAAACCGTTTCGTTTCATTCAAGATTTCTTTTATGCTGCAGCGGCACGTCTATAAGAATAAGCGAAAAAATCTTTCAATGATCGCGGTTTCTTTTGCGTGTTTCCGAATTTCGAATTACGGCTGAAAGAACGGGAGAATTCGTTTGTCGCTATCGAATGAAACGTTGAAATCAAATTTCGAGAGGTTTTTATCAGTCGTATGAAATTCTTTTTAAGTCGGTTTAATTTGAAATGTTTTGCGAAGCATTTTTTTGATGAAGCTCAACGAAATGGAATCGAACGGAGCGGTGTTTCGAGGAGTCGATCGGAATCTTTTGGTCACCCTTTCGAATATCGTTTATATATCGTCTAACGGAAGATATTCCGTTTTGCACATTTTGGATCAGAACTTGGAAGTAGTGGGCACGCTGAAGCAGACTTTGCAAAAGCTGAAATCGGAAAAGTTCGCGAGGGTTCACAAACAATATATTATAAATATGGAATTTTTAGGCCACGTGGAATATCTGACGGACGGAGTTCATTTCGCGTATAGGACGGACGAGGAGAAAAGCCAGGTTCCCATGAGCGGGGTGTATCTAACTTACACGACTGCGAGAGAGGATTGATTTTACGATTTCGTATTAAAAAATTTATAAACCCCGCCTTAAATCTGATTTTCTATTTGAAGCTCCCTTTCAATCTTGTCCGAGAAACTTTCTAAAATGCAGTCAGAATATTTTTCAAACACCCGGGCCCGATCCTCGGTGGATTATCTATTAAGAACCGTTCACCAACACCATGTCCAACTGAGTCTGATGGCGGATCAAAAAGCCAATATCCTAATCGCGGCGTCCTTCGTGATTCTTTCTTTGGCTCTCGGCTTTTTGCAAAGAGGCACTTACGTCACCGGAATCGTTCTTCTGATGGGATTTATCGCGATCGCCGCTTCCTTGGCGATTTTCGCCGTGATGCCCTTGTCCAGACCGGATAAGATTCGAAAAAAGAATCCTTTGTTCTTCGGAGATTTTGCCGCGGACGACGAGGAAACTTTTTTTAAAAACGTGGAAGCCACCCTGGAAACGGACGCTTCTCTTTATAAGGCGATTTCATTCGATATCTATCAGATGGGAAAAACCATCTACTTTACGAAATATAGATATATTCGCTGGAGTTATCGGTTTTTTTTGGCGGGTTTTTTCAGCGGCGGAACCCTGATCGTCTTCGAAAGCATCGGTTGGATTCCTTCTTTGATCCGGGGATAAACCTAAAAAGTTTTAAGCGATCTCTCTTTGATCCATTAAGAATCTTTCATATTCCGTTTTGAGACAACGTTCGAAAGGAAGCCACCTCTGTTCGTCGATCAGAGAATCGAAATTTCGAAAAGACGCGAACTCGGACCAGACTTCCCGAAAGACGTTGACGAGAAGTTTCCGATAATACGGGAGATCCAAGTGGATCTTTTGATTTTTTTGTTTTAGAATCGGGATCATCTCTTCGGGAAGATACCACTGATCCCTACTTTTCGCTTTTCGGTTGAGAACCAGATAACGGATCTTTTCCCCCGCTTGAACTTCGATTCCCATTTCCTTAAGATTGTTAAGCGAAACCGCGGTGGGGCCCGCGACCTCGTATTCGTCCAATTCTTTCGAAGTCGATTTGCGTATAAGAAGAATTTCCCAAGGAACCCGATCCGCTTTTAAAGCGGCGTCGTATCGATCGTAAATATTAAGAATTTCTGATTCTGCGTTTTTTAAATCGAAGACAGTAATTTTTTCCCGCATCCAATCGAGCATTTCTTGTTGGGCGTTTCGGATAAAGATCGGAAGATCCTTTCTTCTGGCTCCGATTCCTCTACACTTGAGTTGTCCGTTTTGAAATCTTCCCATGTATCGATTGGCTACGGGCATCTGCGGATCCTGACTGGAGGAAGGAAACAAAAGCCAAGTGTAAATTCCGTCCACGTCGATTTTCACTTTCGTTTTACTCTCGATCTCGGAACAAAGGGAATCCAATTCCTCTTTTGAAAAAGAAGAAGAATCTTCCTTACGGATAAAGATGCTGTCCGTAATCGCGTGGATAAAAACGTATCCTCGTTCTTCCGCGCTTTCTTTTGCGATCAGAAGTTTTTCCCTTGCGAACGCGTTTACGCTTTCGTGACTTTCCAATCTTCCGAATTTCGCGTTTCTATAACCGAGATATCCGAACGAAGTGACGAGCATCCATTTTAAGCTGGATTGTTTTTGATCGTATTCCGAAAGTTTTTCGGCGTATTTTTTTTCCTGATCCGCTTCTCTGATTTCTTTCGTTTTGCGTTTGTAATACGCTCTTCTGTACAATACGTGGTCGAGAGCCTTGGCTACGATTCCTTTACGTTTTTTGCATATTCTATAACCCAATCCGGGAACTCTGTTTACGTCCGGATCGTTCACGCAACAAAGACAGTTCACACATTCGGGAGAAATGTTATGAATCACCATCGTGCTCGGATACATCTGAGCGAAGTCCAGTTGGGCCACATTCTCCGCCGTCATTCCGAAAGAAATATCCGGTTGAAACACGAGACCGCCTTTGTCGGCTTCCAAAAGTTGAAGAGCGGTCTTCGGTGATTCGATCGCGCTTTTTTGCCAGGGAACGAGGTAATCTTCGCGAAGCGCCACGTCTGTTTCGATGCTCGTCAAAGCCTTTCCGGTCGAAGCCCTTGCCATCTTTTGTATGGGAAGTCTGGATAATCTCGCCAGCTCCGCGATCCCCAGAAGGTCCGCGGCCTTGTGAACGAAACTATTTTCACGATCGATATGCCATCTTCCGAACAACGGATAAGAAGGAGCGCGATACACGATCTTTCCGTACGTATTGAAACTCGTTCCTTTGGTTTGAATGTTTCTTCGGATCGGAGAACTTCTATCCCTATCGAAAGCGGGAAAAATTTTCATACGTTGGGCTTGAGTGAAAAGATACGGAAAGATGATCTGATCTCCGTAAGAGGAAAGAATGATATCGGGATCTTCCTGTTTGAGAAGTTCGTCGATTCGAAGCAGAAGATTTTTCGGATTTTTTCCCGAAAATTCCCAAGATCCGATTTCGTTTTCGAAAACCAAAAAATTGTCCTGCATCGGAATCCGATGACTCATCTTGAGTCTCATGGAAAGCGTCTTGAAGTTCGGGATCTCGTATTCCGTTTTTTCTATTTCATCCCCTTTGTTCGTGCGGATCGTCTTGATGATTCTTCCGTTTTTGTCGTTTATATAATAAATTTCTAATTTACACAAAGGGAATATCTTTTTTTCCACCATATAACTCGTGGGAACTTCTATGTCCGAATGATAGATATCGAACTTCCCGTAAAGCGCATAGAGTTTTTTGGTGACTTTGGAAAGAATGGAGGGTCTGGAAATGGTGATTTCCAAAACGGGCACGGCGAGATTTTCGTAGAATAGTTTTTTATCGACGAGTTTCGGAATTCCGGATATCGCGTCGAGTTCGTATAATCTTTGGACGAGTTTTTTGAGAATGGATTCTTCCCCTCTCGCATAAATGACCGGTTGATAATGATCGTGGAATAGAAGGGTTTCTCCGTTTTCCGTCAGAAGCCATAGATGGATCTTGTCTTCTATATGATAAATATCGAATAGAGTTCCTTCTATGAGTTGAGAATCGGACATTTTCTTTCCAACTTGTTCTTGCGGATTTTTTGTTTTCGCTTTTTCAAGGATTTATTTAAACTTGTTCCGACAAACTATCGGGCCGAAAAACGCTTGCAAAGAATGTAAAGAACTTGCGGTGCGCGTTTTAATTCTATCGTTTCGCGTTGTGTTTTTGTGCGATTCCATAACGTTTCTGTTTTGCCCTGAACTTATGTGTGATTCGCCGCAGATTTAGATTCAAATTCAGATTGGATACGCGATTCAGATTCGATCGAATTCGTTTTCGTCGCGTTTTCTTTCAGTGTGATTATTTCCTTTTTCAATCGATGAAGCTCTTTTCTAAGATCGATCATCATCGTCAAAAGCATCGTGTCGATCGGATACGGACCCGAAGCCATCACTCCGGCTTGCACTTGCAACTTCGCGATTCGAATCAGATCGTCAAAAACTTCTTGATCTGGTTTGCGAAGCCCGCGTCGGAATTCCAGAAGACCGGATTCTACTTGTTGCATTTGTCTGGAATAGGGAGTTACCGTTCGGCCCATACGTTCGCCTCGTGATTTTGATTTAGATTTTTTTCGTTCAACGCGAGAGGAGGAACGGAAGAATGCGGAACGGGTTTTTTGATCGTTCGGATATAGGATAGTTTATCTTCGATTCTGAGTTCCCATAGATCGACCGAGGTTTCTACGAGTCTTGGAAAGAAATTTTTGTATGTGGGATGCGGATATTTCATCTTCTCTATGACGAGCACCGGCATCTCCATCGCGTGAAGACGTTCGAGTATGAGAAGCATCTTGTTTAAAAGAAAAATTCCTTCGTCTTCTTGAACGTCTCCGTCGAAGAATTGTTTGCAAGGGGCTAAGAGAAAGTAGATCGTATCTTTGGCCGCTTCGTGTTCGATCGTATGCAGTGCATCCAGGATTTGATAGGGCGTAAACGCTCTTTGAACCAGGATGTTTTCGAGCAAGGTTTCGGGCGGAACTCTTCTTTTGCGCGTTTCTTCGGTGATTACGAACGGATTGAAACGTATCGCACAATCCAAATTGAAGATTTTGAACCCGGATACGGCGAATGCGTATTCCCATTGCAGCGCCAAGTTGTAGATCCCACTCATGCCGGTCAGCATTCCAAGGCCTTTTCTTTCCCAACTCAAGATCGGGTTGTAAAGGGGATCGTGATCCTGTGGAAACGAGGTCGGGAATACTTGGAGTTCCATGTATACTTATTATATGATATGTATATAAATGTAAAGTATTTTCATTTCAAATGCTTGGGTAGAATGATAAAAAGGGAAGGCGCCATGGTCTTTGTTGTGCTCGGGAATTGTGGTAGTTCCTACATTTTTGGGGGACATAAGGAGTTGGCCCGTGTCGACTTGGCGTTTGCTGCGTGGTAGTTCCTACACTTGAAAAGACATAAGTAAAACTCTCAGTGAAAGGAAAATGTAAGAGTTCCCACAGCGACGGCTGGAATCGAATCGATCTATGTCTTCTCAATTGTAGGAACTCATACTTCTTTCCCAAAAAAATCCATGCGCCAGAGATCCGAGCGACGCGAATGCGGCCGAAGCGTTAGCGAAGTCGCGGCAGAGCTCGGTCCACCGGAAAGGTGGAGGCGCCCAAAAATGATTTCGGGGGTGTTCTGTCCCGAACTGGATAAGCGCGACAACGGCGCTGGAGTTCCCACAAATAAAAAAGGCGCCTTTCCTCAAGGCGCCTTTTTCAAAAACGGAACGTTCCGTTGTCCGTTTCGAACTTCGATCAATCCAAACGGAAATTGGTCATCGGAAATTTTTGAGTCACTTCCTTGACGCCGCCTCTGACTTTGGTTCTGTTTTTCTCGTCGTTCGGATTGTCGAGAAAGTCGCAAATCAGATTTCCGACCACTTCGATATCCGCAGGTTTCAAACCGCGAGTGGTAAGCGCCGGAGTTCCCAAACGAATTCCGGAAGCAACCGCCGGAGGATTTTTATCAAAAGGAATCGCGTTTTTGTTCACGGTAACGCCGACCTCGTCCAGACCGTCCGCGGCTTGCGCGCCGGTAAGACCTTTGACGGAAACGTCCAAAAGAACCAAGTGGTTGTCGGTTCCGCCACTCACGACTCGATAACCGCGTTTCACAAAAACTTCCGCGAGAGTTTTCGCGTTTGCGAGAACGGTTTCGATATACGTTTTGTATTCCGGTTGAAGCGCTTCTTTGAAAGCGACCGCTTTCGCCGCAATCACGTGCATCAAAGGACCGCCTTGGATTCCCGGGAATACGCGAGAGTTTAGTACTTTCTCATTTTCTAATGTAGAAAGAATCAAACCCCCTCTCGGTCCTCTCAACGTTTTGTGGGTGGTCGTCGTGACGTAATCGAACATTCCTACGGGAGAAGGGTGATAGCCCGTGGAAACGAGTCCGGAAATATGAGCGATGTCCGCCATCAATTTCGCGCCGACTTCCTTTGCGATCTCAGCGAACTTTGCGAAGTCGATGGTTCTCGCGTAAGCGGAAGCTCCCGCGACGATCAACTTCGGTTTGTGTTCTCTCGCCAGTCGAGCGACTTCGTCGTAATCGATGGTTTCGGTTTTAGGGTCGACCCCGTATGGAATCGGTTTATAAATTCTTCCGCTCACGTTCACCGGAGAACCGTGGGTCAAGTGACCTCCGTGCGCGAGGTTCATTCCTAAGAAAGAATCTCCCGGTTCGAGACACGCGAGAAACACGGCCATGTTCGCCTGCGCGCCGGAATGGGGTTGAACGTTTGCGTATTCAGCGCCGAAAAGTTTTTTTGCTCTTTCGATCGCGAGTGTTTCCACAACGTCCGCGTTGTGACAACCGTTGTAATATCTTTTGCCGGGATAACCTTCGGCGTATTTGTTCGTAAGTGTGGATGTGTAGGCTTCCAGAACCGATCTGGAAACGAAGTTTTCGGAGGCGATCATTTCCAGGTTGTTTTCCTGTCTTTCGTCCTCTTTTTTTAACGCTGCGAATATCTCTGGATCTGCTTTCGGAAGAAACTGCATCTGGCCCTTCTTTGTGATAATTCCGAGAAGAAGTCCGATTTAGTCTCTGAAGATGAAATCCATCCTCGAATATTTATCCTTCCAAAGCCGTTTCGCTTCCTGAAAGACGGCTTTTTTAAACCGGAGATCATTCTCTACGCCCATTTTCGAAAGGCCCAGTGATTCGGCAAATACATGAGATAGGTCCTGGCCAAATTTTACGGCGGAAAAATCGTTCGGAAGAGAGGTCACAAAATCGGAATGTTTGCGATTCTTCCTGTATTCCGGTTCTTCGGGAGGATGTCCCAGCAATCCCGCAACCCTTTCGATCAGGGAAGATTTTAGAATCAATGTCCCGTGATGAACGACCGCGCCCTTTTTTCGGAACTGAGCGTTGCCCGAGATTTTTTTTTCGAGTCCTTTTTCGAAAATAGCGAGGTCCGATTTGCCTCGGAAAGAAGCGTCTAACGTTTGTCGCTTTAACGCGTTTATAACCAGGCCCAGAAAATAATCGTAGGATTCTTTTACTTTGTAGAGTTCGGGTTTTACGTCCAAGGAAACGAAAAACGTAAAGTTTAGATTCTCCTCCGGATGATGAACCACCGTGCCTCCGCCGCTGGCCCTTCGTACGATCGAAGGAAATTCGGCATCAAAAACTTTTTGATGAAAGCCTTCGCCTTGAAAAGAATTTGCTTTTTTGTCTTTAGATTCATTCGGATTAGATGCGTCGCCTTTCAAAGAAGAATTCGCATCTTGAAATCTTTGCAATACCGATGGAAGAATCGTATCTTCCGCTTTTTCGGAAAGACCGAGTACGATGGAGAACGGATTTTTCCAAATTCTAAGTCCTGCTCCGTAGCCGGAGGAAACCAAGTGAAGTCCGATCGCTTCTTCGATCGCAAGATTGGCCGCTGCGGATCGCCGAGAATTTTGGATAAAGGAGAATGTACGCATATTCGAAAAACTTTAGAGTCCTATACAGGGTTCGTATTTGCTTTTGAAAACGCAATCTGAATTGTTTCCCCGGGCGCAGTTACATTGGTCTCTTTCTTGCAATCATTCTAGATTTATCTGAAACCATAATTCTCCATTTGGCGGGAACAATTTTGTTTTGAATCAGTTTCCCATATCCCGGAAAATAAATTGGATCTTGGAGTTTTTCCGAAAGAACCGCTCCGAATCGGTTATAGAGTTTTCCGATTGTCGGTCTTTCAATATCAAATAATCCATATATGGTTTCGAAATCCTGTTCTAACGTATAATCCGTACTCATGGATAAAACTTTATTCCCAGGTTTTAATGCTGCGGCCGCAAAGGAATTCATTTCCGCGATTTTATTTCCTTCCAATATAACTTTCGCATGATTCCCGCAAAAAAGTCCGTATTCGATCGGCAAACCAGAGCGACCCTTGGTTACTACTCGAGATGTTGCGAGGATTTCTTCTTTTGCGTTGATCGCAATGAAGTAACGACTCGATCCATCTATGTCAAACATACGATCGAAGTCCGCGTTATATCCTACATACTCTAATTTAGAATATTGATCCTGAATGAATGTTCTCGCCTTTTCGATCAACGATCTTTCTTTTTTGAAAGAGCAGACGACGTATTCGATCCGATCACCGTCAATTTTGATCCGTGTTTCTTGGTTGGGTTGCGTATTGTTCATAATAAATTTTACCACTTTTGAAAAAAACAATGATGTTTCTATCTTTAAGACGCTTGTATATCTCAATGTTCTTCTTTAGTTATTAAAAATATGAATTATGTAAATATAAATTAAGAAATGTTTATGTAGTTTGATATTTTAATTAAACAAGTTCTGAGAAGAATTTTTATTTAAGGAATTGTAATTATTGTTTTTGAATTTTTGAGTTGGGAAGTTGTGTTGTTGATTTGAACTATGGAGGGATTTCTTTTGATGAAAGTAAACATAATGAAGAATGCGGATATTGATCTTGAAACCTTGAATCGTCTTAGGGAATTTATTTCGAAAATTTTTGAGAAAGGCGGGTATTCGGATTCTCCCTGGAGAAATCATAATTATGATCCGTGGGCGACTTGGTTTTGGGTTGAACATGGAAAACGGATCCTTGCGACCATGAGGATTATCGAAAAAGCTCCTGAAAATTGGATTCCGCTTGAGATCGCCGTGATCGACGACGGAGGCAATCCCGCCATGCGTTATGCGGTTGTAGAAAACAATGTCGCGGATTGGAATTCTATTGCATTCGAACCGACTAAATTTGGTGTTTACGCGGCTAAAAGTACGTTTCGAACCGTTGCAAAATATTGTTTTGAAAAAGGCTTTGAGGTGGTATACGGATTATATAATACGAAACAATTTGGTATTAAAAGGTTGTATTTCGGGGCAGGAGCTATGCGTTCGAATCGCTATTCTTCCGAAGTATATTTTCCCGATTTTCGTTTCAAGGGAGAGCTTGCAAAATTTCATGTAATTGAATTGAAACCGGAAACATTAAAACGAATCGCTTTCAATTTTTGATATTCGATAACCTGATCGTATAGCCATACTTACCGAAGAAGTCGCCGTCGTTTAGAATGCCGATTCTTATTCTTTCTTTCGATGCAACTTAAACAAAAGATTCGCCTTCACGGTCGGCCATTCGTTTTCCAAAATGCTGTAGACCGCAGTGTCGCGTAACGTTCCGTTCGGCATGATTCTGTGATTGCGAAGAATTCCGTCCAAAACCGCTCCGAGTCTTTCGATCGCCCTTCTCGAGTTTTCGTTCAAACGATGAGTTCTAAACTCGACCGCGATACATTCCAAATTCTCGAAAGCGTGTTCCAAAAGAAGAAGTTTGCATTCCGTGTTTACGTTCGTCTTTTGAAATTCTTTCGAATACCAGGTCGAACCGATTTCCAAACGGTTCGAAACCTTTTCGATGTTCATATAACGCGTGCTTCCTATGATCTTGGAATCGCTTTTGCGAACGACCACGAAGGGAAGGGAAAGTTTTTCCTTTTCCTCCGCGAGGGCCTTTGCGATCCAGGATTCCATCTCTTCGGGGGAAGGAACCATCGTAAACCAGAGCTTCCACAATTCTCCGTCAAACACCGCTTTGACGAGCGCGTCCTTGTGTTCCGTTCTGAGCGGACGGAGTTCTACGAAGTTTCCGATCAGAGAAACGGGTTCGGGCGGGTAGGAATGTTTCATGTGGATCAAATCCGGTTTCGAACGTCTATCATTCTTCCGAATAATACTTACTCGAAGCGTCTTTCAAAAATTTCTTTTCCTTTCTGGAAAGGGAATCCATTCCCGATTTCGAAATCTTGTCCAGGAGTTGATCCACTTCTTCTCGGACGTGAATCTTTCGGTTCATCTCTTCCTGCCATTTTCTCATCTTTCGTTTTTGAAGATAACGGCCGAGAGAAAGAGAAGCCGGGATTTTTGACTTTAGTTTATTATAATATAGAAAATAAAGACCGCCGCCGATCGCGCCTCCCAAATGGGCCATGTGCGCGATGTTTCCGCCCGGACCGGAAAGCGCGATGATGAGCATCAGAATGACGACCATATACTTCGCTTTGAGAGGAAAAAATCCCATAAAAAGAAGTTCTTGATTGGGCCAGATCAACGCGAACGCGATCAAAAGACCGTAGATTCCGCCGGAAGCTCCGATGATGGTTCCTTGATGAAATCCGACGTTGTGAAGAATCCACGGAAAAAATCCTCCCATAAAACAGGAGAATAGATAGAACTTCAGAAAGTTTCTTCCGCCCCAATAATTCTCGAGAATGGAGCCGAACATCCAGAGCGAAAACATATTGAACAGAATATGAAAGAAATTCTGAACCGAATGTAGGAATGCGTACGTGATAAACTGCCAGACAAAAAAACGATGTGTGATCAAATCGGGCGTCATCCCGAGATACAGAGTCAGATAATCTCCGACCGTCCATGAAAGAAGGAGTTGAACCGCGAAAAGTCCCCCGTTCAAAATCAAAAGGGTGCGGACTACGGGAGTTAATTCCGGGCCGATCCGATTGTAGATGCCTGTCATAGGGGAACATGATTTCTCCTTAGAATCGGACGACAACCGTAAAACGATTTTTCTTTTTCCTCTTCTCTTTGACAGAATGATTCAAATCGAAATCCTGGGTTCAAGGTGATCGTCCAACTCTACGGAACTCGGGGCTCGATTTCCTCTCCGCTCAGAACCCCGGAATACATTCAGAAGGTGACTCAAATCCTGGAGCTCGTCCGGGACGCAGGCCCCGATGCCCTGAGGGACATTCAAAAATTTATTTCTAATCTTCCTTCTTATCTTACGCATGTGGTCGGCGGGAACACGACCTGCGTTTCGGTGATTCCTTCCTCCGGCAGAAGAATGATCTTCGATTGCGGAACCGGAGCCAGAGTGATCGCGGACGAATTGATGCAGGGAGAATTTAAAAAAGGTGAGGGAAAGATCGCATTCTTCTTTACCCACACGCACTGGGATCATATCCAAGGAATTCCGTTTTTCAAGCCGCTTTATATTCCCGGGAACGAACTGCATTTTTATTCTCCTTATCCCGATTTGAAGGAACGTTTTGAAAAACAACAATCTCCCGAGTTCTTTCCCATTCCATTTTCCGCTCTTGCATCCACGAAACTCTTTACCTGTCTGAGTCCCGGCGAAACTTTGGATTTAGAAGGGGATTGTAAGGTCGGCATTTATCCTCTCAAACATCCGGGCGGCTCCTTCGCCTATCGGGTGGAGGAGAAGGGAAAGGTTTTTGTTTTTGCCACGGACGCCGAATTTACCGGAGAAGACTTCGGTTCCGTCTCGGAAATGAAGCCCTTTTTTGAAAATGCGGATCTGCTCGTCCTGGATTCTCAATATACCCTGGATGAATCCTTCCAAAAATTTGACTGGGGACATACATCCTACACAATGGCCGTAAACTGCGCAGTCGCTTGGAACGTGAAGAAACTCGTTTTGACCCATCACGAACCCGCTTATGCGGACGACGTTTTGGACATCATTCTCGAGGAAGCTCGGGCGCACGCGGCGGCGCTCGGTAACTCGTCCATCCAGATAGAATTAGCCGTAGAAGGGAACGTATATAAATTATCATGAAAAGTATCGGACTTCATAGAACCTCCAAAGCCTTGCTCGTTATCGCCCTCTTAGGCGGCCTCTTTTTCGGTTATATTCTTTCGGAAGTGGACGAAGGGGGAGAACTCGCGATGCTCGCCTCGTATCAACCCACGACTCCGACCCGGCTTTACGATATCAACGGAGTCGTCTTCGCCGAACTTTACAAACACAAACAACAACTTCTGAAATACCAGGACATTCCTCCGCACGTGGTTCAGGCGTTTCTTTCCGTGGAAGACAACAACTTCTTCAATCACTTCGGGATCGACTTTATGGCGATTCTCCGCGCGGGGATCGTAAACGTGATTTCGGGAAGAATCAAACAGGGCGGTTCGACGCTGACCCAACAGCTCGCCAAAACCGTTTTGCAGAACAGAAAACGTTCCTTTGCGAGAAAATTCATCGAGGCTCTTTTTACCCTTCAGATCGAACAGGAATATTCAAAAGAAGAAATATTAGAAATTTATTTTAATCTAATTTACCTCGGACACGGAACCACGGGGCTCGCTTCCGCGGCGGACGTTTATTTTCAAAAGGACGTAAGCGACTTGGACATCGCGGAAGCGGCTATGCTTGCGAGACTTCCGAAGGCGCCCGTGAAATATTCTCCGTTTAAAAATCCCGCGATTTCCAAAGGCGCGCATTTGAGCGTTCTGAGATTGATGGCGGAACAAGGTTATATTCCCGCGGATAAGGTTCAATCGATCCACGACGATTTCTGGAACAAGTATTGGCCGGTCGTCATCACACAATCTCCTTCTCAGTCGACTTGGGGAAATCGTTTGAACAAGGCTCCGCACTTCACCGAATACGTTCGTCAAAAACTCGAAAAGGAACTCGGAGAGGACAAGGTTTATACGGGTGGTTTGAAAGTTTATACGACCCTCGACGCTCGTAAACAAGAGATCGCTCAGGAAGAATTGTCCAGGGCGATCAAAAAACACGACGATCTCGTTTCCGGCGTAACCGTAAATTATTCCGGCGGAGCGGATCGCGGTCTTGTGGGTCTTTATTATCTGATGGGTTCCATCTTTCCGGTGGGAATGCCCTTCGTCAGTAAACTCGACGATAAGGCGAACTACCGAGTCGCCCTCGAAAGAGAACTGATCGACGCCGCCGATATTCTTACCATCTTAACTCCGGGCGAAAACGAATCCGCCGCGATCTCCGAGTTTCAAAAACAAACCGCGGTCTTCGGAAAAAACCTGCACGTAGAAGGCGCGGCGATTACGATCGAACCTTCCACGGGTTACATTCAAACGATGGTCGGCGGTTACGAGTTCACTCCGAAGAATCAGTTCAACCGCGCGACGATGGCGAGACGCCAAACGGGTTCCGCGTTTAAACCGTTCGTGTACGGAGCCGCGATTCAAGAACGAGTCGTAGGAAGCGGAACCGGAATCATGGACGCACCGCTAACGACCTTAACCGAAGAGGGAGAAGGTTGGTCGCCTCAGGATTTCGACGGAGATTTTCTCGGAATGGTTCCGTTGTCCCGCGCCTTGTCCTTATCTTTAAACATCGTGTCGGTGCAAGTGTTCCTTCGAACCGGACCCGACGCGGTCATCGACTTCTCTTCCAGACTTTTAGGAGTCAATCCGAATCGTTTTCCGCCCAGCCCGGCTCTCGCTCTTGGAATCGCGGAACTTACGCCGCTTGAGATGGCGCTCGGTTACGCGACCATCGCCAACAACGGAAGAAGAGTGATTCCGTTTTCTGTGCGTTATGTGATCGATCAAAGCGGCAACGTGGTTTACAACGAAGAGATCAAGGTTCAGGAAGAATTACAAAGACAAGCCAAGGACGGAAGCATTCAGGTCATCTCCGAAGGAACCGCTTACATTCTTAAGAAAATGCTGACCAACGTGGCGATGGCCGGAACCGCCGCGATGGGTTTGCGCGATCCGGACAAAGGAAATTACAGAGGAACCGCCGCCGGAAAAACCGGATCGACTTCATCGTTCACCAACGCTTGGTATTGCGGGTTCGATCCGAATTATACGACCGTGATTTGGTTGGGTTTTGATAAAAGTTCCATTTCTTTGGGAAGAGGACAGGCCGCTTCGGTTCTTGCGGTTCCGATTTGGGGAAGAATGTACAATCGTTTTTACGGCGGTCAGAATTATCCTTCCTTCGGCGAAGACATTATGCCCGACGAAGTGCAAGGCGGAGGAACCTGCGCCTACAACGGACTTTCTCCGAAACCGGGAGTATGTCCCGTAACTCAAAACCTGACTCTCAAGCCGATTACGGTTGCGGGAGTTACCAAGGCGGTGATGGGCAATCGTCAGTGCGACGGAGAACGCGATCACCACAAGTCGATGGATTTTAGAGAGTTCTTACAAAAAGAATATCAGATTAGTGATGAAGAATTAGGCAAAACAGATCGGAAGTTTAAACCAAGAACGGAATAATCGCGTTTTGGAGAATTTCGTTTACAGAATTTTTTCGTTTATAAGGATTGAAACCGGGGCTTACGCTTTTTTGCATCCAAAGCCTCTCAAAAGGAATCATTAATGTCTGTAGAAATCAAGGTCCCCGAAATGGGAGAATCGATCACGGAAGCAACTATTGCGAATTGGGTAAAGAAAGAAGGAGAACAAGTAAAACAGGACGAGATCCTGCTGGAACTGGAAACCGACAAGGCGACCATGGAAGTTCCGGCTCCTTCCTCCGGCGTTCTTCAGAAAATTCATAAGAAGGCCGGGGACACTGTGAAAGTGAAAGAGATCATCGGTCTCATCGACGCCGCCGCAACCGCCTCCGCACCAGCACCTTCCTCTACCGCACCGACTCCAACTCAAACAACACAAACCTCAGGAAACGGAAACATCAACGAAACTCTTCCTCCTGCGGTTCGTAAATTGATCGACGACAACGGACTAAGCGCGTCTTCGATTTCCGGTTCGGGTAAGAATGGACAAATCACAAAAGAAGACGTATTGAAAGCAATCGAATCCAAATCCTCCGCAAGTGTGGGAACTGCAACGGCGGCAAAAGCGGCTCCGGCTTCCGCACCTTCTCCGGAAATTCCAAAAGCGGTTCCCGCCGCGAGAAGAACCGATCTTCCGAGAGAAAACGCGGTTCCGATGTCCCGTCTTCGTAAGGTCATCGCGGAAAGACTCGTGTCTGCGCAACACAACGCGGCGATTCTCACCACGTTCAACGAAGTGGATATGAGTTACGTTATGGAACTCAGAAACCGTTATAAGGATAAGTTCAAAGAGACGCATAACGTGGGTCTCGGATTTATGAGCTTCTTCACCAAGGCTGCGATTCACGCGCTGAAGACGATTCCCGCCATCAACGCGGAAATCAGAGGAAGCGATATCGTTTATAAGAATTTTTACGACATCGGAGTCGCCGTCGGAGGACCGAAAGGACTTGTGGTTCCGATCGTAAGAGACGCGGACCTTTTGACCTTTGCCGGAATCGAACAGGAAATCGGAAGACTTGCGAACAGAGTGAAGGACGGAAAGATCGAACTCGCCGAAATGGAAGGCGGGACGTTCACGATTTCCAACGGGGGAATCTACGGATCGATGATGTCGACGCCGATTCTCAATCCTCCTCAGAGCGGAATTTTAGGACTTCATAATATAGTAAAACGTGCGGTGGTTGTCAACGATCAGATCGTAATCCGTCCGATGATGTATCTCGCGCTTTCCTACGATCATAGAATCGTGGACGGAAAGGAGGCGGTTACTTTCCTCGTGAAGGTCAAGGAAGCGATCGAAGACCCGGCCCGTCTTTTACTAGAACTTTAATGAAAGAGGAACCATGTCAGCAGAATTTGACGTAGTCGTGATCGGCGCCGGACCGGGGGGCTACGTTTGTGCCATCCGCTCCGCACAACTCGGTTTCAAAACCGCAATCATCGAAAAAAGAAAAACCCTCGGAGGCACCTGTCTCAACGTGGGTTGTATTCCCTCCAAGGCGCTTTTGGATTCTTCCGAAGAATACCACAAAGCGCTCCATAAACTCGACGTTCACGGGATCACCGTCGGTAAAGTCGATCTGGATCTAACCAAGCTGATGAACCGAAAGGATCAGATCGTAAAGGAAGTCACCGACGGCGTGGACTTTCTGATGAACAAAAATAAGATCAAACGTTACGAAGGTTTCGGCAAGGTTCTTTCAGCGGGCAAGGTCGAAGTCGCATTAAACGACGGAAGCAAAGAAACGATCAACGCAAAACATATCGTAGTGGCGACCGGATCGGTTCCGATCGACATTCCCGGTTTGACCGTGGATGGAAAGAATATCATCACATCCGATCACGCGATCGATATTCGCAAACTTCCCAAGAAGATGATCGTAATCGGCGCCGGTGTGATCGGACTCGAACTCGGATCGGTTTGGTCGAGACTCGGAACCGCAGTGACCGTCGTTGAATTCTTACCCGGACTCATTTCCAACGTGGATCGTCAGATGGGTTCTCTTCTCGAACGTTCCCTTACCGGACAAGGAATGGAATTCTTATTCGAACACAAAGTGAAAGGCGCGACCACGGGCAAAAACGGAGTGAAGGTTCAAATCGAAGATTCCAAAGGCGTGGCGAAAGAACTCGAAGCGGACGTCGTTCTCGTTGCGGTCGGACGCAGGCCGTTCCTCGAAGGTGTGGGACTGGAAGAGACAGGAGTCGCATTGACGCCGCGCAAACGAATTCAAATCGACGGACATTTTAAAACGTCCGTTCCCGGAATTTATGCGATCGGGGACGCGGTGGACGGACCGATGCTCGCACACAAAGCGGAAGAAGAGGGCGTCGCTCTCGCAGAATTGATCGCGGGCCAATCGGGACACGTGAATTACGATGCGGTTCCAAGCGTCATATATACTTGGCCGGAAATGGCTTGGGTAGGAAAGGGCGAGGAAGAATTGAAGGCCGCTGGAATCGAATACAAAACCGGAAAATCACTCTTTCGACCGAATGCGCGCGCAAAAGCGATGAACGAGGCCGAAGGACAGGTCAAAATATTAGCGGATAAAAAAACGGATAAAATTCTCGGTGCGTTCATATTCGGACCGAGGGCTTCGGACATGGTTGCGGAATTGGCGGTTGCAATGGAATTCGGCGCGTCTGCGGAAGACGTCGCAAGAAGTTTCCACGCCCATCCGACCTTGGCGGAAGTAATCAAAGAAGCGGCGATGGCGGTGGATAAGTGGGCGATTCACGCATAAGCGTGGGCGCCATTAGGTAGGTTTCAAAATGAAGATAGAAAAACTCATGGCGCTTTACGGCGAGAACGGCGCTCTCCTTGAAGAACTTTATAATCAGTACAAACTCAATCCCGAGACCGTGGATAAGGAATGGAAAACATTCTTCCAAGAAGTGGATTCCAACGGTCTTGCAAACGGGAACGGAAACGGATATTCGAACGGCAACGGTAAGTCCGCGGTCGCCACTTCCTTTACGGACGCGCAAGCGGGTTCCATCCGGGAGATGGGGGTCATCAACCTTCTAAACGCATACAGAAGACAAGGTCACCTCGCCGCAAAACTCGATCCGTTGGAAATTCAAAAACCGAACCGCACGTTCATCGATTCCAAACTGCATAGCATTTCTCCTGCGGATTTGGAAACCGTCGTGGACAGCGATACGCTTGGAAGAGTGAAACTCAAAGAGATCGTGGATCTTTTCGAAAAGGTTTATTGCAACACGATCGGAGCGGAACACTTCTATCTCGTAAACGACGAAGAACGCGAATGGCTTCAAAAACAAATGGAGTCCCCCGAATTCTTAGCCCCTCTTTCGAAGAACATCAAACTCAGACTTTTCGAAAAATTATTCCAAGCCGATTATTTCGAAACCTTTCTCGCGAAAAAATACGTGGGTAAAAAAAGATTCTCTCTCGAAGGGGGAGAATCTTTCATTCCTCTTCTCGACACGATCGTGGAAGAGGCCGGACATCATCAGATGGACGGACTCGTAATCGGAATGGCACACAGAGGACGACTCAACGTTCTCGTGAACATCATCGAAAAACCGGCGTCGCTCATCTTTGCCGAGTTCGAAGAAAAAACGGATAAGGATAATCTGAGTTATGCGGACGTGAAGTATCACCTCGGTTATTCCAACAGCAGAATGACCGCGGCCGGAAAAGAAGTAAAACTTTCTTTGGCGTTCAACCCGAGTCACTTGGAATGTGTGGACCCGGTCGTAACCGGTTCCGTGCGCGCGCGTCAAACCTTGATCGGCGATAAAGATCGCGCGAAATACATGCCGGTTCTGATTCACGGGGACGCGGCGTTTGCGGGCCAAGGTGTGGTCGCAGAAACTCTCAACCTGATGAACCTCGAAGGTTACACGACGGGCGGAACGTTTCACATCGTAGTAAACAACCAGATCGGATTTACGACTCTTCCGGACGAATCCAGATCCACGTTGTATGCAACCGATCTTGCAAAAGGATTTCAGATTCCGATCATCCACGTAAACGGGGACGATCCGGAAGCGGTTTACAGAGTCGTAAAACTCGGTATGGAATACCGTCAGAAATTCAAAAAAGATTTTATCATCGACCTCGTATGTTATAGAAGACTCGGTCACAACGAAACCGACGAGCCTGCGTTCACACAACCGAAGATGTATTCGATCATCAAGAGTCATCCTCCGACTGTAAATCTCTACGAGAAAAGACTCGTGAGCGAAGGCGATATCCAACAGGAAGACATCGACTTCATCAAAAACGGATCGATGCACGGGCTGGAAGATTCTTTCCAAAGAGCCAAAGAACAGGACGTAAAGATCCGTGTCGATACCATGCAGGGAGTTTGGTCCAAGTTCTCCAAGGTTTCCTTGGATTCGGAGCCTGCTACAAAACTTCTCGCAGAGCAAATGCACGGAATCGTTCAGTCTTTGACTTCGGTCCCGCAAGGATTCACTCCGAATTCCAAACTCGTGAAACTTCTTCAGAGCAGAAAGGAAATGGCGGAAGGAAAAATTCCAGTGGATTGGGGATTTGCGGAAGCTCTTTCTTTCGGATCGATTCTCGAAAGCGGATTTAGAATCCGTCTTTCCGGTCAGGATTCGCAAAGAGGAACCTTCTCTCATCGTCACGCGGTTCTCGTGGATACGAACACGAACGAAAAATACATTCCTCTCAATCACATTTCGCCTAAACAAGGTAAGGCGGAGATCATCAATTCTTCCCTTTCCGAATTTTCGGTTTTGGGTTTTGAATACGGATATTCTCTCGCCGATCCGAACGCTCTCGTGATGTGGGAAGCTCAGTTCGGTGACTTTGCGAACAGCGCGCAGGTGATTTTCGATCAGTTCATTTCCAGTTCGGAAGTGAAATGGCAAAGACTTTCCGGTTTGATCATGCTTCTTCCTCACGGATACGAAGGCCAGGGACCGGAACATTCTTCCGCGAGATTGGAAAGATTTTTACAACTCTGTGCTCTCAACAACATGCAGGTTTGTAACCTCACGACAGCGGCTCAGTATTTCCACCTTTTAAGAAGACAGATGCTTAGAAACTATCGTAAACCTCTCGTGATCGTAACTCCGAAAAGTTTACTTCGTTTCCCCGCTTCTCTTTCTCCGGTGGAAGATATTCTTCAGGGAGCGTTCCGGGAAATCCTGATCGACGACAGCGGTTCCAAACCGGAAAAAATCGACAAGGTCATCTTCTCCGCGGGTAAAGTATATTATGATTTAATGAAATACCGCGACGAGAACAAGGTTCAGAACGTGGCGCTCGTTCGTGTGGAACAGATTTATCCGTTCCCCGCAAAAGAAATCGAAGCCGCGCTCAAGAAGTTTAAGAACGCGAAATCGTTCGTATGGTGCCAGGAAGAACCGAAAAACCAAGGCGCTTGGTTCTTTGTTCGCGAAAGAATCGAAGATTTGATTCCTTCCAACGTAAGACTTGCCTACGCGGGAAGACACGAGTCTCCGAGCCCGGCGGCCGGTCATATGAAACTGCATTTGCAGGAACAGGATCAGCTCGTTCTGGACGCGTTTCAGTTCTAAGGAAAGAATTTTCCCGATTCAAGTTCGCTTTCCGTTTTTCGTTTTAGAATTTTAGAAGATACTAAAACGGGAAACGAACGGCGAAGCTCATCGAAACCGCGGTTTGCGGTCTGATCACCAGCGACTTAAAATCTCCTTTTTCGTATACGGATTCGCATCGCCTCTCGGATCGATGGCCGTGTTCGCTTCCACTTCCACGAACTTTGGAATTCCTTTTTCGGAAATGCACAAGTCGATATTGTTGTCGTTATCGTCGATATCCGCGATTTGATACGGAAAAGCCGTCCACGTTTTTTTTCCTGACGTCATCCGAATTCGAAATCGTTTCAAATCTCGATCGCCTAATTCTTGTCCGTCGGCCGCTCTGACTCCGCCTGCCCAAACGATTCTAACCACGATCGCGGTCTCCGCGCGAGGGCAGTCTTTTCCACGTTCGGATTCGTTGTAAGGATAAGAATTTCCAAAATCGAAATATTCAGCATAACTAATAAACGGTCCCTCTATGAGAGAAGTCACCGAAACATTTTGTCCGAAAAAATTCTGACCGTCTCTGCTTTTAAGTTCGCCGACGATCTCGATTTTTTTCGGTTCGTTATCGGGATAATTTCCGAACTCGCCGATCAACAAAACGGTCCGCAGTTCGAACGCTTCCAAAGCGGGTGCGTACGTAACGAACGAAGGATAAAGAATTTCTCCTTTGGCCGTCGTTATCCGAAAATCGGAGATGTCTAAACTCGTCGGATCGATTTCGTGAGAAAAAACCAAGGGCATACCGTCTTTGCCGGGAGCGGATCGCCAGAGCGCGATCGATCGAAAAGGAAGCGAATTGTCCAATCCGAAAAAAGCGGAGATGAGTTTTGCGTTTCTACGGCGATTGACTTCGGGTATTTCCGCGGAGAGATTTTGTTTTGGCACCGAAATACAAGTTGTGCAAAAAATTAGAACGATGGAAAAGAACGTTTTTTGTATTCTCATCTGAACTCCGTTTTTATGTTCTCTTTCTAAACTGGATCGATTCGTTTTCTGGAGTTTTCATTTATAAAATTTTTCCGCGAAAGATTCAAAACTTTCGGAAACGAGTTTTAACATTTAACATCCAAAGAAGCGTAAAATACGAACCGAGTTTGTTCCGTTCGGATTATAAGATAAAGACCCTGGAAAATTTCCGCTCTTGGATCGTAAGATTCCTAAGGATCGAATTTTACGAACTGCACAGTTATAAAGGGATAAAAATTTTTTCTCTTAAAATTATAACTTTAAAAAAGTGTCACTTACCAAATCGATCAATTTTGATTGCGTTTCCGTTTTCGTTTTTCTAATTTGCAGCGCATGTTGTCAAAGAACGCGCGGAAAAACGGAACGCCCTTGTGGATCGGAATCTTCTTAGTCCTTTGTTGCGGATGCAAACAAGATCCGATCGAATACAATCATAGAATTCTACTCGTCATGGACGGAATTTTCGAGGACGCAAGATCGATCGATCTCGCGTTGGAAGAAGAGAATTTTTCGGATGCAAAAGTCAAAACGTCCGCTTGGGAGAAAAAAATCAAGACCGCCAAAGAAAGCCTAAGGAGAATTGGAAGTTTTCGCGGGAATTCTTCCCTGAAAAACGCGAGCGATTTCACGTTGGATATTTTTTCCGATCATTTGATCGTATATTATAAAAGATTAATATCTCTTCTCGAACGAAACAATCCCTCCGATTCTCAGGAAGTATACGACACGTATTATAAGATCCATTTGAGAATGGACGAGGCCGACAAAACCTTCAAAGAGGCTTCCGAAAAATTTAGAATGGATTTTTACGAATAACGAACCCTCCATTTCCGCGCGGCTTTTGATAGTCTTATTATAAAACATTAAAAGCGAGATTGACGAAACTCGGAATTTTCTTATCATATCCCCAAATGCAAACGGCGCCTTTTCGGTTTTCTCTGTTCGTATTAATTTTTTGCGTCTTCCCGCTCGTCGCGGATCCTGCAAACGACGGCGAACATTCCCATTCGGAAAGGAGACTCTACGCTCATTCCTTAAACGTAAAGATCGAATCCAAAAAAATCTCCGCTTCTCGCGAAAAGATTCACGATCTGGTTCACAATTACCGGGGTTTTATTTCCAAAAGCACGAACTCGAACCTGAAGTTTAAGATCCCCTTCGCCAATCAGGATCATTTTCTGATCGAACTTAGAAATTCGGAATTCGTCGACAAAAGCGACGAAACGATCGACGACATTACCGATCCGTATGAGGAATGCGTGAGAAGACTGGAAATCGATCATGAATTCCTTTCCAAATACAAAAAGTTGTTCGAAGAGGATAAGATTCCGAAACGGGATCGCAGACATATTCTCGCCAAACAACACAGGGTTTCTTTGGACATTCAAAAACTGGAAAAGAAGAAAAAGGATCTGATTCTAAAAACGAAATTTTCGGATTTTACCGTTTCGTTTGTCCCGCTCAAACACGCGGATCATTGAGCGTCCGGATTTTGTGGGAACTCCTCGATTTTTTGAAACATAAGAATCCCGCAATCGTGAATCGTAAGTGGAGCTTTTTGTAGTAGTTCCTACGATTTTTTCGTGAAATGGAAGGCCCCACCCTGATCTTGGGCGGAGGGGCGGGTGGTGGAAAACTCGGGAAATTCTTCCTTATCAGAAAATCATACTTTTCTCAAGAAGAATTCTCTAACCCAAAGCTTGTCGGAACTCCGACAAGCTCGATATTTTTTTCTTGTTTAAAGAAGTCCGGTCTTTCTTGCGATCGCGTAAAAGTTTACGCCGTAACCGAGCCCGAGAAAATTTTTAGGAGGAAAAAGATCGTCCGTTTCCGGATTCCAAACGTCTTTTACAAGCGCCTCCATGGAAAAATCTTTTCCGACCGGAAGGCCGAGAATTCTATCGGGGAGTTGCGGAAATTCTGCCATTCTTATTTGCCTCTTTTAGTGGTTTCAACGAGATCGTAAAATTTTTGAAACAGATAACGGGAATCGTTCGGGCCGGGCGCGCTTTCGGGATGATATTGAACCGTAAGCAACGGATAACCGGACTTTAAAATTCCTTCGACGGTATCGTCGTTCAGATTTAAAAACGAAACTGGTTCATCGGACTTCTGATCGTCGATCACCGCAAAACCGTGATTTTGCGAAGTGATCTCCACTTGTCCGGTCGATAAATTCTTAACCGGTTGGTTTCCGCCTCGATGACCGAACTTCATCTTCTCGGTTTTTTTACCGAGGGAAAGTCCGATGATCTGATGACCGAGACAGATTCCGAAAAGAGGATATCCTTTTTCCATGATCTTGCGGGTCGCATCGATCGCGTAGTCGAGCGGCGCCGGATCTCCGGGACCGTTGGAAAGAAAGAATGCGTCCGTTCCTTCCTTCATGATATCTTCCGCGGGAGTTAAGGCCGGATAAACCGTGACCGCAAATCCGTTTTCGTCCAACAAACGGAGAATGTTCGTCTTCACTCCGTAATCGTAAACGGCGAGTTTAAACTTTTTACCTGTATGAGTTCCGAAGATATATTTCGAAGAAGTCGTTACGACTTTTGCAAGATCCGCGTTGATGATTCCCGGAAAAGACTTCACCGTATCCAAAAATTTGGGAGAATATTCGGGCGCGACGAAAATTCCGCCGTTCGGAGAACCGTTGGTTCGGATATAACGAGTCAGCTTGCGCGTATCGATCCCCTGAATGGCCGGGATTTTATATTCCTTTAAAAACTGGGAAAGGGTTTTTTCGGATCGAAAGTTCGAAGGTCGATCCACGTATTCTTTTACGATCAATCCGCTCGCTTGGATCTTGGAAGATTCCATGTTGTCCGGATGGATTCCGTAATTCCCGATCATCGGGTACGTCAACGTTATGATTTGATTACAGTAGGAAGGGTCGGTTAGAATTTCTTGATAACCGGCCATGGAAGTATTGAAGACAACCTCGCCGACGGACTCCGTTTCGTAACCGAAGGATTCTCCCTCGATGACCGTGCCGTTGTCGAGAACCAGGAACGCTTTCATCTCATACAGCGTCGATGCGGGGTTGGGCACAGTCAAGGTTTTTCCCCCGCAAATGCAAATCGGTTGAAAAATATGTCCGATTTTCGCGAATGGAAAACTAACACGCTATCTAATAATTAGACCTGAAAAATGTAATACTAGTCTAATTATTAGACAACGTATGGAAAGGGGATCACCCAATTTAATTCCTGGAATAGAATACGATATGCATAGGCTAACACTGCCGGACAAATCCGTAAAAGAAGTTTCCGAAGGCGCGACTTACAGAGACTTCATCGAAAAAGAATTACCTTTTTTAAAAAACAAGGCGCTCGCCGTACGTCTCAATGGCAAGGATATCCAGGACTTATCCCGAACGGTAGAGACGGATGCAAACATAGAAGTATTGACCTACACCGAAAAAGACGGTTGGGAAACCTTTCAACATTCCGCGGCGCATTTGCTCGGAATGGCGGTTCAGAATTTATATAAGAATGCGAATCTCACCGTAGGTCCCGTGATCGAAAACGGACCCGGATTTTTTTATTACGACATCGACTTTCAAGGAACGATCATCACTCCCGAGGATTTTCCGAAGATCGAAGCCGAGATGGAAAAGATCGTAAAGGCGGATCATCCGGTTTGGAGAAAGGTCGTCCCGAAACAGGAAGCGATCGAAACGTTTCAAAAACTCGGAGAAAAATATAAGATCGAAATCATCGGCGGAATTCCGAGCGAAGAAGTTTCCATCTATGGAATGGGAGAATGGTTCGATCTTTGCCGCGGACCGCACGTTCCGAACTCCGGTATATTAAAATCTTTTAAACTAACCGCGATCTCGGGCGCGTATTGGAAAGCGGACAAAGACAACGCGATGCTCACTCGGATTTACGGAGTCGCGTTTCCTTCCAAAAAGGAATTGGACGCTTATCTTTTTCAAATCGAAGAAGCGAAGAAACGAGATCACAGAAAAATCGGAAAGGAGATGGATCTATTCTCCTTTCAAAAGGAAGGTCCCGGTTTTCCGTTTTGGCATCCGAAAGGAACCATTCTTTGGAATTCTCTCGCGGAATATCTCAGAGCGGAATGCAACAAACGCGGTTATCAGGAAATCAAAACTCCCGCGATGTTGTCCGCGGAACTTTGGAAGAAGTCCGGCCACTGGGAAAACTTTCATGAGAATATGTATTTCACGGACATCGATGAAGAGGACTACGCGCTCAAGCCGATGAACTGTCCCGGATGTTCTTTGATTTATAAACATCATCTTCATTCTTATCGTGAACTTCCTTTGCGTTTTGCGGAGTTCGGAAGCGTTCATCGTCACGAATTGCACGGAGTTCTTCACGGACTTTTTAGAGTGAGAGCGTTTACGCAGGACGATTCTCATATCTACGCACCTTTGGATTTCTTGGAATCCGAAGTGATGGACATCATCGACTTTACGTTTACCGTATATAAGAAATTCGGATTTTCCGAATTCAAAACCTTCATCGCGACTCGACCCGAAAAATCGCAAGGCAGAGACGAGGATTGGGAATTCGCCACAAACACTCTCAAGTTATCTCTTGAGAAGAAAGGAATTCCATACGGAATCAAAGAAGGCGAGGGCGCTTTCTACGGGCCGAAGATAGAATTCAATATCAAGGATTCCATCGGAAGACTTTGGCAGTGCGGAACGATTCAGGTCGACTTCTCCATGCCGGAACGTTTCGATTTGGATTACACCGACAGCGACGGTCAGAAAAAAAGACCGGTGATGATCCATAGAGCGATTTACGGTTCCTTGGAAAGATTCATCGGAATTCTCATCGAACACTACGAAGGAAAATTCCCTCTTTGGATTTCTCCGAATCAGGTGAGAATTTTGACCGTTACCGAAAAGGTGGCCGATTACGCGAAGGACGTTTATCGCGAGTTAGTCGACGCGGGTTTTCGTGTGGAGATGGATTCTCGAAACGAAAAGATCGGAGCGAAAATTCGGGATTCTATTTTAAAAAAGGCGAATTATCTTTTGGTTCTGGGCGAAAAGGAAATGGAATCGGGAACTCTCGCCGTGAGAAAGCTCGGTCAAGAGGATACGAAAACTCTGACTCGCGCCGGTTTTATCTCCAATCTTCAGGACGAGATCAAGGCGGGTTGATTTTTCCCGAGAATGTAGGATGTACAACGTTCTTGTATGAGCCGGGGAATTCTCGGTTGAACTTTGTATTTGTGGGAACTCCTGCGTTTTCGCAACTCAGTTCGGATTTTTTTGGGAAGAGAATTGTAGGAACTACCACATTCTCCCGAAAACGATCGGAATCCGATCCTGAAAATGTAGGATCTCCCACTTTCGGACGCGAACTCTGTCGTTTACTCTTCGAAATTGTGGGAACTCCCACGAACCTTTTGAAATCGGTAAAATCCGCTTGAAATAAAGGCTGATTCTCCAGAAATAGAGTCAAAAATCGCTTGAAAACACGCCTAAGAATAAAATCTTGGAAATCTAGCCGGAGAATGAATGCAGAGGAAACCGAGTCAAAAGTCAACAACGGATAAACTTTTCAATCACAGGATCAACGAGAAAATTACGGGCGTTTCCAGAGTTCGATTGGTTTCGGATGACGGAGTTGCGATCGTACCTTTCGACGAAGCTCTTAGAAAAGCAAGGGAAGAGAATCTGGATCTCGTAGAAGTATCGGCGGATCAAGAACTTCACGTTTGTAAGATCATCGACTACGGTAAGTATAAGTTCGAGTTACTCAAAAAGAGTAAAGAAGCTAAGAAAAAACAACACGTAATCAACGTAAAAGAAATTAAGATTCGTCCTCGAATCGAAAGTCACGATTACGATATTAAAAAGAAACACGCACAGGAGTTTCTTGGAAAGGGAGACAAAGTAAAAGTAAGTCTCCGATTCCGCGGAAGAGAGATGATGCACTCCGACCTCGGGATGAAAGTTGTTTATAGAATGGTCGAAGACCTGAAAGAATTCGGAACTGCTGAAAGAGATCCGGTTCAAGACGGAAAACAGATCGTTGTAATTATTAATCCGAAGTAATTTCCGGAAATAGGATTTAAAGGTAGATCAAAATGCCAAAGTTGAAAACGAACAGAGCCGCTGCAAAGCGCTTTAAGTTCACTAAGAACAACAAAATCAAACGCAAGAGTATGAATACCCGTCACATCTTGACCAAAAAGGGACCGAAAAGAAGAAGACGTCTTCGCGGTTTGACCCTGGTCAACAACTCTGACTGGAAATCCATCGTCAGATTAATGCCTTATGGAGTACGATAATGCCTAGAGCGGTAAACGGAACTATCCACAAAAACAGAAGAAGAAGAGTCTTAAAGGACGCGAAAGGTTTCCGCGGCGCTCGTTCTAAACTTTATAGAACGGCAAAAAGTGCGGTAATGAAAGCGGGCCAGTGGGCTTACCGCGATCGTAGAGCGAAGAAAAGAGATTTTCGCAAACTTTGGATCATCAGAATTAACGCCGCTGCGAGAGAAAATGGTTTGTCTTATTCCGTATTCATGAATTCTCTAAAGAAATTGGGAATCGACATGGATCGTAAGTCCCTTGCAGAGCTGGCTTTTAGCGATCGGGAAGTATTCAACGCCCTGGTCGAAAAAATCAAAGTAGCCGGATAATCAATCCAGCTTGACCGAAATCGACAGCCCTGTAAGTTTACAGGGCTTTTTCTGTTTTCAGAGAATCGTTTTTTAAGGAGAATCAGGTATGCTCACTATGGAGACCATTGAAGAATTAGAAAGCAAGGTCATAAAAGCCCTCGAACTCATCGGTGATCTTCGCGCTGAAAATGGTCGCTTAGAATCCGAAAACGAAACTCTCCGAGCAGAAAACGACCAGATGAAACTGGCGATGGAAGAGAAGGAAAAAGAACTTTCCTCCTTACGCGCTCAACTCCAAAAAACAAACGCAGAACTTACGGAACTCAAAGAAAGAGAACAAAAACTCGAAGGAAAGATCAATCAACTTCTCGGAAGATTGGATTCTCTTCCGCAAGGTGGAAGCGGAGGAGCAACCGCTTCTTCGGCTCCTTCTTCTTCCGGTTCCAGCGCGGCTCCGATCGCCGCAGCGGCCGCGACTACAGCGGCGGCTTCCAACGTAGTGAAGGAATCTTCCTCGGCGGAAGACGAATTCGGCGAAGACGACGAAATCATTTTACTCGATGAAGAAGACGACGATATTTCTCTGATCACCGAAGTTCCCGAAAAAGACGAAGACATCATCGAAATCTCCGACGAAGAAGAATCCGCGGAAGAATTCAGTCCGTTGACCGGCGACGACGATGACATCATCATCGAAGACGATGACGACGCGATCAGCGTTTTCGACGCGGATGAAGACGACGACTTTCTCATCATCGAAGACGATCCTAAACCTTGAGTTTCTAAATGGACCCACGTAGGGTAAAAGTCAGAATCCTCGGAGAGGAATATACGATCCTCAGTGAAACGGGAGAAGACTACATTCATTCTCTTGCGGACGAAGTGGACCGCAAACTGAGAGAACTCGGAGCCGGAATGCCCGGCGCTTCGAGACAGAAACTCGCCATCTTAGCCGCACTCAACTTTGCGGACGAACTGCAACAAGCGAAAGAAATCAAAAACGATTCTCCACCCGTTTCAACCGGGACCGGAGAGATCGAAGAAAAAACCAGAAAGCTAATTACTATGTTGGAAGAAGGAATCATCGGGGACCTTTGATTTTTTTGTTCTGTAAAAATTTGATCTCTTTAGTGATTCTCCTTGAAACTTCAGTCTAGAAACGCACTCCGAACTCTTCTTACCCTTTTGGAAGAAAGGGAATCCAAAGACCGAGCCATTCTCGGGTTTTTAAAGGAAATCACCGCCGGCGCCCGTACGATCATCGCATACGCTCCCGATAAATGGGAAGTCAAGGTGGATCCGAAAGCCTTGGGCTGGATCGCTCCCGACAAGGAAATTTATTTCCCGAAAATGATGGATCAGAAATTAGAATTCATTCTCCCCGAAACCTGGGAGGACGGACCGTTCGGGATCTCGGAACCCAAGGGGACAAAGACATTGGATTTCCACGAAGCCGAATGGATTGTCGTACCTGCCTTAGGTTACGATGAACTCGGTTATCGACTCGGACGCGGCGCGGGGTTTTACGATCGGACGATTTACGACGTAAACCCGAGCAAATTAATCGGACTTACTTACGAAGAACTCTTTCCGGCGAGCTTTGCGAAAGAGGATCACGACATAAGAGTCGGTCGAGTGATTACGGAGAAAAAAATCTATCAAACCGTCTGAAAAAGCGGTAAAATACTGTCTATTTGATGGTTAGCGCAAGAATTTTTAAGTTTAAGGAATTCTTTCTTTCGATTGTTCTTGAAAAACAAATCGCAATCTGTTTTATATATTGATCCTGGATTTTGTAGGGAGAACCGTCAGGTAAAACAATCATGGCATCATTCGATAATAGACAATATCTCGAATCCTTGGAAGCGGATAAAACCACGGAATCCCAGAAAGAATATCTGACTTTCAACGTGGAAGAGGAAATTTTCGGAATCGATATTCTCAAGATTCACGAAATTCTAAAACCGGTTCCGATCACAAGAATTCCGAACGGCGACGATTATATTTTAGGAGTGATTAATCTCAGAGGTGAGATCATTCCGATATTAGATCTAAAGCAGGTTTTCGGAATCGGTTACAGCGATATCATTCCTTCCACAAGAATCATCGTGGTCGTTCACGAAGAAAAGCGGGCCGGGATTCTCGTGGATACGGTGAAACAAGTCGTAAAAATTCAATTAGACAAAATCAGCAAGGCCACCGACGATCTCACTCTCAATTACAGTTCTTTGATAGAATCTGTCAGCCAGGCGGAGGAAACTTTGATACTCAACTTAAATCTATCCGTCCTGATCAACTTCGAACAGGAGGCAATCTAATGGCTGGAATTCTCGGAGAATACACGGAACTCTTTCTCGAAGAATCGGAAGATCAAATCGAGGAACTCAACGCCAACCTTCTTCGGTTGGAAGCGGATCATAAGAATCTTTCAATCATCAACGATATCTTTCGCGCGGCGCATTCCTTAAAAAGTTCCGCGGCTTTCGTAGGTTTATACAATCTTTCCGATCTCGCTCATAAAATGGAGAATCTTCTTCAGCTGACTCGGGACGGAAAACTGGTGGTTAAACTTCCGCTCGTCAATCTTCTGTTTCAATGTTTCGACCTGATTAAATACGTTATCCGAAACGTCGCCGAAGGAAAAAAAATCGACACTCCGTTTACGGAGATGATTCAAAAACTCGACGCGTATGAAAAAGATCCTTCTTCTTTTTCCGGAGTTGCGGCCGCTTCCGCACCGGCGACTTCCGCTCCTTCGGCTCCCGCGCAAAAACCTGCGGAAGCTCCGAGCCAAGCCGCGGCGCCGGTTGCTCCGACTGCGAGCGCCGCTCCCGCAAAACCCGCCTCCTACAACGGGTTGGAAATCCGTCTCGAAGCGGAAGAGGCGCGTGAACTCGAAGAGGAAATCAAAAAGTCCGGCAAGTGCTGGAAAATTTCGGTTACGCTCGGAAAAGATTCTCCGATGAAAGGTCTTCGTTTTTCTTTGATCCTTCAGAATTTAAAAAATCTCGGCGTCGTTTATAAGTCCGTTCCCGATATGGAAGAATTGGAAAAGGGAGTGGACGTCGCTTCGATCGCGTTGTTGTTTCTTTCTTCCGAATCCTTCGATCAGATCCGTACGGCGGCTAACGTCGATATGGTGGAATCGCTCGACGTTCAGGAATTCGTTCCGGTCGTTCAGGAAGCTTCCGCGAGCGCGGGCTTTAAGATGGACGACGACATGGCCGCCTCCGAGTCCAGAGTCACATTAAAAAGTATTAAAGTATCCTCCGATAAACTCGATCAACTCATGAACAACGTGGGCGAGCTCATCATCACGAACTCCGGCTTTCAAAGAATCTACGACGACTTGGTTCGTATCTTCGGTGAGGATCAACTTTTCAACGATCTCAAATCCAGAATCGATTTGATCAATCGTATCTCCAAAGAACTTCAATCCGGAATCATGAACATTCGTATGGTTCAGATTTCAACGGTGTTCAGAAGATTCTCCAGACTTGTGAGAGATCTTTCGTTGGAAACCGGCAAAAAAGTGAACTTGGTTCTCAGCGGAGAGTCCACCGAACTCGACAAAAAAGTCATCGACGCTCTCGGCGAACCGCTCCTTCACTTGATCCGAAATTCCGTCGATCACGGGATCGAAACTCCGGCAGAACGAGCGGCGGCGGGTAAATCCGAAACCGGAACGGTCGAACTCAATTCTTACCAAGGTGGAAGCAACATCATGGTCGAGATCCGAGACGACGGACGCGGTTTGGATGCGGAAAAAATTCTCCGCAAAGCGATCGAAAAGGGTCTCGTAAGCGCGACCGAAGGATCGAATCTTACCGAACAGGAAATTTATCAATTCATCTTCCAAGCGGGATTTTCCACGGCGGAAACGATCACGGATATTTCCGGACGCGGCGTCGGTATGAACGTCGTGAACAATCTGATCCAGGAATTCAAAGGAAAAATTCTCATCAACAGCACGAAAGGTCAGGGAACTTCCTTTGTTCTTTCTTTTCCTCAGGCGCTTGCGATCATTCCTTCGATTCTCGTTCTTATGGAAGAAGAGGTTTACGCATTTCCTCTTTCCGAAGTCAACGAAACGATCAAGATCCACAACGATCAGATCACGACTCTCGAAGGAAACGAAATCATCAACCTCAGAGGAGAGGTTCTTCCGATTTACAGACTCAACCGAATCATCGGTCTTCAGGACAAAACGGACAGGGAAGAATTTCCGGTCGTCATCGTTCAATACAAGGGCCGCAAGATCGGATTTATGGTCGATGAACTCGTGGGCAAACACGAGACCGTCATCAAATCTCTCGAAAAGAATTTTAAAAACATCCACGGTCTTACCGGCGCTTCCATCATGGGAGACGGAACCATCATTATGGTTTTGGACATTCCCGGGATCGTGGAAATCGCTTCCGAACTCGAGGACGCGGAAACCGTGGTTCATCATCATTTGGAAACGATGCGGAGAATCAGTTCGATTCATTCCGCGGAAAGAGAAGAAGAACTCTATATTCAAAAAACGACGAATCCTACGAACGTCTACAATCATAAACTGCACGACATCACGAACCGCGAACGTCTGAAAAAGAAAAAGACGGAACGCACGCGCGAGATGAGACGCATCGTCGTCGACAAAGAGGAAGTGATCCGCGAAGAGAAAGAATTGGCTGCGGCTCTCAGCGTGGAGATGAAAGCTCCTCAGGAAAGACAACTTCCTTCTTCGGGAGAAATTGCGATTCCGGATGCTCCGCAAACGACTTCGACTCCACCTCCGACCGTTACTTCGTATTCGGACGCTCCTTCTTCTCCGCCTCGTAAACCGTTCGTTTCCAAGTCCGAAGAAGACTATCGTTCTCATATCACCGATATCGCGCTCGATCAAAGTGCGAGCGAAGAGGAACAAAAACGCGCCAAGGCGATCATCGACAGTTTCTTGACTCAAAAGAAAGAAAGAACGATGTCCGTCGGTCCCGCTAAGGATTTCAAAGGCGCGCTTTCCAAGGAAGAAATCAAAAAATTGGAAAGTGTGGTCAATACCGGTATGATGAACGCCGGTATGGTTCTTTCCCAACTTTTGAAAAAGAACATCGATCTTTTTATTCCGGAAATCATTATGAACGACCGGGACGGTCTTGCGGAAGAAATCCGTTTTTCGGACGATCACTTTTACGGCTTGAGAATTCGTATGAACGGAGACTTAAACGGAAACCTTCTGATGATGTTTTCCAGAGAGAACGCAGGGAATCTCGCAAGAGAACTCCTCGGTTCCGAAATGCCTTCGGGTGCGGGTTTGAACGACGACGCCAAATCGATGTTAAGCGAGATTTCCAACATCGTTTGTTCTTCGGTAATGAACTCCATATCGAATAAGGCGAAGGCCAGCGTTATGCCTTCCGTTCCCGAGTTTTTAGAGGGAACGTTCATGCAGGTCCTGGACGTGGTAAAACCGGAGAGAACCAAGTTCTTGAGTATGCTTACAGAATTCAACCACGAGGGGAACGACCTTTTAGGAGTGCTTTTATTCCTTCCGGACTTTGACGAACTGATCGAGTTGATTCCGAGGTTTTAATCCAGATGGTTCCAAGTCCGGTTCGCGCCGTCATTGTCGATGATTCTCTTTTAGTCAGAAATATCATCTCCGATCAGATTCAAAAGGATTCTAAAATTCTCGTAGTCGCCACGGGTAAAACCGGAGTCGATTGTATCGAGCTCGCTCAAAAACTGAATCCGGACGTCATCATTCTCGACGTGGAAATGCCCGTGATGGACGGTTTGACCGCGCTTCACGAACTTCAAAAAAAGAAGTTGGGAATTCCGGTCATCATGCTTTCCGTTCTGACTCAGAACGGAGCCGAAGCGACTTTCAAAGCGTTGGAATACGGAGCCATCGACTTCGTTCCCAAACCTTCGAGCGCGTTTCAATTCGATCCCGAAGAAATCGGAAACATTCTCAAGGCGAAAATTCTCGCGTACTTCGAAAGCCGCATTCGGATTCCCTCCAATGTCGCATTAAAAAAAGTTCCCGTTCCTACGGTTCCGGCCGGAGGGGCGCACGCAAAAAAATCTCCCGTGCAAGCGATCTGCATCGGCACTTCCACCGGCGGACCTCGGGCCTTGCAGGAAGTTTTTTCGAGAGTTCCCGCGGACATTTCTCTGCCGATTCTAGTCGTGCAACATATGCCCGCCGGTTTTACGAAGGCGTTTGCGACGAGACTCAACGATCATTCTAAAATTAAAGTTAAGGAAGCGGAGGACGGCGAGCCGATAGAACCAAATACGGGCTACGTTGCTCCGGGAGACGCGCATCTTTCCATTCAATCTCGAGCCGGGAGGAAATGGATTGCCCTGAACAGGGAAGCTCCCGTAAATGGACACAGACCTTCCATTGAAGTTCTCCTAAACAGCGCGATCGAAGAATACAAAAGCGGGATTGTCGGCGTAATCATGACCGGCATGGGAAAGGACGGCTCGGCGGCCATGGTAAAAGTCAGGGAAGCCGGGGGTTCTACGATCGCGCAGGACGAACAAACTTCCGTAATTTATGGAATGAACCGTCAGGCTGTTGAAATGGGAGGCGTCGAATATATCGAGCCTGTTACTGATATCATCAATAGGATCCAAATCATTTTGAAAGAGAGAGGAATTTAATATGGCCAGAATTCTCGTTGTGGATGATGCCAAATTCATGAGAACCATGGTGAAAGACGCGCTTACGCAAACCGGTCATGAGATCGTAGGCGAGGCCGAAAACGGGAATATTGCAGTGGAGCAATATAAGTCTTTGAAACCGGACTTAGTTACGATGGATATTACCATGCGTGAAAAAGACGGAATCGAAGCGGCTCAGGAAATATTCAAGTTGGACGCTAAAGCGAGAATTATCATGGTTACCGCTCTTGGTCAGGAAGACCTTTTGGCAAAAGCGATCAAGATGGGAGTCAAAGACTTCGTCGTAAAACCGTTTTCTCCGGAAAGACTCCAGCAGGCGGCGGATAAAGCTCTGAACTCATAAGGCAGACGTCTTTGAATGGAGAATGAAGAATCCGGTAAGTCCTTTGTAGTTCAATGGAACAATTCAGAGGGAGGTTTGACGGAAGGACCTCTGTCAGTCCTCTGGAGTTTGATTGAAAGTTATAAAGTGGACATCTTTGATGTTTCTCTCTCTCGCATCACCCGCGATTTTTTAAGCTTCCTTCGGATTTCTGAGACCCTTTCCTTAGAACTCAGCGCCGAGTACGCCTTGATGGCGGCCAATCTTATCTATCTCAAATCCAAGGCCTTGTTGCCGGATCCGGGTTTTGAAGAAGAAGACTACGAGCCGCCCCTTCCTCCCGAACTTGTAGAAAAACTTTTAGAACATAAAAAATTCCAGCTTACCGCTAAGCGACTTTCGGATATCGATCAAACCCAAGCCGGAGTTTTCAGAAGAGAATCCAACGTTACCTTAGAGGAAGAAGACAACTGGCTCGACGTTTCTCTTCTCGATTTGATTTCCGCATTCAACGAAATTCTCGAATCCAAAGTCGACGACGCGGAAATTCCCGCCTTACTCACCACACCTCACCGATTCACGGTGGAAGAGAAAATGGAAAAAATTCTTTCTTCCCTCCGAGAAAAAAAGGAAGTTTCTTTTCCGGAATTATTCGAGAAGGAAGTTCCTGAAAAGGCAGAAATCGTTGCCACTTTTCTGGCATTGCTGGAACTAAGTAAGCAGAGGATTCTCCGGGCTAAACAGCACAAACTTTTCGGGGAAATCCGTTTATTTCTGATCGAGGAACAGTGGAACGGGACAGGACAAAACTCAAGGGATTGATCGAAGCATTACTATTCGTTTCCGGCGAACCTCTGAAATTGGCGAGCATCGCCAAATCCGCCGAGATGGAAAAGACGGAAGCTCGAGAAATTCTGGACGAACTCGTCTTAGACTACTCCGAAAAAAACGGGGGTTTTCTGCTGAAGGAAATCGGCGGGGCCTATCAGTTCGTGACCAACGAAGGATATTCCGAAATTCTCGGGAACATCTTCAAGGAAAAAAGAAGGGAACAACTTTCCAAGTCGAGCCTCGACACTCTTGCCATCATCGCATACAAACAACCCATCACCTTACCGGAGATAGACGAGATCCGAGGCGTTTCTTCCAGGGCAATGGTGACTTCTCTGATTTCAAAAAAACTGATCAAACCGATCGGAAACAAGGAAGTTCCCGGAAGACCCGCGCTTTACGGGACCACGAAAGAATTCTTGATTCATTTTGGTTTGAATAAACTATCGGATCTTCCGGCTCCCGTGGAAGTAAAAGAGCTAAAATTCGAAAACCTGGACGATTTACTCGAACATGAGTGACTTGGATCAACAACTAAAAACATACCGGGATCAGATCGATTCTCTGGATCAGGAAATCGTAAAGGCGATCCAAGCCCGTACCGAATTCGTCGCGAAGATCGGAGAAATCAAACGGGAAAGAAACGAACCCGTATTCCGTCCCGATCGCGAAAAAGAAGTTTATGAAAAGATAAAGTCTCTCAGCGGAGGACCTCTTCCCGACAAGGTTCTCATCGCGATCTATCGCGAAATCATGTCCGGTTCCATCTCCGTCGAAAAAGGATTGGAAATCGGTTATCTCGGACCCGCGGGTTCTTTTTCCAACCAAGCGGTTCGTACCCGTTTCGGCGCTTCCATCCAAGCCTTGGAATTCAATTCCATTCCCGACGTGTTTCGCGCGGTGGAAACCGATAAGATCGATTACGGAGTCGTTCCCGTCGAGAACTCAAGCGAAGGTCTTGTCAATTCCACGCTCGATCAGTTTTTGGTTTCCGATCTTCTCATCTACTCCGAACATTACTTAAGAATCAGCATCAGCCTTCTGGGATTCGAACACGATCTTTCCAAAATCAAAACCTTATACGGAATCAAGATCGCGAACTCCCAGTGTAAGAATTGGTTGGCCGCCAATCTTCCGCACGTGGAGATCGTGGAAACTTCTTCCACGGCAAAGGCCGCTCAGATCGTAGCGGAAAAAAAAGAAGGATGTGCGGCGATCGCGTCTTCCATCGCGGCCGAAATTTACGGACTCAGTTTAATCCGAGAATCGATCGAAGACCTCGCGGACAACACGACCCGCTTTTTGATCATCGGAAAAAATCAATGCCCTCCCACGGGGAACGATAAAACCTCCGTCGTGTTCTCTTGTCCCGATAAACCGGGAGCCTTGTATCGGGTATTAAAACCATTCTTCGATCATCAACTGAATCTTACCAAGATAGAATCCAGACCCACGAGAAGAAATTCCTGGGAATACAACTTCTTTATCGACTTCAACGGTCATCAAAAGGACGAATCCATCCAAAAGGTTCTTTCCAGTCTGAAAGAAAACACGATCTTTTTAAGAGTCCTCGGTTCCTATCCGATGTCTCCTCAAAGCCTGTGAAAACAGAATATTCTAATATTCTCATATACGGTCTCGGGTTGATGGGCGCCTCCTTGTCGCTTGCGCTCAAAAAAAAAGGAATCGGGACGCGCGTAACCGGAGTCGTCAGTTCTTCCAAAAGCAAAACCAAGGGAGAATCTCTCAAGTCCGCGGACGAAATTCTTACCTCGGAGGAATTTCATTCTTCCAAGAGTTGGAAAGATTACAATTTTATCATATTCGGAGTTCCGGTGGATCTCACCGTAAAGCTGATTTCCGAACTTCCCTTGGATTACGAGGGAGTGATCACCGATCTCGGTTCGACGAAAAAAGAAATCATTCACGCGGTCGAGGCTCGTTTTCCGGGCGCGCACAATTATGTTTCTTCGCATCCTATGTGCGGTTCCGAGGAATCAGGGTTAGAGTTCGCGAACGCGTCCCTGTATGAGGGAAGGCTTTGTATTCTGACCTGTCCGAAAAACGCAAGACCGGAAGTAGGGAAGAATTTGGACGCTTTCTGGAAAAAGATCGGAATGGAAACGATCGAAATTCCCGCGGATAAACACGATTCGATTCTTTCGTATCTATCACATTCTCCTCATATACTTTCCTCGATCATGGCGGACTGGGCGGCCAATCAAAAGATCGTAAAACAATACACGGATCTCTCTCCGATTCCATTGAACGGGGGAGGCTTTCGGGATATGACTCGGATCGCAGGTTCCAATCCGAAGATGTGGTCCGCGATCTTCGCGTCCAATCAGGAAGAGATCTACAACTCCCTTCTGGATTACAGGGAACGTCTCGATATTATATTAGAAAAATTGAATCCAAAGAACACTCTGAATCATAAAGAATGGGAGGGTTTTATGGAAACCTCCCGAAGATCCAGGGATTATATTTTGAAGAACCAGGATGATTCCAAGAAACACTAAACTCAAGTCCAGGGAAATCACGGTCCCCGGAGACAAATCCCTTTCCCATCGTTCCGTTTTGTTCGCGGCCCTTTCGACGGGCCGATCCAAGGTGACCGGATTTCTCGAAGCGGAAGATCCTTTGAACACGATGTCCGCATTCACCAAACTCGGGTTAGACGCAAAAAAAATCGCACCCGGTGAATACGAATTCAAAAGTCCGGGAAAGGACGCGCTCGTTTCGCCGAAGGTGGAACTCGATTTCGGAAACGCCGGAACGGGAATCCGATTGTCGGCGGGGCTGATCTGCGGCTTGCCCGGAGTGAACGCGACTTTGACCGGAGACGATTCTCTGAAAAAACGTCCCATGGGAAGAATCATCAAACCTCTTACGGCCATGGGCGCGGACATACGCGGGCTCGGAGAAAAAGAAACGGCCCCTCTTCAAATTTCGGGTAAGAAGTTAAACGGCTTTCGTTACGAAAGTCCGATCGCGAGCGCGCAGATCAAATCCTGTTTGATGCTCGCGGCCATCGCGTCCTCAACGGAATTGGAATATTCGGAAAACATACTTTCCCGCGATCATACGGAAAATATGTTTCGTTTTTTGGGAAATAAGATCGAACAGATTTCTCCCCTTCGCTTTAAGATCAAACCTCCGTATGTTTTGAACGGAGGAGAATTCAAAGTGCCGGGCGATATTTCCTCCGCCGCGTTTTTTTTGGTGCTCGGAGTTTTGGCCAAAGAAGGGAATCTTCTGATCCAGAACATCGGACTCAATCCGGCGAGAACGGGGATTTTGACCGCGCTGGAACTGATGGGCGCCAAGATCGAAATTCTCAATCGAAGAATCGAATGCGGAGAACCGGTCGGCGATCTTAAAACGTTTCCATCCACATTAAGAAAATCGAATATTCCGGAATCCTTAATTCCTTCGATCATCGACGAGATTCCGATCCTTTCCGTGGCCGGGCTTTTTGCGGAAGGCGGTTTCGAAATCCGTCACGCGGAAGAACTTCGCGCCAAGGAATCGGATCGGATTCATACGATGGTTTCGAACTTTCGCGCGCTCGGAATCGAAGTGGAAGAATATCCGGACGGTTACGCGTTAGACGGAACCTCAAGAAAATCAGAGGAAGTATGGGCGGAACTTTCCCAGGGAAAGAAAATCCCCATTCTTTCCTACATGGATCACAGGATCGCGATGAGCTTTTTGATCCTCAAGGCGCTTTCCGGTTTTAAACTCGAAATCGACGAAACTTCCTGGATCGAAACTTCCTTCCCTGGATTCGAAACGTTGCTCCAAGGATGTATTTATGAATGAGAATGTGATCGCGCTCGACGGACCCGCCGGTTCCGGCAAAAGCACCGTAGCGAGACAAATCGCCGAAAAGATCGGATTCAATTATTTGGACACGGGGGCGTTTTACCGCGCGTTGACCTTGTTTTTATTCCGGAGATATCAAAAGGCGACTAACGCGGGAGAATTCTCCGATTGGGTCAAAACCCCCGAGGCGGAAAGGTCGATTTCCGAGGCGCATATCCTCTGCGAATTTTCGGCCGGAAACGAAAACAAAATTCTACTGAACGGGGAAGACGTTTCTCTCGCGATCCGAACTTCGGAAATTACGAGAGAGATCAAACATATCGCCAACCGAAGAATTTATCGCGACTTCGTGAACAAGGAACTCCATTCTCTCGCGAAACTTTACAAATTGATTATGGACGGACGCGATATCGGAACCGAAGTTTTTCCGGACGCGAAATTCAAATTCTATTTAACCGCGTCTTCCAAAGTGCGCGCGGAAAGAAGATTTTTACAACTGAAGGAGCAGGGGATCGAAGTCGACCGGAACGAGATCGAAAGTGAAATCATTCTTCGGGATAAATCGGATATGGAAAGGGAAATCGCGCCTCTTTATCAGGCAAAGGACGCATTCCTAATTGACACTGATATCCTCTCCAAAAATAGTGTAATTAGCAAGATCCTTGAGATTCTGGATCGATGATCCCCGAAATTTTCCAGACGGATCCTGAACTACCATTAGCCGAGTAACCTACGCCCCATGACAAACAAGGAAGAGAAGTCCACTTTTGCAGAAGTATTCAAACAGTGGGAACAATCAATACACGAAGAACCGGAACTCCGGAAAGATCAAGTCGTTGAAGGAAAGATCGTTTCCGTCGACAACGACTACGTTTATGTGGCAATCGAAGGGCTCAAACAAGAAGGCCGTATCCCAAGAGGAGATTTCGACGAAACTCCGGAACGCGGCCATTATGTCTCCGCAATCGTAAAAAGAAAAGAATCCCAAGACTCGGGATGTATTCTCTCCAAAAAAGAAGCCGACCAAAGAAAAGGTTGGGAAATCGTTAAGGAAGCTTTTAAAAACAGCTATCAAGTAACGGGTCGTTTAGTAAACGAAATCAAAGGCAAAGGTTACATCGTAAACGTAGAAGGAGTGGATCTCTTTTTACCGGCTTCTCAACTCAGCTATAAATTCAAAGAAGGCGAAACCTTCAAAAACAAGGAACTTGAGTTTAAGATCATCGAACTCAACGACCGCACCCGTTCCGGCGTGGTTTCTAGAAAGAAACTTTTGGACGAAGTGAACGAGGAAAAATGGGACGCTCTTCTTCTCAAACTCAAAGTGGGCGACAAGGTTAAATCCGTAGTCAGCAAGATCGCTTCCTTCGGAGTTTTCTGCGAAGTGGACGGAGTCACCGGACTTCTTCGTCAAAGAGATATCTCTTACAAAAAATACGCTCCTTTTAAACAATATTTCCAAATCGGTCAAGAAGTGGAACTCGTGGTTCTCGAACTCGATAAGGAAAACAACAAACTCGCGTTAGGTTTAAAACAACTCTACGAAGATCCTTGGGTTTGGGCGGAACGTTCTTTGGAAAAAGAAATGGTCATCCGCGGAACCGTAACTTCTCTTACGAAGTTCGGAGCGTTTGTGGAATTGAAAGAAGGTTTGGAAGGTTTGATTCATACTTCCGAATTGGCTTGGTCTAAAAAACCCCCACAACCGAAAGACATATTAAAAAAAGGTCAAGAAGTGGAAGCTCTGGTTTTGGACATCGATTTCAAAAACAGAAGACTTTCTCTCGGACTCAAACAACTCCAACCGAATCCTTGGGATCAGTTAAGCCCTGAAATCCGCAGAGGAAACGTTTTGGAAGGTGTGATCACCGGAATTACTAAATACGGCGCGTTCGTGGAAGTTGAAAACGGAATCGAAGGTTTGATTCATATCAGCGACATCACTTGGGACGAGAAAGCGAGCAATCCTACTTCTCAACTCAAAAAAGGCGACACCGTTAAATACATGATCCTCGACGTAAACTTGGACGCGCAGAGAATTTCCTGCGGTCTGAAACAACTTCTCGAGAATCCGTATGAAATTTTCCGCAACGAACATCCGATCGGAACCATCGTGGAAGGAAAGATCAAGTCCATCAAAGAATTCGGTATCTTTGTGGAAGTGGCTCCCGGAATCGAAGGTCTGGTTCATATCTCCGAAGTTCCGAACGGAAGAGAAACGAACATCGCGGAAATTTACAAACCGGACGAGATCGTGAAAACCGCAGTCATCAAGATTGATGTGAAGAATAAGAAGATCTCTTTATCCATCAAGGATTTCGACAAGGCTCTCGAAAGAGAGGAAATGTCCAAGTATCTCAAGACTTCGGACGCTCCTTCTCGTGAAAGTTTGGGAAGTTTCTTAAACACTTCTCTCAGATAAGAATCCTCGAAACAAGGACTTGATATGAAACGGTACGAATCCGGTCAGATGACGAAAGAAGTTAAGGTTGATCCTTACGCGGACTTCCAAGGTAGCAAAGTGGAATTGGCTCTGATTAAATTTTTCAGAGCGATCGCCGCGCGTATCAAGGAAGTTCTGATCGGCGCGGGTGCGATTCTTGTGATCATTCTCGCTTTCGTAATCTACTTTCAATACCAAGATTCTCAGTTCGAAAAAGGAACGATCGCCCTCGAAGCTTTGGACAAAAAGTTCAGAGCCAATCCCGCAACCGATTTGAAAGAAAAGATCGCGGCTTACGAGGAAGTTTCCAAACAGTATTCTTCCAAAAAATTGGATCTCCGACTCGCTAAAATTCTTTCGGATCTTTATTCCCGAAACGGAGAATTCCAAAAGGCCGCGGACAAACTCGAATGGGCCGGTAAAAAAATCGACGAACCGACCGAAGTCAAAGCGTATTACTTTTATCTCGCGGGAAACCTTCGTGAAAGAGAAGGGAATCTTGCGTCTGCGGAAACCGACTTTGCGACTTCCGCAAATCTTCTCACAAACACGAGAGAGGCGAACGGATTCTTGGCTTGGAGTTTATACCAAACCGGAAGACTTCAGGCGCAGAACGGTAAAAAGGCGGAAGCGATCGAATCATTAAAAAAGGTTCTCGATCAGGACATCAAAACCCCCGCCACCGATTACAACACCGTAAAACAATACGCGACCTTCCTCTTAATCAAACTCAACCAGAAAGGCTGATGCTTACACTGGCTTTGCCCAAAGGAAGACTTGCTGAGGAGAGCATCGATCTGATGATCTCCAAGGGTTGGCTTTCTTCCAAACCCGATCCAAATTCCAAAGAACTGATCTACAACGATCCTAAGGGAAGAATTCGGATTCTTCTCGTGCGCTCCCAAGACGTTGCGACTTACGTGGAACAATGCGCTGCGGACGCGGGAATCAGCGGTTGGGACGTATTGAAAGAAGGCGGCTACGATCTCGCGACCCCGTTGGATCTAAAGATCGGAAAGTGCAGGCTTTCCTTGGCGGCGCCGGAAGGTTATACGTTGGAAGCGCGTCATCGTAAGATCCGAGTCGCGACCAAATATCCGAACTTGGCGCGGGAATTCTTTTTTCACAAAGGATTGTCCTGTGAGATTTTCAAACTCTACGGAAGTATCGAATTGGCTCCGCTCGTCGGACTTTCGGATTGTATCGTGGATCTGGTTTCCACCGGCGGAACGCTTAAGGCCAACGGACTCAAAGAGTTGGACATAATTTTAGAATCTTCGGCAAGGCTCGTTTTCAACCGTTCTTCCCTGTACGGAAAAAGAAAGGAAGCCGTGGAGTTTATGGATTCTCTTTCCAAAATATGAGCCAATTCCTCGTTTCCATGAAATAATAGTTGAGGATTACCAGCCTCAAAAAAATATTGTTTAACAACTTCAATTTCCCAAGAGGAAAGCAATGGCAGTTCCCAAAAGACGCAAATCGAAATCAAAAGTAAGGACAAAACGGGCTCATCATGCCATCGGGAAACCGAATTTGGTTCCTTGTCCTAATTGTAATTCTTACAGACTTCCTCATAGAATCTGCCCAACCTGCGGATTTTACAAAACAGGAATCGTTTTAGAGCCGAAAGTTAAGAAGCCTAAAGAAGAAAATTAATACCTATGATGTGGGTCGCCGTCGATGTAATGAGCGGCGATTACGGGCCGGAAAAGATCATTGAAGGCGCCGTAAATGCCGTAAACCAGGATGGGGCTAATGTCGTCCTGGTCGGCAAAGAAGAAGAAATCGGGGAGATCCTCCTCAAATTCGAATACGACACAGCTAAAGTAAGAATCCAGCACGCATCGGAGATCATCGACATGAACGATTCTCCGTCGATCGCCGTGCGCACACTTCAAGACTCTTCCGTTGTTCAAGCCACACAACTCGTAGCGGATAAGACCTGCGTGGGAATGTTTTCTCCCGGAAACACGGGCGCAACCATGGCATCCGCGCTTTTGTATCTGGGAAGAATTCCCGGAGTTCTTCGTCCTCCGATCGCCGCGCCGATTCCCCAGGAAAACGGACCTCCTATGCTTCTTGTGGACGCGGGTGCCAACGTGGATTGCAAACCGGATTATCTGGCGCAGTTCGCGGTGATGGGGGAAATTTATTCCAAACTCATATTCAATATTTCTAATCCGAAAGTCGGAATTCTTTCCAACGGGGAAGAGGACAAAAAAGGAAACACGGTTTCTTTGAAGGCCTTCGAGATGATCAAAAAACTTCCGATCCACTTCGTAGGAAATGTGGAAGGGCGGGACTTATACGGAAGCGGAAAGGACGTGGACGTAGTCGTCTGCGACGGTTTTATCGGGAATATCGTTTTAAAGGCGACCGAAGGTCTTTCCAAATCCATCTTTAACGTTTTGCGGGAAAGCATCAAACAATCTAGTCTTGCGCAAACGGGTGCTCTCTTACTCAAGCCGACGTTTGCCGCGATCAAAAAACGTCTCGATTACGCGGAATACGGCGGGGCCTTGTTGCTCGGCGTGGACGGAATCTGTCTGATCGGACACGGATCGTCTAACGCGCTCGCGGTGCAAAGCGCGATCCGAGTCGTGAACGTCTGCGCCGGGCATCAGATCAACGATCGAATCGCGGCCGATCTGAAGAAATACAATATCTAATTCGAATCGAATTATCGTTCAACCTTCCGCATTATAAATCGATTTCCTTATCTTCCTATAAAAGAATATTTAAAACGTTTCACTTCTGGGTTCGTCCGTTATTGCGGCTTCGTTAGATGATTTTTGGCGACGCACAATTCTTTTTTTAATGCGACATCGAACGCAAGCACGCATAACTTCACTCGTTTCGTATAACGCGGACTTTTAATCAGAAATCAAAAAAGAATCAAAAAATAAACCCACGGTTGTAGACCTTTTATAACGAAAGCAGGATGGGCTCTATGTTTGATGTAAAAAAATTGGCCGACTTTGCTCAGGCCGAGATCGAAAAATTCTCCCTCGAACATTCGAACGAAACGTTTTACGCGTTTGCAATCGACGAAAGTCGACTTTGTTTCAACTCGGTCGGTCATTTCGAAAAAGCTCTCAAAGAACTCGCTCTACAATCTCCCCGCTACTACGATTCTCCTGAAAAAATTTCCACGCTTCGCAACGATCCTGACGGTTGGGCGTATCACGGTTTTGCCTGCTTTCGCGCTCTCAATCGCGGTTTTCAAACACCTTTCGACGAAGCTCTGTTTCAGGAACACAATCAATTGGAAGACAAGGATAAGGAGAATAGCGATTATTCTTCCGCTATGAACGAGGTTCTTAAAATTCTAATGGAACGAAACGTTTTTCAAAATATTCAAAGGACCAAGGATTTTAAAATTCGGAATTGCGGACTCGGTTCGAAGACGTTCGCTTATCGTTGAGATGAGATCGTTTGTGTTCGAGATCGGGAAACTCGCCGATTATACGATCGAACAAATCGAAAAATTCTCTCTCGAACATTCGAACGAAATTGTATACGTATGAACAAAACGAAAAATAAATCGATAAAACTTTTAAGAACGGATTTGATCTTCGGTTTTTTATTCTTCGTTTTGAATCTTTGGCTCGGAAGATTTTTGGGATTCAGCGTCGACCCTGAAACTTTCGAGCCGAGTCTTTTCCGATATTCCGCGCTTTTTTACGGACTTATGTTTTTGATTTTTGCGGGGATCGATATATCTTTGATTCTCGAAAAAAAGATTCCGAGATCGTTTCGGATCTTGGCGGGAATTCTAGTGTTCGTGTTTATCTTCGGAGAAGTTTTGTATCAATCCAAATGGATTCGTATTCTATGGGAAAACGTTCTGCAAGGTGGAGAATCGGACGAACCCGCTTTCGAAAGAATGCGGACGGAACTGCGTTTTATTTTCTCGTCGATCCTTTTGAGTTTTGCGATTCTCAAGACCCTTCTCAGAACCGTATGGAATTTCTTTTGGGTGAAAGCGATTCTTTCTTTCGATTGAGGACTCGTATTCAAAAAATCGAATTTAGAAAACGTCTTTCCGTTTTCTCGTCGGCCTTACGCGATTTATTCCAACCTTTCAACCCGCGAATTTCGGAAGAGTCTATTCGCCTTACGGAGGAGAATTTTTATCTTTCTTTCAATTGCTTCTTCGGATTCGGCTTAGTTTCGATATTTTTTATTTACTTTTTACTATCGTATATTTACGATATACAATATGGCGGTCAATAAAAAAGATCAGTTTAAGAATGGCGCGAGATCGCTCGCGGAATTCTCTAAGGCTTTTTCCCATCCGGCGCGGTTGTCGATATTAACTACGATCGCCAAAAAAAAAGAATGTATCTGCGGCGAAATCGTTGAAGTGCTTCCGCTGGCGCAGGCGACGGTTTCTCAACATCTCAAGGAATTAAAATCGGCTGGATTGATTTCGGGCGAGGTGGACGGTAATAAATCCTGTTATTGTCTGAACTGGACGCAGATTGAAAAATTCAGAAAGGATTTAAACGCTTTCTTTGATGGCTTAGATAAATATAAAACTCAGGACCGGGAGAATTGCTGTTGATGAAGAAACCGAAGATTCTTGTTTTATGCACGGGCAATAGTTGTAGAAGCCAAATCGCCGAAGGTTGGCTCAAACATTTTGCAGGGGATCGTATGGAAATATTCAGTGCGGGGATCGAAGCGCACGGAGTCAATCCTCGGGCGATTCGGACGATGGGGGAAGTTGGAATCGATATTTCGAAACAAACATCGAACCGAATCGAAGAATATAAAAAGATCGACTTCGACTATATCATCACCGTCTGCGATCACGCTCGTGAGAATTGTCCGTATTTCCCTTCGAATGCTCAAAGGCTTCATCATAATTTTCCCGATCCGGCAAAAGCGAGCGGAACCGAAATGGAGATCGAAGAGGAATTCAGGAAGGTTCGGAGTATGATAAGAGATTATATTCAGGATTTCTTAAGTGATTTGAATCGAAAGATTTGAAATTGCCGATGAAGGAATTATAAAACGTTAAAAGAAAAAAACTATGACAAATCTTTCCCAAGTGCTCAACCGAGAATGTCAATGTATTACCCTTGCGGAGGAAAAATTAGAAAAAAGTTTTTTGGATAAGATTTCTAATTTTAAGGATCGAGACGAAACGAGTTCGAAAATTTTATCGGAACGATTCTTTTCTCCCAGCGCGACCTTTTTGGATTCAATCGATTTCGATTTTATGAAACGGGTGGTCAAATCGATTCAAAACGTTTTGAAAAACGAAATCGTTCGAAACGAAATTCTCAAGGAGTTTCCGCAAAATTTAAGAAAACGTTTTTCGGAAGGCGGCGTTTTTTTGAGTTTCGATTTTCATCTAACGAACGAAGGTCCTAAGTTGATAGAAATCAATACGAACGCGGGAGGCGCGTTTTTGGAAACGAAGCTCATGGAGGCACAAAAAGAATGTTGTCCCGAGGTTTCCGAAATGCTTCCCCGAGCGGATGAGATTCGAGCAATCGAAGATAATTTCTTGAACACGTTCTTCCGCGAATGGAAATCCTCCGGCAGAGAGGGAAATCCGAAGTTTATTGCGATCGTAGACGAGAACCCGACGGAACAATTTCTTTATCCAGAATTTATTTTGTTTCGGGATCTGTTTTTAAAACACGGAATTTTATCCGAGATCGTTTCCCCGGAATCTTTGCAAGCCGACGAGAACGGTTCCCTTTTTTATTCCGGAATCAAAGTCGATTTAATCTACAATCGTCTTACGGATTTTTATTTGGACAAACCTGAAAATCGATTTCTTAAAAACGCATGGAAGGAAGAAACGATCGTCTTAACTCCGAACTCTTTGGACTACGCGCTCTATGCGAAAAAAACAAATTTCATTTTATGGAACGATCCGGAGTTTTTAAAAAATTCTGGAATCGATTCCAAAGATCGGGAAGTTCTTTCCAAAGCGATTCCATTCACAGGATTTGTGAAAAACGTGGAACCCCAAACGTTATGGTCCGAAAGAAAAAAATTCTTTTTTAAACCGACTTGCGGTTACGGAAGTAAAGCCGTATATCGAGGAGATAAACTGACAAAGGGAGTCTTTCAGGAAATTATCGATGCCGATTACATATATCAAGAAATCGTAAATCCGTCCGAAAGAATTCTTTTGAACGAAGGCGAGAAGGAAACTTATAAGACGGATTTAAGAGCTTATGTTTATCGGGAAGAAATTCTACTTTTGGCTTCCCGTTTATACCGAGGTCAAACCACGAATTTTAGAACTCCGGGCGGAGGATTTTCTCCCGTGTATGTTTTACCGAAAAGAACTTAACGTCTTCGCGTCGAAGCCGAACAAATTCTACAATTCAAACGCGAAGCAAACCTCGAAACCCTCGGACCGCGTAATACGAAGAAGCGCCGTTGTGATATACAAAGACCGCGTCGTAACGACGATCCGCAAAAAGAGCCCCTCCCAATTTTCGAATGGAAGGCGGAGTAACGATCCAACTCGAAGTTTTCGTATCGAATTCTCCGAGCTCTTGCAACGCGCGGTATTGTTCTTCGTTTAAAAGTTCGATTCCAATCGCGCGGGCCATGTCGATCGCGTTGTCAGATGGTTTGTGTTCTTTTCTGGAATCCAGAGCTTCCCGATCGTAACAAACGCTTCTGCGACCTTTCGGAGTTTCGGCGGAACAATCGTAAAAAACGAACGCCCCGGTTTTCGAATCGAAATCGACTACGTCCGGTTCGCCGCCGGTTCTTTCCATTTCGTACAAAGAATGGAGTTTTTCGGGCTTGGATTCGAGTCTTGTTCGAACCTTCTCCCATTCTAAATTCTGATGACGTTTTTTATTTTTTTCAAAACGGGTCTTTAACGTTTTGAAAAATTCTTCGATTTGTTCCGTGGATAATTTTTGGGAAACGCCGTTCTTTTTGCTCATATTCTTGGATCGCTTTTTTCCGTTGAATCGATAGGTTAAAACGTCCGGTCGTCGATTCGAAAAGTCTTTTTCGAAAGAGGGTAGAAAATTTCCGAAAAGAATTCAATTATAACCGACTTTTTCGAATCATCGGGGCAGAACGTTCGTTCTGTTCCCCGGGCTTAAAACGCGGAAAACTCCCTTGACCCGCTATTCGAAGGAAATACTTTAGCCGCAGAGCACCCGAATAGGAAAGAATTATGATCGATTTAAAAGGTAAAAACGCCGTAATCACCGGATCCGCAAGAGGAATCGGAAAATCAACGGCTCTGACTCTTGCAAAAGCGGGAGCAAACATCGTAATCGCGGATTTGAACGAAGAAGCGAGCAAGGCGACTGCGGAAGAAATCGCAAAACAAACCGGAGTGAAGGCTATCGGAATCGGAACGAACGTAGCGGACGCTGAATCTTCCGCAAAAGCGATCCAAGCTTGTGTAGATGAATTCGGAAGCGTGGACGTTCTCGTAAATAACGCCGGTATTACGAAAGACACTCTTCTTATGAGAATGAAAAAAGAACAGTGGGACGCGGTGATCGCGGTAAACCTTACCGGAACTTTCAACTGCACTCAAGCGGCAATCAAGTTCATGATGAAAAATCCGAACGGAGGATCGATCATCAATCTTTCTTCCATCGCGGGAGTAAACGGAAACATCGGACAAACCAACTATTCCGCATCCAAAGCGGGAGTGATCGGTTTTACGAAAGCGGTCGCATTGGAAATGGCTTCTCGTAAGGTTCGTTGTAACGCGATTGCACCGGGTTTTATCGCCACTGAAATGACAGAAGCGATTCCGGAAAAAATCAGAACTGCCATGGTTGCGGCCATCCCTCTGAAAAGAGCGGGACAACCGGAAGATATCGCGAACACGATCGCGTTCTTAGCTTCCGATATTTCTTCCTTTATTACCGGTCAGGTAATCGAAGTGAACGGCGGAGGATTTCTCCCGGGCGCTCAAGGGTAAGAATTTAGAATTTCAAAAGATTCTTTCACTCTTTTCTCGAGTGAAAGAATCGATTTCTCCGTATTTCCTCATATTCGTTCGAAAAAAACAAATTCCCATTCGTTCTTTTTTTTGTTCGCAGAAGAAAAGAATCTTTTTCCGTTTCACTTTTTTATTTTTGGAATAGAATGAAATCGAATCAAAGAATTCGAAACGATTCTAATGAGACAAACTCTTACGAAATTTTCCTGCATTGCATCAAATCATTTTCGATCGTTAAAAAACCGATTTGAAAAATAAAAACGAATCACGATTTAAAGGAGTTTTTTTCTGAAAAAAAGTATATTGGCTTGCCAAATATTTTCGGAATTAAATCTATAAAATTCGGTGGATTTTATATCCGCCTGGCTAAATCTAACAAAAAATCATCATACCACCTAAATGTGGTACGGAGGAAACAATGGCAGACTTTGAAAAAGTTAAATCTATCATCGTAGAACAACTTGGAGTGGATGAATCTGAAGTTACACCTGAGGCTCACTTCATAGACGACCTCGGTGCAGATTCTCTGGACACGGTTGAACTAGTAATGGCTCTCGAAGAAGAATTCGGAATCGAAATCTCTGACGAAGACGCTGAGAAAATTCAAACTGTCGGGGACGTAACTAAGTTCATCGACAACCTCAAGTCCTAATCGTTTGAGACTTTCCGGGTTCTTCGCGGAACTCGGAATTCTTTTTTCCCTCCTTTGATCTTTAAAAAAACACAACCTTCCTTCTCTCTGAAAAACCCGGACCGGGTCCAAAGTCTTCAAAAGCTTTCCAAAAAAATCGGAATCAAGTTTTCTAAACTAGAATATTATAATACCGCATTTATCCATAGCTCTTATAAAAACGAGAATCCGGAGATCGTCGAAGACAACGAACGTCTCGAATTCTTAGGCGACTCCGTGTTGGGTCTTGTGGCCGCACGCGCGTTGTTTCAAAGATATCCCCAGGCAAACGAGGGAGAATTGTCCAGGATCAAATCCAGGATCGTTTCCACGCCGATCTTAAACTCGATCGCGGAGAAACTCGAACTCGGAGAATATCTTCTTTTAGGGAAGGGTGAAAAAAATTCTCAAGGAAAAGGACGTCGTAAACTTTCCGCGAATCTTTTCGAATCTCTTGTGGGCGCGATCTATTTGGATTTGGGTTTTGAGATCGCGGAAAAATTCATCGTTCAACATCTATTAGAATTTGCGGAAAATCCGGAAAAGGAAGAATCTGTCCGGGACTACAAAACGCAACTTCAGGAATATTCTCAGAAACATTTTAAGGTTCTTCCGGTCTACCGTATGAAGGGAGAATCGGGCCCGGACCACGCGAAGGTCTTTCAGGTCAGCGTTCGAATCCGAGATAAATGGGAAGCGAGCGGTTCGGGCGTCAGCAAAAAGGCGGCGGAACAAAACGCGGCTAAAGAACTTTACAATCGAATTCAGAGAGGAACTTAGAAAACATTCCTTTCCAAATCAAGATTCCTCGGATCAAAGGACGACAATCTAAGTAGATGGATTTTTTCTTTAAAAAAAAAGGAATGAGGGTCAGGGTTGCGGCCTTGATCGAAAATTCTCAAAACGAAATTCTTCTCATTCAGCAAAAGAAAAAGGATTCTTACTATTGGCTTTTGCCGGGCGGCGGAATCGAATTCGGTGAAAGCGCGGAAGACGCTCTGAAAAGAGAACTTAAAGAAGAACTTTCTCTTGAAATGAAATCGGCTTCTTTTTTACTCTTAAATGAGTCCATTGAACCCGGCGGAAAAAGACATCTCATTCAACTCGTCTTTGCGGTGAACGTCAAAAAGGAAGTTCCCGAACTCAACTTGAAAGAAAAGGCGATTACCGGTTTCGGTTATTTTTCTCCTGCGGCGGTTCGTGAAATGGATCTTAGGCCCGATATCAAATCCTTTCTTTTGAACGGAGATTTCAAATCGGCGCCCTTTATCAAAAGCACTTGGGTATCTGAAAAAAAATGAGTCTTATCGAAACCGTTCCCGTGAACACGGAACACAAATCCGTTCCGGTTCATCTTCACACCGATCTTTCCGGCTTGTCGGAAGAAATCGCAAAACTTCCCGGAGTCACTTCCATTTTTTTAATCACGGAAAGATCGATTCATTCTTTATATTCGAAATATCTGGAAAAGGAATTGGATCCTCTCGGAATTCCGGTCCGAGAAATCTACGTAAAGGGCGGCGAGAAGTCGAAACATATCGATCGAACCGGAGACGTATATAATAAACTCATTGAATACGGCGCCGATCGTAAATCTCTGATTCTCGCGTTCGGCGGCGGGGTTGTGGGAGACTTTGCGGGTTTTATCGCGTCGACTTATTTGAGAGGAATTCGTTTCGTTCAGATTCCGACGACTCTACTCGCTTGCGTGGATTCTTCCGTGGGCGGTAAGGTCGCGGTGAACGCAGACTTCGGGAAGAATATGATCGGTTCTTTTTATCAACCCGAGTTCGTCTTTGCTCCTTTGTTCGCTTTGTCCACTCTTCCGGAACGGGAATGGAAATGCGGTCAGGCGGAGATCATCAAACATTCCCTTCTTTCCGGCGGAGAATATTGGGACAAAGTGAAGGCGCATTCATTCAAAGATTTGAATGTGGATTCTCCGATTCTTCCCTACTTGATCGCCGAGTCCGTTCGTTTTAAAGCGAACGTTGTTTCGAGCGACGAAAAGGAAACGGGGCTTCGTAAGATTTTAAATCTCGGTCACACGACCGCACACGCAATCGAATCGGTTACGAAATACAAAAAGTTTTCCCACGGGGAAGCGGTCGCGATCGGTCTTGTCACAGCGCTTTTGTTAAGCGAACAAAAATCGAATCTGGATCCGATCACCACGACTCAGACGATCGAAACTCTGAAGAATTACGGTCTTCCGTTTCAGACAAAGTTGAAGTCCAAGGAACTCGCAAAACATATGCTTCACGATAAAAAGAACGTGGGCGGTTCCATCCGTTTCGTTCTTTTGGAAAAACCAGGTTCTCCGATCTTCGACATTCCGGTCGAGTCCGAGGAAATCATATTAGCGATTCGTAAACAAAAGGGCCTGGGATGAGTTTTGAAATCGATTTTCTGAAAAGCATCAATCCGTTCATTCTTCTAAAGCTGAACGAACGAGGTCTTGCGGAAGAATTGATTTTGATCGTTTATTTCATCCTTTTTCTGATTCTTTCCTATAAGGTAATCATACTCGTTCTCGATTTTTTCAAACCCACCATCGACGTCACTTCTCGTTACAACCGAAGAAAGATGGCTCGTATGTCGTTCGTCATTTTGGGTCTCATCACTCTTTTGCCGGTTGTGTTTTCGGGTCTTTCGTATCTTCCCACCGTGATGGGTTTGGCCGGAGCCGGTATCGTAATCTCTCTCAAGGACATCACTCTCAACTTCGTGGGTTGGTTTTTTATCCACGGAAGCAACGGTTTCGAAGTGGGGGACCGAATCGAAATCGAAGGGGTCCGAGGAGACGTCATCAATATCGGGATGAACCGTTTTACTCTGATGGAAATTTCCTCCGATCCCAAGTCCGATCAATCCACGAACCGTCTCGTGCACTTTCCGAATCACTTCGTGATTCTTCGTCAAGTGATCGTCGTGAAGGACAAGATGAATTACGTTTGGGACGAGATGAGAATCAAAATTCCGTACGATTCCGATTTCGAAAAAGCGGAAGAACTTTTAAACGGAATCATACGCAACAACGCGATCATCGATCAGGGTGAAATCGATTATACGCTTCAGGAACTTTCCAAAAACTATCTGGTTCGTCTCGGAAAAACGTCTCCCATCGTTTATCTTTCTTTGGAAGAGGGCGGAATTCTTTTCTCTCTGCGTTATCTGACCCACGTTCGGGAACGCAGGGACATGAAGACGAAAATTTCGCATCAGATTCTGAAGGAATTCAAACAGTTTCCGGGTATTCGAATTTTATAATATACATGAAACGTAAAACGATCGCGATCCTGCTGAATCTATTCCTGCCTCCGTACGGTTTTTATTATCTCAAGGACCGGAAATTCTTCGGTTGGTTTTTTTTGGTCGCGATGCTTTCTGGATTGTTCGGAGCTCTTTGGACGTATTCCGCTTTTGTAAACGGTTCCGGAAGAACCGCACTGATCACGTTGATCGTGTATCTTCTTTTTTTGTGGGGAATTTTGATCTACGCGACTCTTCGTTCCGAGTCGAAAGAGAAAAACGAAACCGATCGGGACGGTTCGAATCGGATCTTTCCTTCCGCATATTGGTTTTTACCGATTTCGTTTTTATTCCTGCTCGTTTCAACGGTTTTGATCGACGCGCTTTATAAGGATCGGGTTCTCAGGGCTAAGATTCAACTTTCCTCGGGAATGATGCCGAGTTTGAACGTGAACGATTCTTTTTACATGACCGAATTGTTCGAAACGAAAGAACTCAAACGCGGAGACATCGTCGCGTATAAGGATAAGAATTCCGATCGCAGTTTTTTGGGGAGAATCGTCGGCCTTCCCGGAGACAAACTAGAACTTTGGGAGGAAGTCTCGCCGGAGGGATTTAAGGTTCTGAGAACTTCCGTAAACGGTGAAACGTTTCCGTTGGAAGTTTCGCAGGTTCGAGCGGAAGAATGGAAAACCGGTCTGAATCCGAAAAATCTCATCGTCTTAACGGAGCATATCGGCGAACATTCGGTTCCGATCTTCGAAAGCAGAAGCCAACCCACGTTCGTTTCCGTTCCGAAATTGACGTTAGGCGAAAGAGAGTTCTATCTTCTCGGGGACAACCGGGACGATTCCTTGGATTCAAGAACGATCGGACCGATCGAAGCGGATCAAATCGTAGGAATGTTTCTATTTACATATTTATCGGCGAATTTAAACGATCTGACCGAAAGGGTCTGTGAAACGAACCAGGACGTGTTTTGTTCCGTAAAACGTTTTTATAAAATTATAATATTAGGAAATGTTCGTTGGGATCATCTGGGATACGATAACCGAAATCGATAAGACCGCAATTTTTCCCTTTCTTTCGCTACCAAATTTATAAAATCCGGAAAGTATATCTATAATTTTGAATATATTTTTAATATATTCAAAAATTTTGTTTTTATCGATCGCGTTGACAGGATCGACGCCTCCTTTTAGATTTCGCATTCTCAAAAGGAGAAATTAAATGAGAAAAAGTTTAATCATTTGTGTTTTCACCTTCGCGCTATTAGGCGGATGTGCTGACCAAAACCAAGGAAAGGATAACGTTTCCGTTTTTCTTTCGCTGTTTTCCGATAAAACGGTAAGAGATTCGCAAACGGACCGGAGTAAATTCTCCGTTGCTACGCTTGCGGGTGTTACGTATTACGTGGACGCCTTACACGGCAAGGACGCGAATTCGGGAACTTCACCTTCTCTGCCGTTCAAAACGATCACCAAGGCCGCGTTTTCGGCGAAAAGCGGGGATGTGATTCTCGTAGCCGCGGGAACATACAATGCCGCGTTAGGCGAAATCTTTCCGATTTCAATCGCATCCGGCGTTACGATTCTCGGAGACGAGTCGACCAAGGGAGGATCATGGGGATATTACACGGGCTCGGGTTCTTCGCCGAATTTCGGATCGACCTCAATCGAAGGCGGAGGGAACCTGATTCCTTCCCCGTTTTCTCCCGCTGTGATTCTTGCGAGCAATTCCGTGATCGGGGGTTTTAAGATCACGAATCGTATGTCCGATTCGATGGCGTCCGGGATTATTTTGTATTACGCAAACAATGCTACCGTTCGAAACAACAGCGTGATCGACGGAAACAACGGCGCTACCGGGATCTACGTTTATCAATCGGGTTCAAACTTGATTGATAACAATATTATTCGTAACAATTCGATCGGGATCTACCAGGAAGGGGCGACTTCGATCAATCGCGTCGAAAAGAACTGGATTCAAAACAACGGGAGCGGAATTCTTTTGTTCGATTTGAAATTGGATTTGGGAGGCGGTCCTGCGGGAAGTCTCGGACGAAATTGGATCTTCTGCAATACGATCCGGGATGTATTTATCGATCACGGGTCCTTACTCGTGCCCGAGTTGTTCGCTCAGAATAACAACTGGGATCACAATCCGCCCACGATCGATTTTTGGAGTTCCGGAGGAGGAATCGACATTTTCAATCACGACGGCGCAACCAAAGTTCTTACGGAGAATTCTTCCCTGATCGCTCCGTCGTTGTGCACGTCTAATTAAGAATAGACGCGTTTTGTTAGTCAGGTAAATAGATATGAGTTCCCGGTTTATATTCCCGATCGTATCGAACGTTTTCTTTACGATCGGGTCGAGAACATTCAAAAAATAGAATATTCAATGGATCTTATAGATCTGTAAAAAATCCACGCTTCGCACGGTGGTTCCCGGGGCGCCGGAAAGAATCACGACCTTGTCTCCCGGAAAAAGAAACTCGTCCTCTTTGAGTTTCTGATTCATATAGGCGATCATGTCCTCCAGTCTCGTAAAAAACGGCATTACAAAAGGAATCACTCCCCGATACAATTTCATCTTTCTCGCGGTGGTCGCAAACGGCGTAAAGGAATAGATCGGAACCTTCGGTCTCATCTCCGATGTGATCAGAGCGGAGTAGCCGCTTCTCGTAAAATTCACGATCGCTTTTGCGTGAATTCCGTGTGCGATTTCTCTCGCGGCGTTTCCGAGCGCGGTCCTTTCCGATTCCAAGAACGTCTTTTTTATATTCCAATGAATCTCATAGATATGATCGATGGTTTCCGTTTCTTGAATGATCTTGGACATGATCTCCACCGATTCCACGGGATAATGTCCGCTCGCGGATTCCGCGGATAACATCACCGCGTCCGTTCCGTCCATCACCGCATTGGCCACGTCGCTCGCTTCGGCTCGGGTCGGTCTCGGATTTTCGATCATCGATTCTAACATCTGAGTCGCAGTGATCACGGGCTTTCCCGCTTGGTTGAGTTTATAGATCAATTCTTTCTGAAGAATGGGAACCTTTTCGGTATCGATCTCCACGCCGAGATCTCCTCTCGCGATCATGATTCCGTCCGCGCGTTCTATGATGTCCTCAATGTTTCCGATCGCTTCCGGTCTTTCAATCTTTGCGATGAGCCCCGTGTAAGTTCCTTCCAGAAGGGATCGCGCGAGTTCCAAGTCGGCTCCGGTGCGAACAAAGCTGAGCGCAACGTAATCGACTCCGAGAGAAAGGGCGAATTTTAAATCCTCTATGTCTTTTTCGGAAAGAGCCGGAGCGGAGATCGGAGTACCGGGAAGATTGATTCCCTTGTTGCTCCATAAAATTCCACCCACGACCACCTTAAGAACCGCAGAATCCGATTTTTTCGAAGCGACTTTCAAGACCAACTTACCGTCGTCGATGAGGATTCTATCGCCGTCCTTGATGTCGTTTATCAAATTGGGATAAGTACAACCGATCGTGTGTTCGTCTCCTTGATACTCCGCGTCGGGGACGATGGTAATTTCCTGATCCTTGTGGAGTAGAACGGAATTGAGTTTTAATTTTCCGGTTCGAATTTTGGGTCCTTGCAGATCGGCCATAATTCCCAAAGGAAACCCCGTAATTTGTTCACATTTACGAAGAGTGTCGTACACTCTTTTGTGAGAATCGTGAGTGCCGTGCGAAAAATTCATACGAGCGATATCCATTCCGGCTTTGAGAATGGAAAGAACGGTCTCTTCCGAAGAAGAGGCGGGCCCGATGGTGCAGACGATTTTGGTTTTTTTCCCGTTCAGGATTTTCATGAACGGCAATTGTAGACAAACGCCTTCCGTTGTTCCAGCGAATATTTCCTCTTTACGAACGGAAACCGGAAAATAGAATGAACCAAAAATAGGCGTCCTCTCCTTGGAGAAGCAGTTAGAACGAATTGGTTTGGTTTATCACCCAGATTATAACATGGATCTGGGCCCCCATGTATTTCCGGCAAGGAAATACCAAATGGTTTATAATCTCGTAAAACAAGATCCTAAACTTGCGGATCTCTATGTATACAAGCCGGACCCAGCTAAAGAAAAGGATTTGGCTTTGGTTCATACCAAAGAATTCCTCAAAGATTTTTTTTCCCTCAAAATCACGGAAAGAACTCAGTATTCCGAACTTCCACTTACAAAACAGATCGTTCAGAGTTTCGTTTTGGCCGTGGGCGGCACGATACTCGCCACCGAATTGACCCAGAAATACAAGTTCGTTTATCATATCGGCGGCGGATTCCATCACAGTATGCCCGATCGTGCGGAAGGATTTTGTTATCTCAACGACGCCGCGATCGCAGGTAAACTTTATCAGAAAAAACATCCCGGTAAAAAAATTCTTTTTATCGATTTGGATCTTCATCAAGGCAACGGAAATTCCGTCGTATTTCAGGGAGACCCGGACGTGTTTACATTCTCCATGCATCAGGAAAATTTATATCCCAAGAAGGAAAAATCGGGATTGGATATTCCGCTCGGAGAAGGAACTGACGATAAAAAGTATCTTGAACTTTTGGAAAAATCCTTGAACGACATCAAAGCGGATTTCAAACCCGATCTGATTTTTTACATTGCGGGCGCCGATCCTTTCGAAGGAGATTCTCTCGGAGATCTGAAGTTGACGTTCCAAGGTTTGCGTAAACGAGATAAGATCGTTAGGGACTTCGCACTTGCGTTAAACGCTCCCGCCGTGATTCTTCCCGCGGGCGGTTACGCGAAGGACTTTCACGATACGGTGACGATTCATTACAACACGATCAAAGTGTTCGCGGCCGATTGACATGAGCATCTTTTCCGATTCCGATAAGAAAAAAGGCAACCCAGGATTTTTGGACAGTCAAGAACTGGGAATGATCGACATATCCAGGGAGTTTCATACTTCGCTGGGAATCGAAAACAGTCTCTTCAATCGTTTCACCGGAGAAGAAGTGAAGGAGATGCTCGAAAGAGCGGGCATCTTTCGGATTCTTCACGCGAGAGGTTACGAGGAATACGAACTTTCCTTGGACGGAATTTCGGACATGGACAATCGGATTTATATCAAGGATCCTTCCGGCGGAATTTTAGTTCACATGCGTCTAAAATTTTCCGACTTTCAATTTAAAAAGCTGGATCAATCCTACAAACTCGTTTATATTGACTGGCTCTTGACCCAGAACCTAAAGATGAAAAACATGAAGGCCAAAAAGAAACTCTATCAGGGCCAGGAATATCCGGGGCTTTCTTTGATGAACGAGATCACGGGTTTTATCAGAATTCTCGCCACGAAGATGGGAGCCTACGGAGCCTTCAATATTCCGGAATACTTTCATGACGCGGTATTATTTCATAAATCCTTTCAGTTCGTAGATCCCGAAAAAGAGGGAAGGTTCCGCGCGATTCTACAATCATTCAGCAGAACCAATCTCAGGGAATTGAGCGATCAGATTCACAAAGAAAAAATCTGCGACGCTTCCACGGGAGAAGTTTACTCCTGGAAATACGGAGAGATGGTCTCGTGCATCAATAGTTATCTCGAATCCGCGCTTTTCGACGAAGAATATTACAAAAAAGTGGAACGGATCGTTTTAGGAACCCATTATATAAGGAAAGTTTAATATGACGGAATTTTCCCTTAGGCCGGAAATCATCATTCTCGACGACGATCGGGACGTCGGCGAAACTCTCGAACTCATTCTCAGCAAACTCGGTTATCAAAGCGTGTTTTTCGATTCTGTGGAGCAGGGGAAACAATACTTCGAAAAGGAATTGAACCCGATCGTTTTTCTGGATATTCACATGCCCGGAACGAGCGGTCTCGATATTCTTCCCTATTTTAAGAATTTGGAATCCAAAACCCAGGTCATCATGATGACCGGAGAAAGGGACATCAACAACGTCGTGACTTCGCTTACGCACAAGGCGAGCGACTTTCTTTTGAAGCCGTTTTCCATTCAGACGGTCCAGATCGCGATCCAAAGAGCATTCGATTATTATACTATTCTAAAGGAAAAGGATCTGCGCGACGAGGTGATCATGCGCGATCTTCGTCTTGCGTCCAGAGTTCAGGGAAAGATCTTTTCGATTCCCGACCTAAGCCCTTATAAGGTGGAAGCGGACGTAACCCCGGTTTCTTTCGTGAGCGGGGACTTTAACGTGATTCTGAAAAAGGAAAAATCCACGCTTCTTCTTTTGGGAGACGTGGAGGATCACGGGGTCACTTCGGGACTGATCGCGCTTTTGATGACCACTCTCGCCAAGGAAGAATTTAAGAATTCGGACAATCCGAGCGACATTCTGGGAAGAATGAATCAGGAACTTTGTCTGAACATAGGAACCCACAGTATGACCGCGGCTTGCGTGATTCTTTTTCCGAACGAAAAGAAACTCGTCTACGCGCGCGGAGGACATCCCTTTCCGGTTCACTTTCACAAGGAAGGTTTTTCCTTTTTAAAGGATAAGTCCGGTCAGCTGATGGGTATATTAGAAGATCTTGATTTTCCAAGTCACGAAGCCGGTTTCGACAACGGGGATGTGATCTTTCTTTTTTCGGACGGAATCATCAACAATCTCAATCATCCGCTGATCGAGGAACTGAATCAGATTCACAAGTCGGGAGACGATTCCTTGAAGAGAATGAAAAACGCTCTCGACGGTTATGTACGTTCTTCGATTCCTTCCCGAGAATACAGAGACGACGCTTCGTACGTTCTTTTGGAAATCCGATAAAAGTTAAAACGGCGATCAAAAACGGAAATGTAAGCCCAGGGTTCGAACGCTCTTCAATCCTCGTCTTGAAACCGAAAGATTTCTTCGGGAATTTCACGCATCGAAACCGCGGGAAACGTTCCCTTTCGAATATTAAAAAAAACGAATTCAGGAAAACTAAAGAAGAGGGATTGAAATCCTTTTTGAAACCGGTCTCCCTTATCGAATGGGGATGTGAAAATTCCGATCGTCGTCGCGCCGAGTCCCGCGCCCAAGTTTACGGTTCCGTAAATCGGTCGAAGCCAAAACACGTCGTCCGTAAAAAGCGGAAAAAAATGATCTTCCCGGTTGGGTTTGTAGATCGTGGAAGAAAACGTAAACGATTCCCTGAGAGAATTTTTGAAACTCGGATCCTTTTGTAAAAGTTCGGAAAGTTTTCGTCTTCGATACGAAAGTAGGGTCGTTTGTCCCGTCGAGTTCCAGTTTTTGAAAACCGAATCGGACGCGTGGAACGGAATCAAGGCCATCGAATAATCGAAGTTTATTTTTTCTCCGGGAAACGGATTCGCTTTTGCATCGAACGAATTTTGAACGCTTCGGATGATTTCGGTCGTGCAGTTTTCAAACAACAGATGAAAGGGATAGAGTTTTTTTAAACGGACATGGTATTCCGTTTCTCTTTGTTTTGCGAGTTTGAGATATTCGGCGAGGACCGTTTCTTCGGGAAACACGATCGGAAGCAGAAATTTGTTTTCCCGTTCCGGAATCAGTTTTCCCGAAGTGACTCGAACCGGGATCGAATTGTCGATTCCTTCCTTGAGTTCGAATGCCCGGTTGGTCGCATCTTCCCAGATCTGATATTCCTTTTCCGTGAGTTCGTCGATCTCGGAAATTTTTTTACGAGCCAACGAAACCACGGACCAATTTTCTTCGGAAAGATAATCGAGGGCTTTTTGATCCTCTTTGTCCTCCCGATAAACGATGGGAGAATTTTCCGGAAAGCTGGATAAAAAAACGGGATATCCGGTTCGCAAACTCTCCTCGATCGCATGCAATCTTCCTAATGTAACCAGCGCGCTGTACCCCCAGCCCGGATCTCGTTCGGACACGATCTGCGCCAAGGAAAGGATTTGTTTTTTGTAAAAGTTTTTTAGAAGTTCGATTTCTTTAGGACTTAAAGAATTTTGTATATTCGAAATTTTGAATTCAGGATTCGCGGCCCATTCTTCCCTCAGAATTCTGCAGAACGCGATCCCTTCGAGCGCGTCTCTGAGGTTCAAAAAGGAACCCGGTTTAAAAAAAGGAAACCGGTCTCGGGTCATCTTTTCCGGCAAAGGAGGAAACTCCATTCTTTCCAGGGGACTTTTCGGAGAATAGAGTTGATACTCGAGCGTGTGTTCTAGATCGCTTAAAAAATCCTCGCCTAAAAGAGAAACGATCTCCGATTTTATATTCTTTGAAATTGGAGAACGTTCTTTGAAAGTAAAATACGCCGTGGCGCGCAGCCCGATTTTTTTTTCGGGAGAATTCAATTCCTCGAAGAACTTCGTTTCCTTTTTTAAAAGTTCCAAGTTCTGCAGATGTCTGAACTGAACCAGATAAAGACGATTGAGTCCCGATTCCAAAACGGAAATTTCTTTCGGATCGAGTTTCAATCGGGTGAGAATGCTCGTACGATTGGATACTATGTTGTAACTGAACGCGAAGTCGTCATAGGATTCTCGGACTAAGTGAAAGATATCGTCCGGAAAAAATTGATAGTGATAGACTTTGTTTCCGATTCTCAGGCCCGTGTGGCCGCCGCTGGATTGACCGGTGTTGGAATCCACGTAGATAAAGTCCGCGGTCGCGGGTGAGGAATGTAGCCCCGCCGTAAGAAGCAGGGCCGTGATCGACGAAGAAAGAAATTTTCTCAGAGTTGATGAAATCCTTTGCGGATGGATTCGATCACTTCCGGCTTGGAAGTTCCGAGCGCGGAAACGAAGGTCTGAAATTTTTCTTCGCTCACTCCCGCCTTTTTAAGTCCGCTTCCGATCCCGAGATACGTTACGCGCAACGACTTCCAGTTGGTGAGTCCGTTTTGCAGAGCGAGTGTCGAAAGATCGTTTTTGAATTCGATTTCCTGAAATCCGTTTTCGATGTGCATCGCTGTCAAATCGCGAACGTCTTTGAGATAAGCCTTCTCCTTTTTTTCATCGTCGTCCGAAGAAGAGGAGAAAATGGAACTTACCGATCCCGAAATCGATTTTACCGATTTGGAAAGACTTTCCAAAGAATCCGAGGATTTGCTGATGGAGTTGAGTCCGGTCGAGATCGATTCGAAAATAAAGCAGTTGTTCAGACCGATGATAAAAAGTCCGATCGTTAAGAGCGTCAATAGTCGTTGCGTGCGTTTCATGAAATGGAGTCTCCGTGGATTCGTTTTTTCGGTTGGAATTTTATATCTTCCTTTCATTCAGTCAAACAACTTTTGCGGTTTGTAAAACCACCGAGCCGAACGCGGGAAGTTTTAATTTTAAGATTCCGGTTTTCGGGGAATACTCGAAGGATTCGGGAACTTTTCCGGTCCAATAATCCGGGAATTGTTTCAACTTGGATACGAACGGAGTTTTGATGTCGATCGTATTTTCTTCTTCGCTTGGATTCCAAATTCCTAAGAAGCCTGCCGGATTATAAATCGCGTTCGGAAACAAACTCGATGCGATTCCGATCGGAATCGGAGTTTTGTTTCTGCACTTCGCGCCGAGTTCCAAGGTCTTTTTGAGAAGTTCCAATCTTTCCTCGCCGATGAGAGCAAGATCGTCGCTCACGAGAATCATTCCTCCGCTTACGGCCATCACGCTCGCCATCAATTTCGTTTGCGCGGGATTCATATCGTTTTTGTTTTCGCGGACCAAAAGACAATCCGGATCGTTGTACCAAAGATTTCTGTGCATCGACGAACGTGTGATGTCGTTTATCAAAGCTCTTTCCGTGGAAAGCGCGTGTTTGTCTTTGGCGAGAATTCTTTTCTTTTCCCTTCCCCAAAACGGAGCGACATCGCAACTGATCCGCATCGCGTCAAAAAGTCCGATCGATGGATAGATCGGAGCGCCGCAACCCAAAAGAAAAACGTCCTTGCCCACCACCTTACGAATGAATCGAATCGCGTCCGTATAACGTTTGTGGGGCGAGACTCCCCGGTCGTATGTCCATCCCGGAAGAAGAGCCGCGTATAAGAAGTCGAGTTTGAGATACGGATAACCGTAATCCTTTACGATCGTTTTCAAAACGTTCTCCAAGAAGTCTCGGGAAGTGGGATGAGTGACGTCGATACAATACGTGTAGTCCATTCCCCAGAGAGGATTCCAAAGAGCGGGAACCGGTTTTCCGTCCCGATCCTTTAAAACCGCTTCCGGATATTTTTGATAGAACTCGGATTTCTTTCTGACTAAAAAGGGAGCGAGCCAAATTCCGGGCGTGAGTTTTTCGCGTCGAATCTCTTCCGCGATGAGTCTCATTCCTCCGGGGAATTTATCGTTCGTGGTGAGCCAATCTCCGATTTCCTTTTGATAACCGTCGTCGATCTGAAAGAGTTGAATCGGAAGTTTTTTCTCTTTTACGAGAGAAAGATTTTTGAGAATGATCTTCTCCGAAATTTTGGTGTAGTAGTGATACCAAGAACACCAACCCGTGGGAACCGGAGTCGTCGAGAGTTTTACTTTATGAGCTTTTCCTAATTCGCTAAAATACTTTTTTAAGAACGATTCGGGTTCGATCGTAAAACGGGTTACGCCGACCGGAGTGAGAGAAAGTTTGTTTCCTCTGAAATCCTCGTAACGATAAAAATCATAGATCAAAGAAACGCCCGAGTTTGAAATCCAAGAATGTTTTTTGGAATTCTCCAGAGCCTCTTTTCTTTGGGGGGAAACGACTCTAAACTTAATCCCTTGTTCTCCGGGACCGATCGCGCCCGCAAAGTAGTGCGGATCCTTTGAAGAGGAAATGAGAAGAAGCAAACCTTCGCTCTGCCAATCGCCGCTTTCTCCGGAATGATTCGTATAAACGTTTTCCTGAGAATATCGAAGAAAATCCAAACGAGGAGATTCGTCCACGTCCGAAAGAGAATGAACCGCCGAAAGACTCCAAGATTGATAACCGTGTTGAAAGATCTTCGGTTCTTCGATTGCGTGCGGAGGAAGTTCGATTTCCAAGGTGAGAATTTCTGTTCCCGCCTTCGGTCTTTGTTCACCGATCCATTCCAGAGAAGGTTTGAAGGTTTCATTCTTCCCCGTTTTTTTATGACCGAGTGAAAGCGAAAAATTTCCGCAATCGCTTTTGCTCTTTAATTCTTTTCCTGAAATTTCAAAAGAGGATGTAAAGGAATCCTCATAGACTTTGTAGTTTAAAATGGCTCTCATGTTTCTCTTTTTCTTGGCCGCTTTTTTTCTCTAATTCGAACGGGAACTTTTCTATAATTCCGCAGTCCCCGTTTCGTATTTTTGGTTCCCGAAACCGCGCGGTACGGATTATTATGAAATTATGCCTCCAAAACCTTCAACTATAAAACCGGAGCTTTTTCCGGGGGATCTCTCTCAAAAAAGATTCGAGGAATACAAGGCGGACGATCGTTTAGCGGTCGACTGCGAAATGATGGGACTCAATCCGAGAAGAGATCGACTCTGCGTGGTTCAGATCTGCGATTCTTCCAATAACGTAAGTTTGGTTCAAATTCTTCCCGATCAAACCGAAGCTCCTCTTCTCAAGTCCTTATTCGAAAATCCGGAGATCGTAAAAATTTTTCATTTCGCGAGAATGGATTCTCTCTTTCTGCGTTATCGTTTGGGAATTTCTTTGCAGAACGTTTTCTGCACGAAGATCGCGAGCAAACTCGCGCGGACTTATACGGACAAACACGGTTTGAAGGATCTCATCAAGGAATTCTACGATGAGATTCTCGATAAAAAAAATCAGTCCTCGGATTGGGGTAAAAAAATTCTCACCAAGGATCAAGTCGACTACGCGAGCGGGGACGTGAAGTATCTGATTTCCCTCGAACAGAAGTTGACCGAAATCCTCGCGAGAGAAGGAAGGGAAACTCTCGCAAGAGAAGCGTTCGCTTGTCTTCCCGTTTTCAACCAGATCGATTGGCTTGAGATGCCCGCTCTTTTCGAACATTGAAAAAGAAACTGATCCGAACGTTCGTATGTCAGTCCTGCGGTCAGGATTATTCCCGCTGGGCCGGTAAGTGCGAATCCTGCGGGAACTGGAACACGATCGTCGAGGAAGTGGGCGGAGAACGTTTCGCTTCCTCCAACGGAAATTCTCAGAAGAATAAATCGTATAAGGAACCGACTCCCTTGGATAAAGTCGGGGAAGAATCTCTCACGAGAATGGGAACCGGTTTGAAAGAATTGGATCTTGTTCTCGGCGGGGGATTGGTTCCCGGTTCCTTGACATTGATCGGCGGAGAACCCGGTGTCGGAAAGTCCACTCTTGTTCTCGAAGTTTCACGTTATCTGTCACAGGCAAACAAAAACGTTCTTTATATTTCCGGGGAAGAATCTCCCTCGCAGATTCGGATGCGCGCCGAAAGAATGGGAATTCAAACCTCGAAACTTCTTCTTACTTCCGAAACGGTTGCAGAGAATATCGCGGCCATGATCGAAGGAGAAAAACCTTCCGTTGTGTTCGTGGATTCGATCCAAACGATTGCAAGAGAAGCGTTGCCCAATCAAGCGGGAACCGTCACACAACTTCGGGAATGTACACAGGTCCTTCTCGAAACCGCAAAAAGAACCGGAATTCCGATTTTGATGACCGGTCATATCACCAAAGAAGGAACGATCGCAGGTCCTAAAATTTTGGAACATCTCGTCGATACGGTTTTGTACTTCGAAGGGGATCGACTGAACTACTATCGTTTGCTTCGTGCGGTGAAAAATCGTTTCGGCGCCGTGGGCGATCTTGCGATCTTTGAAATGTTTTCGGGCGGCTTACGCGAAGTAGGCGATCGCAATCGTATTTTTGTAAGCGCGGGCGCGGAAGAAAGAAGCGGCTCCGCGATCAGCGCCGTTCTCGAAGGAAGCCGCGCGTTAACCGTGGAAGTGCAGGCGCTTGTCAGTAAAACAGGATTCGCTCAAGCCAGAAGAATGGCGGAAGGTCCGGATACGCGTCGTGTGATTCTTCTCGCGGCCGTGATCGAAAAGTATATCAAAATCAAATTAGGAGAATGTGATATATTCAGCAACCTCGCGGGAGGTTTGAACGCGGACGAACCCGCTTTGGATCTCGCGATTTGCACTTCGATCATTTCGAGTTATCTGGATCAACCCTTACCGAAAGGGACCTGCGTTTTAGGCGAGGTCGGTCTTTCGGGAGAAGTTCGTAGCATCGGACAAGCCAATCTCAGAGTCAAAGAACTCGCGGGCGTCGGAATGAAGAAGGTCATTCTTCCCGAAGGAAATTTAAGCGAACTGGATCAGAATTTGGACATTCAGATCCAAGGAATTCGCTCCTTGAACGATCTTCGTTCTTTGTTTCCCGGCGCGAATTAAAATTGGCCGCGGTTTTCCGTCTTGGCGCGGTCGCTGAACGTAAGATCGGGGAAAATGTAGGAACTACCACGGAGTTGTTCTATGCGTCAAGGATGTGGGAACTCCTGCATTCTGCCAAGGATCGGTTGTTCGACCGGACCGCGTGGGAACTCTTACAACGAAGTTTTTTTGTGGAACCGATCTCGTTTGCGGGAACTCATTTAAAATAAAGTCTTTCGATGTACTACAACTTTCAAAGTCGGGTCCAAGAAGGCTTTTTCGGCGTCTTCCCAATCTGCGAGTTTTGTCGTTACGAGTTCCGGTTTTAAAAGTCCCGATTGAACCAGGGATAAAATTTCGGGTATTTCGATTCTCGCGTTTATAACTCCGGTTCTAAAGTTTAATTGTTTGATCCACATTTCGAATAAGGGCATAGGGGTTCCTTTTTCGTAGTAGATTCCGATGCTCGTTGAGACTCCGCCCGGAGCTGTGGAACGAATCGCACAATCCAATCCCGCAGGCGCTGCACTCGCATCGACTGTAATCGGATAGGATCCGCGGGAACCTTCCGGCTTTCCATCGATCGGATTCGCACCGACTTTTTTTGCGATCTCCAAGCGAAGAGGATCGGTATCCAAGTAGTCCACTTGCGGAGATCCCATTGCGACCGCGATCGCGGCGGCGTAAAGAGCGATGCTAAAAGCGCCGCCCCCAACGACCAAAACAGGAGAATTCGGATTCGTTTTTAAGAACGGGCCTACGGCTCGATATCCGTCCGGAATATTATCGCTCGCACTTGCCAAACCGATCGGGTCGACTCCGTTCGGAATTCGTATCAACATCGAATCCGCATACGGAACTCGTACGATATCGCTTACAGCTCCTCCCCAATTTCCGCCCATGTCTCCGTAACTATACCATCTTCTCGGATGAGATTCGCACAATCCGGTCAGATCCTTTTGACAAGATAAACATTTACCGCAGGAAATTTGAAAGGGTACGATTACTTTATCTCCTACTTTGAAATTTCTGACGTTATCGCCGCAGGAAACGATCTCTGCCACACATTCGTGTCCGTACGGAAAAGGGCCTTTGAATGGAGTTTGTCCCCAAGCGTGCAGGGTCATTTCATCCATCGAATGTCTTTGTAACCCTCTCTGGAGAATGGAATGAAAATCTCTAAAAAGAAAAGGATAATCCAAATCGCAACGAGCCGCCGCAAAAGGGCGTACTAAAGCGTCTTCCCTCGATTCTAATTTCGGATCGGGAACTTCCCTCCATTCTAAAACGCCTTTTTTAATAAAAGTCAATGGTTTCATACAGATCCTCGGTCTTAACGTCAGAAAATTCTTTCCTAAATTTGGATCGAAAATCGGGAACTGTCAATTAATACTTAAGCAAGGCGTCGAAGGAAGAATTTAAGTTTATAAAAACTGAATATGTTTCTTTATTTCGTATCGAAACGTTTTAAGTTTAATGTTGAAAGTTCGATGAAAAATTTGTAGGATGTTCCGAAAAAAAGTCGTTGGTTCTCTATTTGGATTTTCAGCTCGAATGAGAACCGGTCTTACGCCTTTCGGTCCGGATCGCGTCTTTGTGAATGATTGACGCGGAAGCGAGCGTCTCCAAAGCTAAGAATCCGGTGATTTCCGAACTTCATTCGAAAAGCGTTCCAAAAAATTCAAAGAATTCGGATGATCTCGATTTCGATCGGAAACATTTTTTGCAAACGACTATGTTTAGAATTCTCATTCTCATCCGAACTTTAAACCAAAAGCGCGTTTTGATTTTTTCGATCGCGTTCGTTTGTTGTTTGATTTCTATTTCCTCGTTTGCACAAAACGCGCCTGGACAACCGAACGTTTCACAAACACAAACCGGAAATCAAAACCCTGCCGTGACAAACCCTTCTCCGCAAAATTCCGAAACCGCGAAGACAATCGATCCGCTTCTGCGAGGTTCCTGGTTCGAAGACCAAGAACAAAAAGAGGCGGTCTTATACAACAAGGTCATGAAATTCTTTCGTGGAAGTCCGCATTTCGTATGGAAGACCGACCTGCGAGGAAGAAACTATAGATTTTACAAAGACGGAAGAGTGGAGTTCCTCATCGACCGGGAATACGAAGAAGTTTTTCCGGACGTATCCGAACTCGACGTTCACAGAAGCGAGGCCACGATTCTGGCGGAACACGGAGAACCGTATTCCGCGATTCGATTGTTGAAAGGAGTCGGACTTTGTTATCGGTTTCAATTCGGCAAACTCGTACCCGAAGGATATCAAACCGCCACAGAAGAATTGAGCCGTTTGATGAAACACATGGCTCACAAAAAATCCGAGGTCGACGATCTCACCGATCCATACGGATGCGCAAAAAAGAATATTCTAAAAATTGAAAGTGAACCGTTTCGATTCTCCCTCGAAACGACCAACGATTGGAAACATTATTTTCCGGAACTCGAAACGCCCGAAAGCGGAAACGAAGGCGATCATATCTGGAAAATCCGAAGGTTTTATCAAACCCTCCCGACCGAACAGGAAAAGGGAGAATGGGAAAAAAAATACGAATCCCAATCCGAAAAATTTCTGTATTACAGACCGGATCGGATTCTGTTTACGATCGGTCTCACCTATCATCCGGTCGCGGCGGTCTACACATCTAAAAATTATTTCCAACTCTGGGATCTCAAACGGGGAATCAATCCTCGAACGATCCGAGAAACGAATTTCCGAAGAAAAAAAGAGGACGATTCGTACGTAAGTAGATTCGATACGTATCGAAAGGACGGAAGAAAGGTTTCCTGGATTCTTTTGGAAAAATATTATTTACGGGAGAATCGGGGACTTTTGTTTTCCGTAGCCGGGCCGGAAAAACAGATTGATCGCATCCGACAAATCTGGTCACAATTGAATCAGAAACTGATCGTCGAATAGGCTATGATTTTTGGGCTCGTAAAAACAGGAGATCGTCCGTATCCGCCGGGACCGCCCTCGCAAAATTCCCATTGGCAACTATTGCTGATCGGTTTTTGTCTCGTGGACGGAATGGCGCTTCTGTTTATTCCGCTCGGAATTTACGGATCGGTTTTACTGACCGCCGCTTTGCTTTTGTTTTCGTTTCTACCTCTTTTGTTTTTGGTCATCCGACTCAGCACGAAGTTCGGAAATCTCCTCTACGTCGCGCTTTTCCTAAGCCTTTTATCAGCGGGAGTTTCCTCGCTTTATATCAGTCATAGCATTGGATTCTTCCTCGGACTTCCGGTCGGAAAAAACACCGACCTCGCGCAAAGCCGGGAATTCGGAAACGATCGGATTCTCGTGTTTCGCGGAGTAAAAATTCTGGATAACTATGTCTCATCGAGATCCGCGATCAGCCGAGCGAAGTCGGAACCCAAACGAGCCAAAACAATTTACTTTCACGTCGCGCCCTTGGTTTCCGCGAACTGGAAGGAAGGCGATCCGATTCACGTTTGGGTCGCTTGTGAAAGAATGGAATTGCCCAACTGCACTTGGGGAAATTCCGTCTTTTTTTGGGGGGAGAATCTCAAAACCCATTCTCTCTACCCGTATTACAAACTTTCGGTGCAAGATGCGGGGAGAATTTATAAATTTCCGATTCCCGATAATCCTACGATCTTTCGCCCGATCGCAGATCCCGAAAAGAAGCTGGTTCGCGCGGGAATGTACGGGCTTTCGGGGTTATTTTTCTTGAACTATTCCTGGTTTGTTTGTATCTTTTTGGGGAAATTCTTCACGAAAGAGAAATAGGGGAGAATGGTCGACGGACCTTTTTCGAAAAGTCGGAACTGCGCGGTTTCCTGCGAGGCGTCGAAAAGTCGGAACTCGGAAGTCGCTTCCGAAGGGTCGCAACTTAGGCCGTCGCTCCACGCAAAAAAATCTTCGATTTCTCAAAAAACTTTTTCGTTTGCTAATTTTGATCCTTTATCTTCCGATATTTATACAGAGACGGGTAGTAGAATCAGATTTTCTCTCCGTCCGTGATTCTCTTTTTGAAGAATCCCGCGATCCGTCTCTAAAACGATTTTTTATTTTTGTATTTTGTAACCAGGAGAAATTCTCATGAGGAAGAAGATCATCTTACTTGCCGGACTGCTTTGCATTCTTGCTGTACCAGGTGTCTATAGCCAGCAGACCGGAAACAATCAGGCTGGTGGAAATCAGCAAACAGGAGCTACGCCGGATCCTCTTGAGAAACTCATTCTCGAGAATTTCGAAGAGGCAGAAGACTGGAGAGCTAAGTCCACGACTCCGCTCGGAGAAACCAAGGTTCTCAAAATGGTTCAACGAGGTCTGATGAGAGACGTGTTCGACGAGAACACGGTTCCGGATAACGGAGGAGATCAGATCGAAAAGAACCACATTCTCGGCGTTAAAACCAACTACACAAACAGAGGTTTTGACAGAGTGGAAGTTTTTCCTCCTCACGAGTATGTCGTAAAAGGAAAGGCGCGTCAGTTGTCCATCTGGGCGCTCGGAAGAAAATTCCGTCACACTCTTTTCGCGAAGCTGAGAGACTACAGAGGAAACACTCATAACATCCGCTTGGGAAGATTGGATTATTTCGGTTGGAGAAAACTGACCGCGACGATTCCGGGTTACGTTCCGCAAAGTACTCGTTTCGCTCTTCTGGATAAGAATCTACACTTCGTATCCTTGTTCGTAACCAGCGACGTTCACGAAGTAGGCGGACAATTCTACTTTTATGTGGATGATTTGGAAGTTCGCGCCGATAAATCGGATGCGAAGTATCCCGGATCCGAAATTAAAGATAACTGGTAATCTTCAAAAGAAAGGAAGCAGACATGAGAAGGTTCATGAATTCGTTCAAAATTACAGCGGCCCTGACTACGATTCTCGGAGGAGCGATTCTTCTGGGGCTGGTTAACGGACAAAACATCATCAAAAGCAAACGCGGAATCGACACCGCGACCGGGATCGACGTAAGCGGAATGGAACTCAGATCCATCACCGTGGAATCCTGGGATAACCCGGCGGCTTCCGCGGCTTACGGTTGGGAAGTATCCACCGATAAGGATACGCAACAACCGCAAAACGGACAACAGCAATATCAACCGACCGCGCAAAACGCGCAGTCTTTGAGAGAAGTGAAGTTGATTTCCGGTAAACCCGGAGACATCAAGAACGTGGACGCGGGAACCGCGAAAGTTCTCGGCGTTAAGTTTCAGTTCACTTTTCCGGGAGACAATGCGGTAACGATTCGTCCTCCGAGAGTTCCGGAATACGAAGTGCTTCGTACAAAATCGTACTTGGATTCGAACAACCAAAGAAAGATCTCCAAAATTTACGGAGTGGAATTTCCGGGTGTGAGTAAGGCGATTTCGGTTTGGGTCTGCGGAAGAGGAAACGAATACAACCTCGAAGGTTGGATCGAAGACTGGAAAGGCGACACTCATATTCTTCAGTTCGGATCTCTCGACTTTATCGGATGGAGACCTCTTACGGTTGGAATTCCTCAAGGAGTTCCTCAGGACGTAAATTCTTATCCGCAAGTGAAGACGATCGTTTTCAAACAGTTTAAGATTCGTTCCCGTCCCGATACGAGCGGTGAAACCGTGTATCTTTTCTTCGACGAGTTAAGAGTTCTTTCGGACGTGTTCGAAGTTCACTTCGACGGAGCGTCCATCGACTTCGACGACGAAGACTGTAAGAGCAAACACAAACTCGACAAGATGCTCAAGACCAAAGTCGACAAAGAATGCGGCGGCGGTGGAGCGGCAGGTAAATAAGATTTCTTCATCAACGGGATGTTCTAAATCCCGTTTATTCTCTCTCGGTGAGGCCGAAAAAACGGTTTTACCGGGAAATCCCCCTCTCTCTAAATTCTGGTTTACGGATAAGCCAACTCGGCTATAATTGATAAATACAGGGCTGTCAGAGAGGAATTTAACCCCAAAGTCCCAATTTTCATCAAGCCGAGACTCAATCGGTGGAGTATCCTATGTCTAACGAAATATCAGCAACTACGGAATCCAGACCGGCCAGCGATCTGGATAAGCTGACATCTCTTTTCAACGAAGAAATCTATGTTCGCACGGACGCGAACTCAATTCCCGCATCCAAGTTTAAGATTTTTGACGACCTCATCGAATTTTATAAATCGGCCGGAAAAATAGACGAAGCCAAACAAAAAATAGAAGAATATCTCGGCGAGCACGAAGACAGTATCTCCGCACGTTATTTACTCGGAATTCTTTCCCTCGAAAGAGGAGAGATCAGCGATTCCGGTCTTTTAAAAAACCTATTAGAATCTTTTAAAGTAGCGGGGAAGTGGGCGATCATCGAACACATCACCGATCAGATCCTGAAATACGGGGATCAAAGACTCGCGTTGAAGTACAAGGCCGAGGCTCTTGAAAAGTTAAAGAAGAATAAGGAACTCAAAGTTGTTCTCGAAAAACTCGCCAAACACGACCGCAAAAACCCCGAGATCCTCAAAAAATACGCACTCTCCATATTAGAAGAAAACAAAGAACGCGCGATCACTTATCTCAAACAGGCGATCGAAACTTTCGCAAAAACGAAAGACTACGTTCAACTCGAAGAGATCTGGCCGATCATCGTAAGCAACAACCACGAGGACCTTCAATTCTTTGAAAGAATCGAAAGAATCATGTTGGGTCATCGCGAAAGAACGAGACTTGTCGGTTATCTTTATCCGATCGTAGAACCTTACAAACAACTCGAAGACTGGGACAAGGTCATTTATCTTTTAAAGAAGATTCTCGAGCACGAGGCTTCTTCCAACAAAGCAAGAAACGAACTCATCCGTGCGTATAAAGCGAAGTATGCGAATCATTCCCTTCTTGAGGATTTTCTCAAGATGTCCGAGATCGGAAACAACAGAAAGCCGATCAAGGTTTGTATCGCGAACTTCGAAAGAAACATCGTGTTCGACACGAACAACTACGTTCTTCACAGAAACTGGGGCGTGGGAAAGATCACTTCGATTTCGCCTAACGGAGATTCCATCTTCGTAGACTTTAAGGATAAGAAAGATCATAAACTTTCGATCCAAATGGCGATCACCAGCTTAAAACCTTTGAAAAAAGATCATATCTGGGTGAAGTTCTACGAAAACAAGGAAGAGATCGTGGATCTTTTCAAGAACAACATTCCCGACTTCTTCAAGGAATTGCTGACTTCTTTCGACAACAGAATGTTGACCGCCGATATCAAATCCGAAGTTTCCGGAAAATTCCTTCCTTTGGCGGAATGGTCCAAGTGGTGGAATAAGGCGAAGAACGTTATCAAAAAAGAACCGAACATCGGTTTTGATCCGAAGAAAAAAGACGAACTCGTTTACCGCGAAAAAGCGATCTCCTTGTCGGAAGAATTATCCGAGAAGTTCACGCACCAGACGGACGCGAACAAAAAGCTCGATATCGCAATGGAAGCCTTGGACAACCGCGAAGACGCGGAAGGTGCGATCGAAGCATTCAATCATTTTTATTACGAAGAAGAGGAAGCGGCGGATCCGGTTCGTAAGCTGGTGGCTTTCTTGTATTTGCAAGCCGCGTCGGAAGAACTCGGAGACGAAGAAATTCCGAGACATTTGACCGAACAAAAAATCGCCGATCTGATCAAGTCCTTACCGGTAAGCACGTTATCCGAAATTTCTACGAAGATCGGAAACGTGGAAATCAAAAAAGGTTACGTGAATCTGGTCCGCAAACACGCGCATAACCCGGAAGAAGTTTTGACCGGAATTCTTTTCGAAGTTCCGATCAAAGTGAACAAATACGTATTCTCCATTTTGGAAGAGGAAGGGAAGTTCGATCTTCTCAATTCGTTTATCAAATCCGCGGGCGCGAGGGCTAAAGAAGCTCCCGAAGTTTTCATCTGGGTTGCGAAATCCATTCTTACCAAAACTTGGGAAGGAGAATGGCTCGTATCCTCCAAACCGGAAGAACGTCTCGAGCTCATTCTGAAAGTGTTTCGTTTGTTCAAACCTCTCGCTAAGATCGAAGACAAAGGAACCAAGCTCAAAAATGCGTCCAAGGAAATTCTCCACGGAAACGACGACGAGGTTTTACGCGAAGCGATCAACGCCGGAGATTCCGAATACATCCGCAAGTTATACGCTCTTTATAAGGAAGTTCCATACTTTACGGATCTTGAAAAGGAACGTTTGTATGCATTGATCGTCGAGTTGAAACCCGACATCGCTTGGGAGGAAGACGAAGACGAGGATGAAGAGGACGACGATATTCTCAACCGTATTCCGGAAGGTGCGATTCTCGTCACAAGACGCGCCCTCAACCGTAAAAAGGAAGAATTCGAACATTTACTCAACGTGGAAATGCCGGAGAACTCCAAGGATATCGGAGAGGCCCAGGAAAGAGGGGACTTGCGGGAGAACGCGGAATACAAGGCCGCGATGGAAAAACAAGTTCAGCTTCAAGCCGCGATCAAAAGACTCGAAGCGGAAATCAAAAGCGCGATCATCTTGGATCTTACCAACGTCAAAACGGACAAGATCAACATCGGCGTTACCGCGAAACTCAAGAACGAATCCACCGGAGAAGTTGTCGCTTACTCCATTCTCGGAGCTTGGGACGCGGACACCGAAAGACATATCATCAGCTACCAATCTCCTTTGGCAAAATCCCTTCTCGGCAAGAAGACTGGGGATTCCGCGGTATTGAACCTTACCGGCGCGGAAACGCGTTATACGGTTCTTGAAATCGGAAGATTCTCGCTTCAGAGCCAGGAAGACTAAGAATCACATTCGAATATTAGAATGTGCTAAAATCCCGGATTCCGGTTTGGAATTCGGGATTTTTTTTTGTCCTGAGTTGTCCTGACGTTCGCGTACGCGCCCGTCGTCGATCTTCGGCCTTGTCGCCATAACATTTACGCGGACTTGGTTTTATACGCTTCCGCTTCCCGTTCCGCGGTGAGCAAAGCCACTTCGACCGGTAGAATATGCCGTTGCATGTAAGTAAGAAGTTCTTCCGCGTTGAGTTTTTGAATCATCGTTTCCGGAATTCGATTCCAACATTGGTCGAATACCGATCTCACGTTCAATCCCTTCGTTTTGAGTTCTCCAACTTGATCGCAGAGAAAGCGGATTCTCACTCGATCTCTTTTGATTATATTTGCCATTTTTCTCTCCTTTACTTGCGAATCTTCCGACAATCTCGCTCCTTTTCAACGAAGCCGAATCGATCCTTCGAGGCTCATGTTTGAACCTCGTTTCCCGTTCCTTTCAAAACAGTTTATTTCCGACCCCGGACAAAAACTCCGTGTTCGAAAAATTTTTAGACGTTTTCTTTTGAAAAAAGTTTTCGGGAGAATTTCAAGTCTATTTTTCCGTTCACTCGGTCCCTGAAAATAGATTCAAAATTATGAATATAGATCGGCGCTTGACAAAATTCGATCCCGTTCTTTCGTTTGGCCTATGATTGAAATCAAAAAGAATACGGACCAAACCCGCCCTCAAAGCGAAGGTTCGTCGAAGAAGGTTGTCGGATTTTCCCAGGAAGGTTCTTTGTTGAAAAATTCCGCTTCTAAGAATTCGGTTCGGAATTTGCCCGCGTCGACGTCGAACTACGATCCCGCGATTCCAAAGGATTCAAGAGATACGATGACTCCGAAAGAAGTCGCGGCCTTGTTGAAACGCTCGGTTCGCAGAGTGGGAGATTATCGTAGAGAAGGATTGCTCGGAAAATTTTGGAAGCTCCGAGACGGAAGCGTTTTGTATTCCCGAATCGGCGTCGAAGAATTTTTTAGATCTCATTTTGTGGAATCGGACGATTCGTGCGAGTGATCGTGCGATTCTTTCGAAGAAACGGTCGGATATAAGATTTTAGTTTCGGTTCCTGCCTTTTATTTTAGACGAAGAGCGTTTGTTCGGATTCGAATTTATACGCTCAGTTTCCGTTTTGGCTCCGTTGGAAACCTCTCTGCATCGATTTAGTATTTAAGAATTTTAGAATGTTCTAATCCGATTGATTTCCGTGGCTTTTGAAGGTTTTTGTGGGCCGCGTACGGACCTTTCTTCGTTTCCGTTTTTGTCCATCCGAATTTGACCCGATCAATTCTACCGACAAACCAATCCTCAACCAAAAATGCCTTGTGTTTTGCAGGGAACAAAACCCGCGTTCTCCATTCTTCCCTGAACCTCGTTTCGTTTTCACATTGGGACCGAGTGGAAATTCCGGTCTATCCCGTTCGTTGGCGACGTAGATTTCCTCCGACTTGTGTCGTAAACTCGGCGCATCGGTTTCAAGGAGACGAATCGGAAACATGAATTTCGAAGATATAGAATCGGCGATGAACAAAATGATTACGGAGATCTTTAAGCCGGATCCCCCGATTCCTTTCGTTCTCGCGGATCAAACGAGTTTGCCCACTACGTTTCCGTACGGAACTTATAAAATCGTTCAGTTGAATCAGGATTCTTCCGCAAACGCATCGCGTAAAATTCAGGCGATCGATTCCGCGACTTTTAAGGAAACGTCCAGGATCAATCAAGCGGTTTCGCTTAACGTAATATTCTTACACGACAGTTCGATCGCGACTTGTTGGGAGCTCTCCGAAAAGTCGATGGATTGGTTCGATTCCAAAGAAGGAATGATCGAATGCGAGAAGTTCGGAATCACTCCGGTTCTCGTTTCTCCGAACATTCAGGACAAAACCGTTTTAACCGAAAGCGCGACGTATCTTTACAAGGCGAGTTTCGACATCGTATTCAAATTAAGAAAGTATAATGAAAAACAAGGCGAATCGACCGCGAGCGCACCAACGGTTGAATATCAGGAGGAAGCATGAGCGCACAAACAGTCTCTAAAATAGAGCCGATCAGTATCAATCTATTTCTTAGAAATACTCCGGTTTCTCAAATGGGATTCGGGTTACCTTTGATTCTCGGAATCAAAGCGCCAACCTATTCTTTACAAGTATCCAGCGGTCCGAGCGGACTGATCTGGAAATCGGCCACTTCGGGGACCGTGTTTATCCAAGTTAAATACGTCGTCGCAGGGAACAATACGGCTTTGACCGTGGTTCGTTCGGGAACCGGAACCGAAATCGATCCTTACGTAATTTCGGTTAACGTTGCGACGGATGCGGGCGGTCTTGCTACCTCCACGGCGCATCAGATCAAACTCGCCGCGGAGGCCGTTTCCAATATCGCGGGAGCCACTAAGATCGTAAACGTAATCGAGACTGCAAGCGCCGGAAGCGGAATCGTTGTCGCATTCGCTCAAGCTCCTCTTGCTTACGAAAGATATATGGAGATTTCCTCCGCGGACGATCTTTTGGAGTTGGGTTTTGTTTCTTCGGATAAGGAATATCTGCAAGCAACGAAAATCTTCAGACAAACTCCAAGACCGAAAACCGTCGCGGTATTTCTTCTAACTTCTTGGGCGAACGCTTCCGTGGAAATCGCGGCTTTGAGAAATTCGGGAAAGGACGCTTGGTTCAAAACGATCGCGACCACTCATACGAAGTCCGAAATACAGGCGTTAGGCGACTATCTCGCTTCCATCGAGAAGATGTTCTTCGCTTGCACGGACGATGCAACCGTTCTTACCGGAAGAAATTCCATCTGGGAATTCTTTACGCTTCATAAAAATCCGGATTCATTTCCGGAAGCGGCGTGGGTCGGAAATTCCGCTCCTCGAAGAGTGGGTTCGTATAACTACGCTTATCTGCCTCTCGACGGAGTGGAGAATTCCGGTTACACGAATTCTCAAACAAGTTCCATCTTTGCGGACAACGGAAATCTGATCGTGGACTTCGGCGGGAAACAGGTTCCTTATCCCGGTATTTCAACCGGAAACGTTTATGCGGATGTGGTAGAGAATCGTTCCTGGTTGAAGGCGCGATTGAATGAGAACATCACGAGTCTTTTTCTGAACTCAGACGTCGTTCCTTATACGATTCAAGGAATTCAGATGATCGAAGCGAGAATGCGCGAAGTTTTTTCTCAAGCGGGCGTTCAAGGAATCATCGCACCCGTTGAAAACGAATCCGACAAAGTCCGTTCCGATCTGGGAGATTATCAGTATAAGATCGATCTTCCCGAAACGATAGACGAAATTCCGACCAACGATCGCAACAATCGGATTCTTCCCAACATCACTTTCTCGTGCCGCTTGAGAGGAGCGATCAACGAAGTCGACATCGACGGCGAATTAACCTAAGGAGCAATCAAGAATGAACGGTATTTGGGATCCAAAGAAATTAAACGTGAACTGCAACGGACGAGACGTGTCCGGCATGAGCCAAGCGGACGGGTTCTTTAAAATCGAACCCGTAACGAAAGAGTATATTCTCTCTCAAGTGGGAATTAAAGGGGATTGGAACATCTCCGAAGTATATGACGGAAGAGTAAAGTTGACTCTGACTCTTATGGGTGATTCTCCCGAGAACCAATACTTCTTCGCATTGGGAGAAGGAAGACTTCCCTGTGTGTTTACGATCAAGGATAAGAGCGACGGCGGAATGTTGGGTTTCTCCGCACAAGGAAGAGTTTGGGAAAGACCGAACATCGAAAAGGGAAAAGAATACAAGGACATGGTCTGGGTGTTTCTTCTTCCCGATTACAAAGGAGTGATAACCGCATGATGACGGATAACGTTTCGAAAGACTCGGTTCAACCGGAAAGGGTTTTCGTTAAAAAGGAATCGCTGGAATCGGAAGTTTCCGTTTTTCCATCGGAACCGATTTTGGAGACGATCGACGACGACGCGAAGGTCGCACAGATTCATTTCGTGGACGGACGCAGATATAAACTTCAACATCCGGGAAATCGTAAGGCTCTCCGTTGGAGACAAGAGTCGATCTCTTTGACCGAAGGACTCAATCAGGATAAACTGATGGACAAATTCTTCAAGTTCTGCGTCAGACCGATGGGTCATTCCTTCGAGCCTACGTTAGACATCATTGAGCCGAATCACGTGGAGGTCTGGCTGAATGTAGCGAATCGATTTCTTAAGTGGGAGTTGGAATAAACGATTCCCGGATCTGAGATACAACCCTTCCGCGGAAGAATGGATGAAGTGGATTGATGAAGAGATCGATCGTGAACTTTTCTTCTGGAAACCTTTCATCCTCGGTGCGGCGCAGTTTACGAGCAAGGAGCTCGAGGACGCGCCCACCGTTCTTTATATGAAAATATTGGAAGTGGTGGATCGCAGGAAAAAAAGAGAAGCGGAAGAAAAAGCGGAAGAACTGAAGTTTCTGGCGAAACTGATTCACGGTTCGGGTTTTTAGTCTCCGATAAAAAAGGATTGGAATAGGAAAGAATATGGCCGAGCGGGACGTAAACGTTAAGATAAAAATTTCTGTGGATCCGAAGGATTCCTTCGCCCTAATTGAGAAGGACGTAAAAAAACTAAAGGATCAAGTATTAGCTTTTTCTGATGCGATGACTTTGGTTTCTCAAAGAGGAGTCAAATCTTGGAAGGCATTGAAGGATTCCGTTTCGAGTTTTGCGAGTAAGAAATCCGAATTATCGACTTTTACGGAACAGACAAAAAAACTCGACTCGAGCCTGAGCGGTCTTTCTTCCAAATTGAAAGGAATGGCGAAATTGTCGAATCCGTTTTCGGAGATGGCAAGGTCCGCCGATGACGCCGGAAAAAAAGTCAAGGCTTTGGACTCGGGGTTGGCTACGAATGCCGCAAAGACTTCCCGTCTGAGCGGCGCTTTTTCAAACCTAAGCACGGTCGCTACGTTCGCTTTTCAACAGGTTATAGTTCCATCTTTTAAATCCGGAATCGAATTGGATAAACAAAGATCGATCTTAAAGAATCTGGCGGGAGACGGATATTCCAAACTTCAAACCGCGATCAATAACACGATTAAAACTTCCAAAGGACTTCATACACAAGCGGAACTTACAAAAATCGCGGATGATGCGATTCGATCGGGACAATCGATCGATTTTATCACGAAGAATCTTTCCGGTCTCCAAATGGCAAGTAAGCTGACCGGGAATGAACTGTCTTCGTCTATGAAGCAGGCTTTTGACGCGATCGAATCGGGTAATAACGAATTCTTAAAAAATAGCGGATCTCTTTTTTCCTCTTACTCCAAAGATTTCGAGAAGATCAACCGTTCCGGAATGTCCGAAGCGGACAAAAGAATCGCAAGGGAAGAGCTGATTTTTCAAGCGATCAATAAGAATAAAACATTACAAAATTCTTATGCAGAGGATATGAAAACAGCGTCTTCGATCTTGGAACGATTCGACGGAGGAATGAGCCGTTTATCGGAAAATATGGGAACGAAAATGGTGGAATCGATGAAACCTCTCTTCGATATGTTCTCGGATTTAATCGATTACTTTACCACGGGAGAAGATGCGTCCGAAAGACTACAAACGACCATGATCCTTTTGGGAAGCGTTGTCGTGGGAGTGTTCGGTGCGCTTGCGGTCGCCGCTTGGAGCGCAGTGGCTCCTCTCATTCCGTTTATCGCAGCGGGTGTCGCGATCGGGTTGGTTATCGGCGGGATCATTCTAATATTCAAAAACTTTAATAGAATACTGGAGGCCGTAAAAAACGGATTCATGAGTCTCGTAAGTTCGTTTCAGAATTCCAAGATCGGATCCTTGTTCGGTCTTTTGAAAGCGTCGGGAGCTCCGCCCGCTGAGACCGGAAACGTCACCAATGTGAACGACGCTCTGATTACAAAACACGGCGAGATCGTCAAATTTCACCCGGACGATAACGTCGTAGCCGTAAAGGACTTGGGAACTTTAGGAAATTCTAAAAAGAATCGAGGCGGATCCAATCCTATATCAATAAATATCGCCAATTTAGTGTTAGGTTCTGCGAGCACGAAAGACGACGCGAAAGCATTCGCGTCTTATTTGGAAAAAGAACTGGATAAAATCGCGTTAAAGATCGGGATCGCATCCGGTCTTACGCCGGAAGGAGCATAATCATGGGAATGATAACGGGACGAGATACGATCGCGCTTACGGACGGCGATGTTGAGATCGAGATGAACGTTTCCTTCGATTTGCAATATACGTATCCGGCGGAAATTACGAAACACACGGTCGAAAAGGAAAAAGGAAAAACGATGCTGACGGACCATGTGATTCCGGGAAACAGAGGAATCACGTTAAGCGCTCTTTTATCTTCCTCGTTCGGAGTTTTGACCCTATCAAACAAAACGGTCGATGAAAAATTGGAAACGTTGATCGCTTGGCAGACGAGCGGAACCCTTCTTACGTTATTGGGTTACGGGACCGGCGGAATTATCAGCCGTGTTTTATCGATGTTGCCTTCTATCTTTCGTTACGTTGAACCGGACGATCCCGATAAACGATACTTGGGAAGGTCGGTGGACGAGATTCCGAATCTTCTTCTCGGAGACATTTCCTTTTCCGAATCCAAGGACACGGGAGACGACATTCCGATTTCGATTTCCATTTTTCCGATTTTGATCGCGGAAGCGAAGACGAGAGAATTGAAGAGCGTGAAATCGGGCGGAAAAAAACCGACTAAAGAAGTTTCCAAATCGGAAGAGCCCGTAAAATAATAAGGTTAGAATTTTAGTATATGCCAATATTCAAATATTTACCCGTAGATCCAAACGTATTTCCGATCCGCAACACTTACGAGATCGGTTCCAAAGATTACGAATTCGAATTCGCGTACAACGAAGTGGGGGATTTTATCACGGTTCTCGTAAGAGATCAGGACGGAAACGATTTGTTTTCTTCCCGTCTTGTGTATGGAGTTCCTTTTAATCATGTAGTCGTGGACGAGTTTCCGATTTCAATTCTTCTCAAACCCTTGGATCTCGAAGATCTTTACAGGGAAGAATATAAAGACATCCCCGTGAATCGGGGCACGTTGGGTTCCACCGTACAAATTTATATGGAGGACGTGTTATGACCGGAAATCCGAAATTATTCGGAAGAGTCGCTTCTCTGGAGATTCTTCCCAAAACGGGAAGCGGAAAAGAATTCACGTATCCTCCTTTCGACATCGAGTTTGAAACCGAGATCGGTCCGATGAATTTGACCACGGTGACCTTATACAACGTAAACCAAGATACGATGAACTTGATCGAGGGTAAGTCGAAAGGTGGCGGATTGCAATATCCGAGCGCGTTTTTAAACGCGGGTTATAAGGACGAGAACGGTCTGGTCGTGAGCGGAGAAGTGATTCGTCCTAAGATGACACAAGACGGAACGAATCGGATTCTGGAATTTCAGATCAGCGCAAACGCGGGCGCATGGTCGAGTTTTTATATTATGAAAACGTATAGTAAACTTCCTGCGATGACCGTGATTCTCGATATTCTGGATCGAGGCGATCTCAAGCCGGGAAGAATCAACATCGCCGATAATAAGATCATAAATTTCAGCGCCAATACTTCGTTAGGCGATTGTATCCGTCGCTTTTGTTCTTTGACCAAAACGCAATATTGGTTTCAAGACGGTCTTCTTCACATTGATTCTTTACAACCTCAGAAAAAACCGAGCGCGATTTTTTTGGACGATTCTTCCGGTTTGATCGGAACTCCGGAAAAAGAACAGACCACTTGGAAAATCAAAAGCCTGTTTCGACATAAATTCAAAAAGAATGTGATCGTCTCCGTAAAAGGAGGAGGTCTCGACGCGGATTGTAGGATCGTAAAAGGGAAACATTTTTTTTCCACGCTTAAATCCGAATGTTATTCCGAATTGGAGGTGTTGCCTTTATGAGTCTCGATGAAATGATTCTCGCCGCGATGCAAAAATCGCTTTCTAGGGTTCAAGTAGGTTTGCCCGGAATCATAGATTCCTTCAATCCGAACGAGATGACGGCTAACGTTAAAATTCCGTTTAAACAAAAGGACGGAGCGGGTGAGGAAAAATCCTTTCCGATTCTTTCCAACGTAAGGGTGGGAACCTTGTGGGCCGGCGATTTTTATATCAAACCCGATTACAAACGAGGGGACAAGGTTTGGATTTCCTTTTCCACGCACGATATTTCGGATGCGGTTCGCGGCGTAAGTTCGGTCGTTTCCGATTCCTTATTCGATCTTCAAAGCGCTTGCATCGTGAGCGGCTTTAAAGGAGAGACCGAGGCCCCGGCGACTACGGCGGGTCAATCCGGTTTAATCATCGGAAATAAAGAAGGTAAATCGCTCATTCAGTTGGAGGACGATCGTATCAAAATTCAAGGCGGCATAGCGGATCTTTCCGAATACGCGGTGTTAGGTGAAACGTTGGCCGATTTGATCAAAGCGATTTTGGACGTTTTTATAAACAACGCCGGAGCGTTTACTACGAACACCACTCTCGGCGCTCCCGCAGGTCTCGGAGCTTCGGTCGTAAATCAACTCACTATGAGAAAGGCGGAAGTGGATCAAATTCTTTCGAACAAGGTGAAGATAGGATGAAAGGAATCAAAATTGAAAACGGGGACGTCGTCCGTTTCCGAGGAAAGCCGGTAATATTGGAAAACGCCGAATATTATTCGCAAAGAATCAAACACGCGATTCGTCTTTCTTTGGGCGAATCCGTTTACGAACCGCTCGTAGGTTTGGATTGGTTCACGGTTTTTTCGACGAAAATTCCAAGAGAGCGAGTGTTGGTCGAGATTCGAAAAATTCTCATCAAAGATCCGGAAACCGTTTCGGTAAACAATATCGAAATCGTGGAATCGAACGATTCCGAAAGAAGAATTCATATTCAATTTTCTGCAAATACTATTTTCGGAACCGTAACGGAGGAGGTTTGATTATGGCCGGTGTGACTGAACAGGGATTTATTCGTAAGACAAGAGACGAAATTCTTTCCGATCTCGAGGAAAAATATAAAACGAGTTTGGGACAGGACATCGATCTTTCTATCTTGAGCGAGGACGGAATGAGAATGAGAATTCTCGCGGACGAGTTGGATTCCATCCATCAACTCGCGGAATCCGTTTTTTATTCCAACTTCGCGCATACCGCGACCGGCGCTTCTTTGGATCGGGTTTTGAATCCTTTAGGGAGCGAACGCCAACCCGCAAAACGATCCATTGTCGCATTAAAATTTTTGGGAGTGAACGGTTCCTTCGTCGACGTGGGAACGATCTGTCAAACCGGAAGCGGCCTTCAATTCATCACGATTCAATCCGGTGTGATTGCCGGAGGATTCGTGATTTTAAACGCGCAAGCCCTGAGTCTCGAATACGGAATCAACGGAGATGTTGCGGCTAACGCGATCACTACGATCAATACCGCGATCGCCGGTGTGGATTCCGTTACGAACCCGGAACCCGCGAGAGGAGGAAGATCGATCGAAACCGACGTCGAGTATTTGAATCGATTCTTAAATGAAGGAATCAACGGAGGTTCTTCCGCAGCGAACGTACAAGGTGTTTTGAATCAGATAGAATCCGTTTTAACCGCGATCGTTTACGAAAACAATACCGACTTTGTCGATGTGGACGGTAGACCTCCGCATTCGATGGAAGCGGTGATCGAAGGAGGAACCCCCGAAGAAATCGGCGAAACTCTTTTGAGAAACTGGCCCGGAGGAATCGAATCTTTCGGCTCTCAAAACGCGACCGTTCTCGATACGAAGGGCGTCGCAAGAACGTATCACTTCAATCGTCCTGCCGACGTTCTCGTTTTCGTAAAGATCGATATCGTTCGAGATTTAGCTCTTTGGGTTCCGGGTTCGGAAACGATCGTTAAAACGAATTGTATCAAAGTAGTCGGCGGCGTCGACACGATCGGCGCGACTTCCACCGCTTTCAAAGGAGACGGAACCGGTGCAGACGTATTCTCTTGGAAGTTGATCGCGTCTCAGAGCGGACTCAGCGAATACGATTCCGTTAAAGTTTTAGGAATTAAATCCATGACTGCAAAGGTCGGTTTATCTTCTCCCGCGACTTTGGACGAACTTTCGATCAACAGTCGTCAAAGAGCGAAGCTGATCACGGCGAATATTCAGGTGAACCTCATATGACCGAATTGAATGAAGTTCTTCAAAAGTATCCTTCTTCCCTTTTTACGAGAGAGGAAGATTCTCAAATCGGAAAAAAATGGAAAGCCGATCTTGAATTGTTAAACGAAGCGCGTAACGTGCTCGAATCCTCCAAGGGAGTGACCGACTTCAGAACTCAGAGCGGTGCCATTCTGGATCTGATCGGTAAAAATCTAAAACAACCCAGAGACGGGATGGATGATTTTCGTTATAGGGTTTTTCTTTCGATCGCAAGACAAAAAAGAAAGTCGAAAGGCGATATTCATTCCATGAACGAGATCGGCTCGCAAATCCTCGCGGGAACGGGAACGTTATATGAAATCAAAGAACTTTGCTACGGCGGTGAGCCGATGCTCTTGGACGCAATGCTTACTTTAAACGGAGAATATCCTCTCTCCGGAAGCACGAAACGTCCTGCAACGATCGAAGTCATTTTTTCCGGTTCGGTCGATTCGGTTGTGGTCGCCCCGGAGTTTAACAAAGCGATGGCGCAAATTCGAGCGGGTGGAGTGAAAGCGATCATTCGGTATCGATTTGAAATGTCCACGTTAGGCGGAAGACTTTACAACTCGGCTCGGCGCTCATCTGCGTTAGACCAAACATGGACAATGAACGGTGTCACAATGCTTTCGATTCCAAACGTAAAAATTTTACCGAGCCAGATTGCGTTCGGGATCGGCGGTTTGAGCGCTGGAACGCCGAGAATTCCTCAAGCAGACGATATCGGATTGCAAAACGAAGTTTTGAGAAAGTCGATTGAAATTCAAAACAATTCGGATGGTTCGAGAGTTTTTAAAACGTCGATCAAACAAGCAGAGGCTATCGGAGCGGGAATCAACGAACTCGGGTTATTTGATCGAGATGGGAACTTGGTCTTTTTGAAAACATTTCCTTCTAAGCCTAAGGACAATTTGATCGTTTATGACTTTGCGATTCACGAAGAGTTTGTATAAGGTCTGAGTTATATGCAGGACTTGTTCTTTTTGTATGTTTATCCTTTTCTGTTAACGTGACTGACGTAAGAATGCATCAGATCTTCGAGTTGATTCGTAAATACATATGAAATTTAGAATATTATATAAAAATTAAAGGAGTCAATATGGCAATATTCAATCCGTCAAAAACCATTACCTGGAGTAGGACTACTCCCGCCGATGGGGATTTGATCGATGACGAAGTCGATCGTCTCTATTCGAACGATCAATATTTAAAAGATAGAATCGATCAAACCGATTCGAATCTTACAACGGCTCGGATTCCTCTGGGCGGAATCGTAGAGGATAATTTGGATCAATGTTCTTCCGCTTTGTTTAAAGAAGCAAATGCGCAAGCAATTTCGCGTACGAGTTTTTCAGCGCTTTGGAATTTGATTCATAAAACGATCACGAGCATGACGCCGGCGACGGATCGAGTTAACGTCACGGCGCACGGTTGTGTCGAAGGTCAGTTGGTCAAGTTTGCTTTTACGGGTGGTGGAGTTACGGCGCTTACAAAATATTACGTCCGTAATCCGACCACAAACGATTTTCAAATTTCTACCACCGCTAGCGGAACTATCGTGGATCTTACCGCTTCGCAGACGGGGGATATGATTACAAATGTGGAATATGGTTTTGGAGATGGTTCAACGACATATAATGTTCCCGATCGAAGAGGTATTTTTGCAAGAGGGGCTGGTCAACACGGAAATAGGGCGAAAGCATTGGGCGGAAATTATGATGGTGGTGCAACCGGATTCGAGGGACAGGACCAGTTTCAAAGATTTTTGATATCTACCAAGCAAATTTTGAATGATTCCTTTAATTCCGGAACCTATGGCTATAATGCAATTTGGCTTGGAGGTTATGAAGATCTTACGCCTAAAAATGATCCGGCGGGAGGAGCCGTTCGTCTTGGAACTGAAACGACTCCGGCATATATTGCGGTAAAATACAAAGTAAGAGTGGCATAATCAAAATGGTCTCTGCACGAAAACGGATGAGGAGGTATTAAAGTGGCAGTATTTAACGCAACGAAAACGAGAACATGGACGAAGAATACACCCGCAGACGGAGATATGATGGACGATGAATTTGATCGTCAATATGAAAGTCTCCAGTATTTGAAAGACCGCATCGATGCTACTGATAATAATCTTTTAAACTTTCTGATACCGATCGGAAGTATTGTAGAGGATAACTTGAACATTGCTCCTTCTTCCAACTTCAAAGATGCGAATGCTCAAGCGATTTCAAGAACTACGTATTCTGCACTTTGGGATCTCGTTCGTAAAGCCGTTACCGGAATCGTTCCTGCTACGGATCGAATCAATTCGACGAACCACGGATGTATCGAAGGTCAGCTTGTAAAGTTTTCCTTTACGGGAGGTGGAATTACGGCTCTTACAAAATACTATGTTCGGAACCCAACCGCAAATGACTTCCAGATTTCTGCGACTTCTTCCGGTTCGATCATCGATCTCACTTCTTCACAAACGGGTGATATGATTACAAATGTTGAATATGGTTTCGGGGACGGTTCGACGACCTATAATGTTCCCGATCGTAGAGGGGTTTTTACGAGAGGGGCCGGTGTGCATGGGACGAGGGCAAAAGCTGTTAACGGCAATTACAATGCTGGTGCGATTGGATTCGAAGGGCAGGATCAAGGTCAAGGGCATATTCATGGAACTTTGGGATCATATTTAAGAATGACTCCTGGAACAGCCATGATGGATGGAAACACTTTCGGGGTGTCAACCGCATTAGGAAATCCCGCTTCGGATGGAATTAACGGAGCGCCCCGAACCGGCGACGAAACAACTCCCGCCTACATTGCAGTAAGATATAAAGTGAGGGTAGCATAATGAATTATATCATCGATAAAGAATCGAAATCGGTGGTTTGGATCAACACGGATCCGAACCAATTGGAAGGTACGTCCGCTTGGTCTCAGTTCGATGCAAACGTGCATCAGATCGCCTATGCGGTTCATTACAATCCGAAAATCGGAGAACAATTTAAAGCGAACTTAGAGAATGGGATCGCGAAGGATTTCGAAAATCGGAAGGTCTATCACAAGATTACCGGTGCTGAAAGACTTTTACAAAGTTGGGAAGATGAAATCGATCTTGAAACGGAAACATATGTTGAACCACTAAAGGATCAAAGCGGAAATCGTCTAGCGTATCAAAAATATACCGGTTCAGCTTGGATTGTGGACGAGAATTTAAAGAAAGAATCTTTGCTTTTGCAGAATAAGCAAATCTTTCGTTCTAAGTTGGAATATTATAGAGGAACGGTGGATTTCTCGGGAGCGGTTTGGGATTCTGGAAAACAATATCTTGAGAATATTCAGAAAACATTAACTCTTTATTCTAAAGACAAAATCGAAGGTCTCCCGGATTGGAGGGATGCGAACAACACGTTTCATATATTGAGTTCGGAAGATTTAGCCGACCTGGCGGAACGGATCGAATTGGATCTTTTCCGAGTAGGCCAAGTTCTATACGCGAAAAAATGGGATGTGGAAGAAAAAATTCGATCTTTGAAGGAAAACGAAGTTCTGGATTTGGTTTCTCTTTGGAGTTGAGTTTTTTGTTTCGCTTGAAATAAATTTAAAAATGAAAATTCTGCAAGCCTTAGGTCAAAAGGAACTCTTAGATCTAAGGCTTGGTCCGATTCCAATTCTAACAATGATTGATGCAGGAAATCGGACGGGTTGTTTGGAAAAGCTCAATGATGTTTTTTATAAAAATCGAAATGTTCAATCAAATGTATGCTATTGAATATTTCGAAAATTCTTTACTGCACTCAATTCAAAAAATTCTTTCCCGGCGGAACGCGTGTCATGGACGCGCTGTCTCCAGCAAAACTTTCTCCATCAAGTTCTTTTGAGTCCAGGGGATAAAGTGATTCTCTTCGTCCAACGCGATCGGTAAAAGTTGCGACTTCGGAAGTTGATTTTGAAAAAAGTCCAAATTCTGAAACGGCACGAGAGAATCTTCTTTACCGTGAATGAGAATCGTTTTGCAGGAAATATTTTTCCAAAAAGGTTCCAAGGAAAAAAGCTGAGATTTGAGCGGAAGCATTTCGTCGTTGCTGTTTCGAATTTCCTGAGGTAAAAGCTTTTTTACCCAGTTCCAATCGGCAATCTTGTTATACCACTGGAGTTCTTCTGCGTGGGAACTCAAAGGCGCCGCCAATAAAACCAACGTATGAATTTTGTTTTCGGGAATCGAAGCGATCCTTGCGGCGATCGGACCTCCATAAGAATGACCGACTAACGTGATCCTTTGATTTTCGATCTTTGGGATCGAATTCGAAAATTTTTGAATCGCATCGCTTAAAAGAACCGATTGTTTTTCGACGTCCGCGACCGCTTCGTTCGGATCGGATTTTCCGAATCCGGGTCTGTCCAAAGAAAGAATACAGAATTTGTCCGTAAGTTTTTTGTTCTCCAGATACCAGGCGTAGTTTTGCCAGCCCCCCGGAGATCCGTGTATGAATATTAGAATATTCTCTTTTTTTGATTCGCAACCGCTTGCAACTGCATAGATTCTTTTTCCTTTTGTTTCCAGAAAAAGTTCCTTATATTCGGCGCCGGATTCCTTCAACTGAGCGAGGCTTTCTTCCGGCTTTTTCTTGAGATCCTCGGGAACACGGCAGGATATTCCGTTTAAAAAGAATAAAACTAATGAGAAATAGAAAAAGGAACGATTTCGGACCATGACAAGATTTCTGTTAAAATATTCCTAAACCGGAAATTCTCCCCTTTGAATTTGCGCGTAAAATCGAAGAAAGGTTTGATTCGGCTTCGACTCGTCTTCGGGATCGTGTAAACCTTCGCGGATTTTTTTGACGAGATACATATCGATCTCGCCCTTGTTCTTCGCTTTAATTTTTCCTCTGTGTTCGCAGACAAAAAAGTCCTTTATCTTTTCGTACGTTTCGCTGGAGACATTGACTTCGCCGGGAACTCCCGAACTTTCCATTCTACTCGCCGTGTTGACCGAATCTCCCCAAATATCATACGCGAATTTTTCAGTTCCCACAACCCCGGCCACAACGGAACCGGTGTGAATTCCGAGCCGAAGTTCCCAGTAAGGTTGATTGAGGTCTTCTCTTTCGCGTTTTTTTTGATGCATGAATTTTTGAAATTCAAGTCCGCATAACACCGCGTCGACGCAATGCGTTTTGTTCGTAAGAGGAAGTCCGCCGGCGGCCATATAAGCGTCTCCGATCGTTTTGATCTTTTCCATGTTGTGTCTTTTTGTGATGGAATCGAACTCCCTAAAAAAAAAATCGAGTTCGCTTAACAATTTTTCGGGCGTCATCGTTTCCGCGATCTGTGTGAATCCGGCCATGTCCGTAAAAAGAACCGTGACGCTTTCATACCGAATCGGAACTACGGAATCGTTTCTTTTTAATTCCTCTGCGACCGTTTCGGGGAGAATGTTGAGAAGCAACGAGTCCGATTTTTTTCTTTCTATGTTCAGGTTTCTTGTGAGAATAAAGATCAAAAGTCCCGTTAAAATCTGAACGAACAGATAGTTTCCGCCCGCGTCTATGTATCTTTCCGTTTCGTTCGGATACGTCTTTACGAATCCTCGATTGAAATATTCGGTTCCGTATAAGAACGCGGTCGCGGTCGCGTATATCAAATAAACGATCCACACGTTATGGTCTCTCAGCAGAATCGTAGCGATGACGAGCGCGGGTATGAAGTAATAATGATTCCCGCCGATCGATCCTCCGTTGAAGAACCACATCGAAGAAAGATAAAGAAGAATGGTGAGATTGAAAGGCCAAAAGAGAGAATAATATATGTTTTTGATTCTGGATAAGAAATACATTCCCATCAAAAGAGTTCCTGAAACGAAATTCAGGAGAAAGATGACCATAAAATTCTCGAGATAAAAGGAAGAGAAAGCCCCGATAATGTTCAAGACTCCGTTTACGAAAGCGATCGTATTGAACAATCTATGTTCCAAAGAATTCTTTTTAGGATCGCCAAAAATAAAATATACGATCTTAAGAATGGAATGAGTCATCGTCTTCACCTTCTAACGGTTTTTTGTATTTGTAGTTTACGGTTTTTGAATGAATTTCAAGTCGATTTTAAGCCGCGTTTCCTACCGGACGTTTTAATCGGATCTAGGATTCACCTTTCTATCTCCGACATAAAAACGGAGCAGGGTCCTAATGATTTCAACCAAACTCGTTTTGGGAATTCCGCGTTTGCGATTTTCGGAACCGATTTTGAACAAAAGTTTCCATTGTTCAAAAAGAATCGAATACATTTTCCAAATCGAAAAACTCGGATCGTATAAATTCGTGGATTCGGATGTGATTCCGTTCAATTCTACGATTCCGAATTCTTTCCCTTTTTTGAACGTTTCTTCGGAACGATATCGTACATCGTATCTTCCGAAATAAAAACCCGAAAACGTTTTCGAGATCTGGTCTATTTTTTCGGTCAATTCATCCGTGATCAAACGGGTTCCGTCCGTAAAAAGAGTTCCTTGACAATGATTTCCGGCTTCGGCCAATCTTCTTTTTTCTCCGCGGTTTAACACCGTATTCCATTCTCTTTTGTGTCTTTCGTAAAAAACTTTCCATTGATATCGAAAGCGAGCGTGTTTGAGAATCAATTCCCCCAAAGAATCGTTTCCGTTTCCTTCCAAAATCGGAAACGTCTTTTGTGTGATCGAAAAGATTTTTCCCTTGTTTTCTCCGGGAAAACGATAGTAAAAAATTCCGGCTTCCTCCGGGCCCGCGTGGTATTCCTGCGCGATCAAGTCCACGTTCGTCGAGCGAAGACATTCCAAAACCTCGGAATCGTTTTTTACGAGTTTTAATCCGGCCCCTCTTTGACCCGCGTCCGGTTTGAGTATATAAGGATATTTGAATTTACTTCGGGAAGTTTTCAGTTTCAAAATTTCGAATTCTTTTTTCGTATCTTCGAGTCCTCTGGATACTTTCAGAAATTTTAATACGTGTTCCGAGTTTAGATTTTTTAAGATTTGATCCTTGGATTCTCCCACGAGGCCGCCTAAGGGAATTCCCGGATTGGCGGCGCAGATCGTTCCGAATCCTCTGTAACGGATCGTTAGATAGACGATATAAGGAACCAAAGGCGCGTAAAACAGCCAAGCCGGCCAGAACTCGGGTCGCATTAATTTTTTTAGTTCGATTCTCCCGAAGAAAAAAGTTTTCTTCGAAAGATCCGATTTAGGCTTCGCGAACGCAGATTTTTTTCTGGAACTGAAGAGTCGATAACGCGACTCCAAATTCTTCCGGTAGAGAAACATTCGTTAAAAAACACTCCGCATAAAGTTTGATGATCGCCATGTGATGAATCGTATGATCTTGGACGTATAAGAATTCCCGTTTTAGATTGCTCAAGGTTTTTCCTTCCAGTCCGGTATTCGGATCCACAAGATAAACGAGTTCTATGATTTTATTTTCTTCGATTCTTTCCAGTTTTCCGAGCAGTTCGAAAATCTTATCTCTCGCGGCGAGAGGCGAGGTTTCGTATAAAGGATTTCTTTTTCTTCGATCGTAGGAAACGCTCGATGTTTCGATTCCGTCCGTGAGATTCTCCAATACTTCGATGCAGTGGCGCACGTGTTTGCCGATGCTCGATCCTTTTACTTGAGTGATCTCTTTTGAATATTCGTTTTCTTCGATGAAAGATAGGAGATCCGCGAGTTGGTTGAACGTGTGTTGAATATTTTTGTATTGTACTGGTAACATCGCAGAGTTCTTCGGAAGAAAACTTTCGAGGTTACAAGGAGATTATTTTTTTCCCCGATTTGCAATCAATTAAACCGGAAATTTTAAAAGAAAGACAGAGCCGAGGCCCTGTCCGTTTAAATTTTCGAGTGGGGTTAATAAAGACTGAAACGAACCGGTATGAGAACTTTTACCGTGATCGCTTTTCCTTCCAAGATGGAAGGCGAATATCTTTTTTTGTAGAAGGCTTCGATCGCGGATTCTTCCAATCCGAATCCGAGCGCCTTTCCTACGGATCTGACTCTTAAAACTTCTCCCGTATCGGCGATTACGATTTCAAGAGTGGTCGTTCCCGAAATACCCGCGGCTTTCGCTTCGCTCGTAAATACGGGGATGACGTTCGGCGTCAAATCGACGGGAGCGGTCGCTCCGGAGATTACCGCGTCTTGCGCGCCTGCGATTCTCGGATCTTCCTTCTTCTTTAACGTATCCGTTAATTCGAAGTCGCCGTCTTCGGGCGCTCCTTCCGCGGGTTCTTGGATCGAAAGGTTGTCTATGAACGCCACTTCTTCCACGAGTTTTTCCAGTCGATTGAATTCGATCGAAGGTGTGTACCAAAAAAGAAGAATCAGTATTTGTATAACGAAAGAAAGTCCGATCCATGATTCGTACGGATATCTTTCGATAAATCGTCTGAGTTTTGTTTTGAGTTTATTTTGAGTCCCGGTATTCAATGCCAGTTCCTTTATTTCAACCCGCCGCCCTGGGTCGTTTTCGTTACCAGAGAAATCTTCAGCGCGCCTGCTTCTTGTAAGGTTTCGAACACCTGATCCAACTCGGCGTAAGGCAATTCCTTATCCGCGTGGATAAGAACTTTCAAATCCGGTGTGGTCGTGAGTTTCGCTCTTATGTTATTGATCGCTTCGTTGATCGGCATCTTTATAGAATTATAAAATACGGTTCTACTCGGATCCGCGCTCAGATAGATGTTCGCGATCTTCTTGTTCAACTGTTCTCCGCCGGGAACGTCCGGCAGGGCGATCGGGATATCCGGGTCCGTATCCAATACGGAAGTAACCATGAAGAATACGAGCAGAAGGAACGCGATGTCCGCCATGGAACTTACCGGAATGGACGGAGGATTCTTTTTCTTTTTTAAGCTCATGGGTTATTTTAACCTTTTGACGGAGATCAATTTGAATCCCCGTAGTTGTACGGCCGAAAGAGCGTCGAGCATGTTTCCGTATTTCGTTTCGCCGGTCGTTTTTATCAATGCGACTTTGTTCGCGATATCCGGAATCTCCAATAGATTCAACTGCTGACGGAAATCGTTTAGATTTCTGTAATCCTTCGTTCCGATGGATTTATTTCTCATCTTGATGGTTTCGCCCGTCACGAGAATTTCGTAGACGTTTTCCCGAAGAACCGTCGTCGGGTTCGCGTTCTTTCTCGGAAGCTGAATGTTCAAACCTTCCTTTACGAAAAAGACCGCGGTCACCATGAAGAACACCAAAAGAAGAAATGCGATATCCGACATCGACGATGCGGAGATTTCTTCCAATACGCGTTTCTTTTTTATTTGGATCATAAAGATACCTTTATATTACAAAAATCGAATTAACCTTTTTTGGAATTTCTTTTCAGGAATTCTTTGTAGATTCTGTTGGCCGCTTCTTCGATTTCGGAAGTGAAGCCGTCGATTCTTGAAGTAAGGTATTGGTGAAAGGTCATTGCGGGAATCGCTACGATCAAACCCGCAGCGGTCGTAATCAATGCTTCCTTGATACCGCCCGCAACCACTTTCGCGTTTACTTGATCCGCGTTTGCGATCGCGTCGAACGCGTTGATCATCCCGGATACGGTTCCTAAGAATCCGATGAGTGGAGCGATCGTGGATACCGCCGCTAAGATTACGAGCCCTCTTTCGAGAACGGTGATTACTTCCGCCGCTTCTCTCTCGACGCCTTTCGCGAAAATTTCCGCGTCGCCGGAGGAAACGTCTATACCACCCGATAAAACCTGAGTGATCTTGTAATCCTTTCTTTCGTCCAAGAATCCTTGGACCGCGTCGAGTCCTTTGGAATCCATTGCGTCTCCCAAGTCTATGTTGTAACCTTTTGGAAGAAGTTTCGCCGTAGAAAGGAAATAAATTCTTTCGAAGATGATTCCCAACGCGACGATCGAGGAAAGAGCGAGAGGATACATGGTCCAACCGCCGAGAAGAAAGAGGTCCACAAATCCCCAACTTTTTTCCGCTTTCGGAGCGGGTGCGGGAGCTTCGGTGGGGGCCGTTTCGGTGTTCGTTGCCGGAGTTGTAGCTTCGGTTTTCGTCGGGTCTGTAACTTTATCTTGAGCTAAAATTGCGGTAGTGGAAAGGGAAATGAGTCCCGAAAGAATGAGCGCGGTCGCTACCCATTTGAATTCTTTTTTTATGGAAGAAAATTTCATCGATATCTCCGATCAAAATGTGATCGTAATATAGGGGAGAATTGTTACCGTAAGATTACAAAAGAATTACGGGTTTGCGACTTCAGAAAGAGGAGAATGCCTTGTGTTCGCGTCGTTTTAGCGAAAGAATACGAAATAATTTCTAAACAACTACAAGACTCGTTAAGAGCGGACAACAAAAAGGTTGAAAAGAATCCGCAAAGGAAACGAGAACTTAGGGAGAACTCGCTTTGTCGGTTTGTTTTCCGATCATCATTCTCGTTTGAGATGATAGAGTTTGTATTTTCCCTTATATTCTAAGAATGTACTGAACGAATGCAGTGTGATCGTCGTATGATCCTTCGGATTGAGTAGGGTGGTCGCACACCCGAGATGAAGCGTAAACGGTCCGTATTCTTCCGGTTTTCTTTTACACTGAACGGATTTGAACTGATAATCGATTCCGGCTCCGCTTAGAAAATTGAACTGTTCCTTGATGACGATGTTGGTTTCCATATTCATGTGTTCATAAGCGAGTTCGGGAGTCATGCCAGGATCGCTCGTGAATCTTTCTCCAACGTGTTTCCAAAACATGGTGTTGTGTTCTTCCGGACTTAAGATCAAATCCTCGATCGCGGGAAGATCTTTTTTTCGAAGCGCGTCGATCGCTTTGATTACGACTTCCTCTTTGGTGGGATAGAGATGTGTGATCGGATAGTTCGTAAAAAGATTACATTGATAAACGAATACGAGGATACAAAGGGAAAGCGTTGTTTGAACGAATGACTTCATGTGTGAATTTTTAAATCCTAAAATATTCCGTAAATAAAAAACCCACTCCGTTTCCGAAGTGGGTTTCGTTTCCTAACTTAGAATGAATTCTAAATTAGTTGCTTGGATAAGTCGCCCAACCGGTAGTCCAATCCGCGCCCGAGAAGTCGATCGCTCCGTAATACGTCGCGCTTGTAAACCCCGCGAAGTTTGCAACCGCGGTCGTGTTTTGCGCACTTACGTTAGCCGCGTTTGGTGCGTAGTTCGGAGAAGTGTAGTTGGTAGCCGCAGTCGAAATCGAAACTCCGGAGTTGGTGATACCGGGTGCGGTTGCACAGGATCCACCCACAGCCGCTCCATCGTTTGTATAGATGTTCGTCGCAGTCGCGTTCGCAACCTGACCCGCAGTGTTATCACACTTAACGGCGGCTTTCGCGCCTCCCGTGTTGTAACCAACGATCAAGAAGTTCGTATAATCACCCACTGAAATCGCCGCTTGCGCTCTACGAACGAAGATCGCGTCCCCGTGGTTCACGTCGCTTGAGTTTCCGGAAGCGACACAAGTGATGTTTGCGAAGTACGGATCGGCACAATCACCGGCGCCTCTTGCAGAAGCCGTGCAGGAAAGTGCGGAGTTACCGTCCCCTTCGATACAACGAGAAGTATCATCGTTTGCCGCGATGGAGTTTTTGTAAAGGTGTGTGATACCGAATTGGTATTTACCGATAAATCCATCCGCGAAGTCGAACTGATCGTCCCGGTTACCGGTAGAGATCATATAAGTTGCGGTGAACGCGCCGCCCCATTGTTCGAAACCGTCGTCAAAACCCATGTGACACTGAACGTGATCTAAAGTGGTTTCTTGACCAACACCCATCAAAGAAACGCAGTTTCTTTCGTTACCAGGGGAGAATGGAGCGCCCGCGAATTGAACCACAACGTAGCTCAGTTTGCTTGCACCGGCAGGATCGGAGAAACTGCTTCCGCCGAAAGAACCCGTGTCTCCTTCACCCACTGCGACCGAACCGCGGCCGCCGAAAGTTTGGATTGCATTTCCCTGGAGAATGATTCCTTGCCAGTCTGCGGGAGCTCTGGATCCGGCGTTTTGAGAAGAAGTAAAGGTGATCGGTTCAGCGGAAGTTCCGTTTGCGATCAGCTTTCCACCCGGTTTTACTAAAAGCGCACCTGCAGGAGAAACCGCTCCGTAGATGGTAGTTCCCGCTTGGATGGTAAGAGTCACACCGCTCGGAACGATTACGGTTCCGCTTAAGAGATAAGGGCTGCCCGCTTTTGTAAGGGTTACGTTGCTTCCCAAAGTTCCGCTGATCGTGTTGTAATTTCTTGGATATACAACGTTCAAAGAAACGGTTGAAAAGGAAACGTCATAAGAACCCGCATACTTAGTAGGTTCACCGGAAGGGAAGATGGAAGTCCAGCTGTTCGCTTCTTGTGCAGTGATGTCAAGACCGGTGGAAAGTTCCAGAGGACCGTTCGCAAGTTTACCAGAAACCGGGTTGAGAAGCGTAGCCACACCGTTTTTCGTGATTTTCAAACGACGAGGTTTCAGAACGGTTCCGTCGCTCTTAGTCACGAGAAGTTTATAAGTATTTCCTAAACTAGGAACGTTAAACTTAACGTGAGAGAAACTTCCGCTTGCGTCCGTCGTAAAAGTCGCGATTACGGTTCCCGCAGCTTGAACGGTCGTATCGATTCCGACCGCGTTCGCCGCAGATTCCAGAGTCGTAACGTCGCAATAAATTCTATACTGATCTTTCGCGTATTTCAAAGGTTCTAAACCGGCGGTCGTCGCGTCTCCGGCCGCAGGATACGTTGTGTTGATCTTTGCAATTAAGTCGCTTCCGCATTTAGAAGCTACGAATTGAGCTCCTGCGGAAGAACCCGCTACCGCGTTCGCCAAACTTGCGATGTAAGTCGCAGGACAGTTCGTTCCCGTGTTCACAAGGTTCGTAGAATCGAAACTATTGCATGCACTTCCGTCCGCTGCAGTCGCCGCCGCTCCTTGAGAGTTGTTAAAGAGGAACCCGCCCGGAATTACGTTATTTCCGGAAACACCGCCGTTTGATTTTCCCGCAGCGTTGTTGTTGATCCAGTTCGGAGGAAGAACGGTAGCGGAGCTTTCGCCTCTTCCTAAGATTTGGACCGTAGCATTCGCTAAGGGAGCCTGATTCTTGTCTACTAAGGTACCGGAAATATAAACGCCAGGTTGTTCTTGTCCAAGGATTAGTGCTAATATTGCCAGGTCGTTGTTGTCTTTTTTCTTATGGCAATTCGCTGCGAAGAGGGCAAGTGCCGCAAGTCCCAGAGAGATTCCCATTCTTTTCATGGATGGATTCATTGTGATATGAAATCTCCTAATTTGATGAGTCCATTGAACAAGATTTATGTTTCAATTGTGTTTCGTTTTGGTTATGATTTGATTAGATTCTGCAGCGCAAAAATAAAAAATCCCGCGACGTTTTTAAAAACGTCACGGGATTGGAGTCGAAAGAGACTTAATTTAAGTTGTAAGTAACGGAGAATGTAATCGTAGGTCCGAGACGGTAAGAGTTGATCGTCTCACCTTTGTAACTATGACCGCCGACCGGGATGAACGTGTTTCCGATGTTGAATCCGGTGTTGGAATGAACCGTAGAATCCAGAATCGGGTTTTCCTGAACGATTTTAATTCTACTGTCGGTTACGTTTCTCGCCGCAATCTTAATGTCCCATTTTTCGAGGAACTTAAGGTTATATACGAAGTCGAGCATTCCCACGGGTCTTTCATACGTATCCGGAATTCCGATACCGCCCACCGCGTTGATTCTCGGTCCGAACTCGTTGTATAACATGGTGATCGTATGATCTCCCTTGTCGTCGAAACGGTATCTTAGATTTACGTTATATACGTAAGGAGATTGACCTTGCAGAGGTCTGGAAAGGTTCGTAGGTCTTTGAGTCGTTCCGCTGAGTTGATAGTAGAGCCAATCTTGGAACTGAACTTCGGACTTGATGAAGAACGTGTTGATACCGAACGCCCATCTTTCCAGTTTCGGAGACAATGCGTTGAGCGACTTTCTGACTTCCAATTCGATACCGTGCACATACGCCGACTTCGCGTTTGTGTAAGTATATCTAAACTGAGAATCCACTTCCATCACCTTCTCGATCGGAGAAGCCATCTGCTTACCGAAAACGCCGATCGCGATGATCTCGTCCGCGCTCGGAAATTTTTCATAACGGAAATCGTAGTTGTGAATGTACGTTCTCGTTAAGTATTGATTTCCTTTTTCGATCCCGCCGCCGAGGACGTTGAAGAACTGAAACGGAGCCATTTCCCGGAAGTCCGGTCTTGAGATCGTTTCCGTATAAGAAACTCTGAGGTTCGTTTTATCGTCCCAAGCATACACGAAGTTGGAAGAAGGAAGAAGGTTTTTGTTCGCGTTGATCGCCGCGGGAGATCTAAACGTAGGATCGACGATCGAAAGTTCGTAACCGTTTAAGTAGGATTTAAAGTTATAACGATCGAAGAACGCCGCGTTCGGATCGAACGGGTTTTGAGTCGCAACGGATTGATAGTTATCCTCGTGTCTCGCACCGCCGATGAATCTCAACTTAGGAGTGATCGGCATATCCACTTGCAGATACTTTGCGAATAACTGTTGTTTTGCGTTGTATTTATCCGTAGGTTGGGTCGCTTCGTCCACGAAGTAACCCTTCGGTCCTCTGTTCAAAGGATTGTAAACCACTTCGGGAGGAATCGGGTAATTCGGACTAGGAATCGCGCCGCCCGCTAAGTTGGTCATAGAACCGGAGCTTTGGCCTCTGAAGAAGTATCTCTGAGCTTCGAAACCTCTTTCTCTTTGAACCGCCGAATAACCGATCTTCAACTTGGATTGTAAGCCGTCCCATTGGTTGAAAGGAATTTCATAATCCAATCCCGCGTGTCTGCTCAAGTCTTTTGTCTTAGAGTAGAATTGACTGCTTCCCAAGGTTCCCCCTTGGAGCACCGCGGGCATCTGACCTTCGAGACCGGATTGAACCGCGTAGATGGTATCTCTCATGTCCGGTTGGTTTCGGTTCGCTTCGGATTGGGCGAATCTCCATTCGAGTTTCGTTTTCACGTTCGCTACGTTGATGATATGGTCTCCCGAAAGCTGACTACTATATAAGTTTCTCATAATATAGTTGAGCTTATCGGAAGCGATCGTCTGACCGGAAGCCACGTTTTGACCGGAGTAAACCATCACTTCCTTATCGTTGTTCACGCTGAAGAAGTTTTTAAAATGCAATCTATGACCGTTCGCTACTTGGAACGTGGTGTTGAGAATGGTTCCCCAGTTCACGGACTCGTTGTAGATATGCTGATCGTATTTGTAAGCTCGGTTCAACTGAGTGTTTTTATCGCCTACCGGAATTCCGGGAACGACCGCGCCTGCTCTGTTCAGAACGTCGGTTTCTCTTCTGTATTGATAGTCGTTGTTGTAAGTGATCGCAAAGATCAAACCGAGTTTTCGATCGCCGCCGAGGTCGAACTTATTACCGATGGAAAAGTTAAAACCCTTGTTGAGAGGCGCGTTCATCTGAGTCGGAGTCCACTGATTGCTGAACTGCAAAGAACCCAGAGTGACCGCAGCTTGGTTGTAACCGTATTGACCGGCGCCCACCGCTTTGAACGGAGCGTCCGGAAGAACGTCTACCATACTCGGTTTGGATCTGTTTCCTTCGGACAAACCGAGCCAGTCTTGACCGCCGCCGCTGTATGTTTTAAAGTTTTGGAATGTAGTGTTGTTGTTATAACCGGTTTGTAAACCGACCTTCACGAAAAATTGGTCCGGATAATCCTTGGTTTCGATCTTAACCGTTCCACCCGAAAATTCCGCTTGGTCTTCCGGAATGAACGTTTTCGAAACGACGATGTTTTTGATCAAAGAAGCGGGAAATAAATCCAAAGGAACGATTCTTTTGTTCGGTTCCGTGGAAGGAAGAGGAGAGTTGTTCAACAACGTATTGGAATATCTTTCTCCCAAACCTCGAACGAAAACGAAACGACCGCCCACGAGTGTGATTCCCGTAACGCGTCGAATGACGTCGCCCGCGCTTGAGTCCGGAGTTTTCTGGATCGCTTGCGCGGAAATACCGTCGGAAACCGCGGCAGCTTTCTTTTGAAATTTCAATAAGGAAGCCTCGGTGTCGTTTAACGCTCTGTCTTCGACGACTACTTCTTCGAGTTTTTTAACGCCCATCGCGACGTTGGCTCGAACAAGTTTGCCGCCGGTAACCGTCACCGATTTCTTTTGAGTTTCCATACCTTGCATGATGAACTCTACGGTGTAATTTCCGTCGGGAACGCCGCTGATTTCGTAGTTACCGTCGACGTCCGTTCTACCGAACTTGTTGATACTTCGAATGACAGCGGTAACCCCGAACATCGGTTCCGCGGTTTGAGCGTCGAGCGCTTGACCTTGGACCTTACCGGTGCCTTGAGCGAAAATGGGGATACTAAAAATGCCGAGAGAAAGAAAAATTCCTATTAGCGATTTCTTATAGATCTTCATAAATATTTTTAAACTTGTCCCGAATAACTTTCTTTTTAGAGACTAAATTCACCGATTTCTGTTACGAACGGATTACGTACAGATTAAGAATGGAATAAGAACTAACGGAGAAACTGAGGTCGAGATCCGTTCGTACGGGAATTGACACGAGATTGAAATCAAAAGGAGAGGGAGTTTAACGCGCGAGAATGGGATTTCCGGATTTGTTTCGATTCGAATCGCGGGTCGTCCGGACAATGAAACCCATTTCGCTTAACAAAAATGGGAATTCATCGTTTAAAAAATTACGAAGCGGTCAGGAAATCGGTTGAGTGGAAAGATTTTTCACGAAAGTTTCCAAATCCCGAATCGAAAGAGGTTTGGAAAACAAAAACCCTTGGCCCATGCCGCAACCTTGCGCTTTCAAAAGTTCTCTTTGGTCCTCCGATTCGATTCCCTCTGCGATGGTGTTTAAGTTCAGACTTTCCGCCAACGCGAGAATGGTTTTGATGATCGATTCGTTCGTGGAATCCACGCTCAGACCTTTGACGAAGGATTGATCGATCTTTAAGGTATGCAAAGGATATTGACTTAAAAAACTCAAAGACGAAAAACCGGTTCCGAAATCGTCCAGAGAAAGAGTGATTCCCGCCTTATGAAGAGAATTCAAAACTTCTAATGTAGAAACCGGATCTCCCGCAAGAGCGCTTTCCGTGATCTCCAATTCCAATTCTTCGGGGGAAGTGTTCGTTTCTTTCAGAATATTCAAAATCGTTTCCGTAAGAAATTTCTTGCGGAATTGGACCGGAGAAAGATTGACCGAAACTCGAAACCCGGGATTTCCCTGTTTCTTCCAGTTCTGTAGATCGATGCAGGCTCTTCTCAAAACCAATTCGCCGAGTTCAATGATGAGGCCCGTTTCTTCCGCAAGAGGAATGAATTGAAGAGGGGAGACGACTCCGAGACTCGGATGATTCCAACGAACCAAGGCTTCGGTCCCGATCAAATGACCGGATTGAAGATCCACCTTCGGTTGATACAAAACGGTGAACTCGTTTTTGGCGACAGCGTCTCTCAATTCTTTTTCGAATGTGAGTTTCTCTTTCAGTTTATCGTTTTGTTCGGGAGTGAAAAAACCGTAGTCGTTTCCGAGAGCGATACTTCCTTGAAGCGCGGCCTCGGCTTTCCAAAGAAGTTGTTCGGAAGAATTTCCGTCCTTGGGAAAGAATGAAATTCCCGCGTTTAACTTTACGTAAATTTCCTCGCCCGCGATCGGAAGCGTTTCCTTGAATCCGGATAAAATTCCGGTGACCTTCGTTTCCGCTTCGAGGATCGCGTTTTGATTCGTGCGGTAGAGAAGGGAGAATTCTCCCTCGCCGCTACGGCTCAAGATTAAGAAGTTATTTCCCAAATCGGCAAGGCGTTTGCCGATGAATCTCAAAAATAAATCCGAGGAATGATTTCCGAATGTGTTTTTGATCTCTTTCCATTTTTGAATACCGAAGGAAACCACGGCGAGGTTCGAGGAATCTTCGGACGATTTTTTGATTTCGGAATAAATTCTTTCCACGAACGAGTCGCGATTCGGAAGACTTGTGAGCGCGTCGTAATTGGAAAGATAATTGATGACGTCGTCGAGTTTGCGAACCGTAAGAGCGGTTCCCGCCATCAGAGTTCCGGCTTCGTCTGTATAATCCGTGGGAAGATTTGGAAGCACCTTTTCGTTCAGATATTTTTTGAGCGACTGCGACGTAAGAGTGATCGGAGTGAGCAATCTGTGGAGAGCGAACAAGGTCACGCCTGTTCCGCCTAACGTGGCCAAAAGCGCGACAAGAAGCGTTTGAATGATCGTTTTGACGTCGTATCCTGTGTTCACTACGTAATAAACCAAGAGCGTAATCAAGGGGACGTGGGTTCCCAAAAATGCGATGAGAAGAATTTTTGCGGTGTAAGATTTAAGAGGTTTGATTTTGGAAAGAGTTTCGTAAAGTCCCAGATTCTGTTCTTTCATTCTTTGGATCCTTGGTCGGAATTTGAAATTGTTCGTATCGCACGTAGGTTTTCATTTTGACTCTTTCTATCGCTTAAGTGTTTCGCTTCTTTCCGTCCAAGTTTTAACGGCACATTCTTCTTTCAACGGAAGAATCTATGCAGCCCTTTTCCGCCCTTCTTCCTCGATCCTCTCAATCCTTTGGAAGCCTAAAACCTGTAAGATTGTCATAAATTGCTGGGAATTCCGACTTTTTACTTCGAAAATTGGATTTAAGGGAAGCGTTCTCAGATTTTTTTCTTGCTTTCGATTTGATTTTTTATATAATAACGGGTGTTCTATAAAAACGGTTGTTCGAAATTAAGGAGAATTTCTTTGCCAAAGGTTGTGGATCACGAGCTGTATCGGATTTCGATTCTGAAACGTTGTTTGGATTTATTCGCCAAAAAAGGATACGCAACGGTGACGATGCGGGAAATTTCCAAAGAACTTCGGGTTTCCACGGGGTCCTTGTATCATTATTTTCCGACAAAGGAAGTTTTGTTCGAGGAAATGGCGAGATGGGTCGTTCGAGAAGACGCGGCGCAACTTGAAGAAGTGAGAGGTTCCAGTAAGCAGCTCGGTTTTCGGGAAAGGCTGGAACTTCTTTTCGAATTCGTCCGAGAAAGAGAAGGGCATTTTCAGAAATTGATTCTGATCGCTTCCGATCTGTATCGTTTGGACGAGTCCGAACCGGCCCGCGCAATTTTGAAAGAATGTTCCCTCGTTTTTCGAGACGCGATCGAAAGTCATCTCGCGTTAAAAAATGAGGAGATGGAAAAACTTTTTTTCAGCGTTTTGATCGGCACGGTCTTTCAAAGAATGCTCGATCGGGAAACCGCGGACTTCGAAAAGACATTCGCTCTTGTAAGAGGTTTCGCTCCTTTGATTTCGTTCGGTTTATTATTGGAACCTAAAAAAGCGGGGAACGATTCTCCTTAGAATCTTTTCCCGATTCAAAAAAAGACGGAGAGAATAGTATCATGACCAACTTAAAACGTTATTCGTTTATCGTTTGTTTTTTGGTGCCCGCGTTTGCGGTGCTCGGTTATTTTTTAGGAGGAGCGTATAATTTTTTGACCTTCGCGATCGTTTTCGGTTTTTTGCCGATCTTGGACGTGGTGGTCGGCGCCGATCCTTCCAATCCGAACGAAGAGGACGTTCCCGCTTTGCAGAACGAATTCTACTTTAGATTTTTAACATATGTTTGGGCCTGGATTCAGATGGGACTCGTTCTTTGGGCCTTATACGAAGTGCAAACCAAAACCCTTTCGAGCTTGGAATGGTGGGGTTTCGTTCTTGCGATCGGTATCAACACGGGCGGAATCGGAATCACGGTCGCGCACGAGTTGGGTCATAAAAGCAAGAAGATAGAACAATGGTATTCCAAGTTCATTCTGATGACGGTTTGTTATATGCACTTCTTCATCGAACACAACCGAGGGCATCACGTGAACGTTTCCACTTTCGAAGATCCGGCTTCTTCGCGTAAGGGAGAATCGTTTTATAAATTTTATCCGAGAACGGTTTTCGGTTCTTATTTTTCCGCTTGGAAGTTGGAGGCGAAACGCCTTTCCAAAACGGGGAAGTCCGCTTGGTACTGGGAGAACGAGATGATTTCTTCCACGGTCGTTCCGATTCTGTTTATCGCCGTCGTGACCGGGGCTCTGACGTTTTATACGGGACGTTTTTCTTGGGAAGTTCCCGCGTTCTTTTTCGTTCAGAGTTTTATCGCGTTTTCCCTTTTGGAACTCGTAAATTACATCGAACACTACGGTCTGCAAAGAAAGGAGATCGCTCCGGGCAAATTCGAAAAGGTGCTTCCGATCCATTCTTGGAATCAGAATTTCGCGATGAGCAACGCGTTTTTGTTTCATCTGCAAAGACATTCCGATCACCACGCGAACGCGGGTAGACGTTATTCGGCTTTGAGACATTTCGAGGAAAGTCCCCAACTTCCGTACGGTTACGAAGTGATGGTTTTGATCGCTCTTTTTCCTCCTCTTTGGTTTAAGATCATGGATTGGAGACTCGAAGATTGGAAAAAGAAACACTACGGAGTCGGCGACGCAGTCAAAGCGTGAGCGATCGAGACGGGGTCGACAAATTGGATTCTAAAAAAAGAATATTCAAAAAGAATAAAATTCAATTTGTTGACCGAAGTCGAGAGCGCGACTCCGCGCAGGAACGCGATGAAATTTTCGCGGAGGCACGCCCCGAAAAAAGGTTTATGGAATTTTAAAAAGCTCCGTTTTCGTTCGGAGAGTCCTTTGCAAGAAGTTGACCCAAGTCCCAAAGCTCCGCGACCTTTCCTTTTTCGAATCGAAAGATATGAACGACCGCGATGTTCGGTTCTTCCGAATTTTGACGCACCACAAGAGAATGTGTGATCACGGTGTTTCCGTCTTCGAAACTTTGTTTGATTTCGATTTGTTTGTTCGGACTGGCTTTGTGGGCTTCTTCCATCGCGACCAAAAGTGAGTTTCGATCTCCTTTGAAGTATTGATTATGATGGACGAAATTTTCCGCGATGAACTGGTCGTAGGCAGCGCGAACGTTTCCGGAACCGGCCATCTGCAAAAATGAAATCGCTTTTTCTTTGTTCGTCATTGTTTTTCCTCGTTGCTTACTTTGGCGGAATTACGGGGAAAAGCCGATGGTATCAGTAAAACCGCCTTTATCAACCGTAATTCCTTCGCGAGTGTTCGCCGGAACTCCGACAAACGCGGGTTATCGACTACTGTTTGGAAAGAATTTTCACCGTTCTTTCCAGATCGTCTCGGTGTTGTTTCAGATCTTTTTTGAGAAGAGCCGGAATTTCCTTTTGTTCCTTTAAGAACCGGTTCGTTTTATCCACGAGCGCCTGGTTCGGCTCCACACCCGGAAATAAGATATTTCCAAACGCCGACGAAAAGTGAGAATCCCGATCCTTGTAAATTCCGATCACGGATTGGAAATATAAGTCTTCGTACGATTTTAACATTTCTTCCTGATGATCCCAATAAAATCCTCTCATCCCGTAACGAAGCGTGTCCGTGGAATGTTTCGTTTTTGGATCGGTGAATTCTTTCCAAGCGGCTGCCTTCGATTTCGCATCGGGATAAGCCACTCTGGCGCCGTACGCTTTTTTGGCCCCGAGATCGGAAGTGTCCTTCGCTTCCTCTTGTGCAATGAGAGCTAACGCGTCCTTATTTCCGAACGCGGAAAGTCTCGTTAGAATGCTCCATCTTCTTTCCTGATCGATCTTGATTCCGGGGATCGTAGTTTTTGCGTCGAGAAGATCCTTGAGATACGAAAGCTGGCTCGGTGTTCTCGAGGTTCCTTCGAGCATTCGATACCATACGATCTTTTCCTCTTCTTTCGTCGAAGGATCGTTCAGACCTTTTTTGGCCAGCTCGTTTAACTTCGTGGACCATTCTTCCCTGTGTTCCTTTTTTAAATAACTCGCGGCGATGGAGGAAGCCTTGGTGAGAATATGGCTGCTTCGAACCGCAAGGTCTTCTTCGTAAATTCCCTGGGAGAATACGAGTTCGAGAAAATCCTTGGGCGAGATTTCCGCGTCTCGCGTCATCTGCCACAGCGATCCCCAGAGAATTCTTCTGGCGAATCGGTCCTTCAATTTGTTAAGCGAAGTCTTTAAAAGAGCGATTCCGTCCTTCGGAAGATACGTTTTGGCGTACGCGTAGTCGTTCGTGTTCAAGACCACGATTTCCGAAGAACCCGGTTTGTGTTTGTAGGGGAGAATGGTTTCCGTTCCCTTTACGACGACTCGGTCCTTCCATGCGACTTCGAACGATTCTCCTCGGAGAGAGAAGATCGTGACCTCGAGCGCGTGCGTTCTATATAGCCCGTTTTTTTCGGATGGGAGTTGTCGGATTAACAGATGATCCTCTTTCCATTCGGGAAGAAGAGTGTTTACTCCGGTCGTATCCAACCATTCTTTGCTCCAGCCACGGATGTCGATTCCGGAGGTTTCGGACATCGTATCCAAAAAGTCGGTTTGAACCGTATTCGAATTCGCGAATTTTTGAAAGTATTTCCGCATCGCTTTGCGAAACGCGTCTTCTCCGATGTAATACATCAGCTGACGCAGAACGGAAGCTCCTTTGGAATAGGAAATTCCGTCGAAGTTGCTGATGGCGTCTAACGTGTTTTCCGCGCTTCCGGCGATCGGATGAGTCGTGGAAAGCTGATCCTCCCGATAAGCCCATTCTTCCCTTACGTAAAAATGTTCGAGCGCGTCCGGAAATAATTTTCCGTGAGACATCGCGTAATAGGAAAGATAATCGGCGAAACTTTCGTTCAACCAAAGATCGTTCCACCATTTCATCGTGACTAGATTTCCGAACCACATGTGAACCATCTCGTGATAGATCGTATTGGCTCTTCCGAGATATTCGGAATAAATTCTAGGACTTCTGAAAATATAATGTTCCGAAAACGTGACCGCGCCCACGTTTTCCATCGCTCCCATGTTGAACTCGGGAACGAAGATCTGATCGTATTTTCCGTACGGATACGGAAGATCGAAATAGGATTCCAAAAACGAAAACGATTCTTTCGTGATCGCAAAGATGTTCTCCGCGTCCAAATACTTGGCGAGGGATTTTCTACAAAGAATTCTCAAAGGAATGTTTTTGTATTTATCTTCCCAAACCTCGTAAGGCCCCGCGATGAGCGCGAACAAATACGTGGAGAATAATGCCGTCTTTTGAAAACGGATTTCCACTTTTTCCTTTTTGATTTCCTCTTTTGCGGGAAGTGTGTTGTGAACGTATTTCCATTCTTTCGGACCGACGAGTGAAAGTTCGTATGTGGCCTTGAGGTCGGGCTGATCGAAACAGGGAAACATTCTGTGCGCTTCGAACGGTTCGAAGTCGGTGTGAAGATATTCCGAGTTGTCGGACGGATCCTTGAACTGATGAAATCCAGAACCGCTGTGATTGTAATCGTTTACGTATTTGATTTTGATTTCATTCTTCCCCGGATGGAGCGAATCGCCGGGGACGTCCAAGGTGGAATCGGTTTTTGTATAACCTCCGAATTCTTTTCCGTTTAACAAAAACACTTCGATCTTTTTCGTCACGAAGTCCACCTTGAGTTTTCCCTTTCCTTTTCCCGTATAAAAGAAAAGAATTTTGGTTTCTCCCTGATACGTGGACGATCCGGCGTTCAGATCCAGACGGATTTCGTAGCTGACCTGATTGACAAGGCCGGCTCTTTCTAAGGCTTCTGTTTGCGTAAGTACGTTGGGAGCATCCATGGATCGATTCTACCTATATTTGAAAATTAGAATACAATGATTATAGAATATCTTTCAATTCCATTTTACGGAGACGGGGAGCGATCGCGCCCACAAAGGCGACGGTCAAAAGGGTCAAGGCCCCGCCTGCGACGATGGATCTTCGGATTCCGAGCCATTCCGCGGTTACGCCGGATTCGAATTCTCCGATCTCGTTCGACGAACCGATGAAGATATGATTCACGGCGGAAACCCTTCCTCTCATGTGATCGGGCGTATGCATCTGAACGATCGTATGACGGATCACGACGCTGACCATGTCGAAGGCTCCCGCGGCCGCGAGACAAAGAAAGGAAATTCTATAATCTTCCGAAAGTCCGAAAAGTATGATACAGATTCCGAAACCGAAAACGCAGGAAAGAAGAATCCATCCCGAATGTTTTTTAGGAGGTCTTGCGGCGATAAAGAACGCGCAAAGAACCGCGCCGACTCCTTGAGCCGAACGGAGAATTCCGAAAATCTCGGGGCTTTGTCCTAAAATCTTTTCGGTAAAAGAAGGAAGAAGAGCGACCGCTCCTCCGAAAAGAACCGCGAACAAGTCGAGTGAAATCGCGCCGAGAATGATCTGATGTGTGGAAACGAATTTCCAACCCCCGCTTAAACTTTCCCAGATCGTTTCGCTCGTTTCCGGTTTTTCCGGAACGGGTTTTCCTTTTACGAGAAGCATCATCGACAATCCGAAGGTCATCAAAAGAAGATCCACGGAATACGCGAAGTAAAGACCGGCTACGATGAGCAAACCTCCCGTCAGAGGACCGAGAACCAAAGAAGTCTGCCAAGCGATTCCGCTCCAAGTCGCGGCGTTCGGAAACGTTTCCTTATCCACGAGTTGCGTTTGAAACGCCGCGGTCGCGGGATTTAAAAATCCTCTCGCGATTCCCGAAAGAAAGATCACGCCGTAGATCGGATACACTCCGAAGTCCGCGAGGATCCAACTCATATTAGGAACTACTAATACAAGAAGAAGTAAAGAGCAGATCGACAAAAGACCGAGGGCCGAGGTTACGATTTTTTTTCTCGGAAAAGAATCGATGATCAAACCGGAGAACAATGCCATCGCTATGGAAGGAATCGCTTCCGCGAGTCCGATAAAACCCACGTGTAAATTGCTTCCCGTGAGATGATACATTTGCCAACCGACTACGGTGGTTTGGATGCTGATGGAAAGAGTCACCATAAACTTACCGAACAAAAAGGAACGGTAGTCCGCGACTCGTAAGGCTTGAAAGGGATCGTGTTTTGTATTGGTTTGAGTCATTCTAATTCTGAATTGGGTTTTTGATAAAATACATTCCGAGAGCTGCGACCATCATCCCGTGGTGGAGAATATTGTCTTCGATCAGTTTCGGAACGTTCCGAAGGGGAGTTTCAAAAATTTCGATTTGTTCGCTGTCGTCCAGATCTTGATCGTGAAGCTTACGAACGTTTTTCGCAACGAAGGTATGACACCAGTTGTTCAGGATCGCGGGATTGCCCGTGACCTTTCCTAAGTATTCCCATTCTTCCGACACGTAACCCGTCTCTTCGACGAGTTCGGCTTGGGCGGATTCGAGAAGGGTTTTTTTCTCCGCGATGCCGCCGGGAATTTCCAGACTAAAACGGTGAATTCCGTGTCTGTATTGATCGATGAGAAGAATTTTATTTTCCGGTGTGAGCGCGATCACGTTGACCCAGTCCAGGGATTCTAAGTGAAAAAAATCCTTGGAAACTTTTTTGTCGGGCGAAGTCGTATGCCAAGAAACGAGTTTGAAAATCGGCGTTTGGATCATATCTTTGCGATCGCTTTTGGACCAAAGATTCGAGAGAGGATCGTATTCTTCCGGGTTAAAGGGTTTCATTCTCCTCTCCATTGTTTCGAAACAGGTTTTTTTCTCCAAGAGAGAATTGGAACCTCGGGAAGAATGACGTTTTTTAGGAATCCAAAATGTGGGAACTCCTGCAAGTTGCCTGGATCACTGCGGATCGCTATTTCCCCTCTGAGTTGAGGGCCACTGGAACGAGCGTCCGCTATTCGTTGGCCATCTCACTCGCTCTACGTCGCTCGATCTGTGGGAACTCAACCGATTCAAAAATAGTTTGCACGAGTTTGGGAATTCGGGGCGTACAGGATTGACAGAATCTTTCCCACTCTAATTATGTCACATGTCCCATGAAGCTCAATCCTGAACAGGAAAAGGCGGTTCGCCACGTAGACGGACCGATTCTCATATTTGCCGGAGCCGGTTCCGGAAAAACGCGCGTGATCTCGAATCGAATCGCGCATTTGATCGAAAACGCGGGAGTTCCCGCGGGAAAAATCGTGGCGCTTTCCTTTACGAACAAAAGCGCGCGGGAAATGGAAGAGCGGGTCCGCAAAATGATTCCGAGACAAAAGCTCAAAGGAATCGTACTTTCCACGTTTCATTCTCTCGGACTCAACATTCTCAAAAAACATATCGGACTTTTGGGATACAAACATCCGTTTCTTCTTTTAAATCAGAACGATCAGGAAGGATTCGTAACTACATTATTGATTGCTAATAAAGTAGAACTCAAGAAAGCGAAAGTCTCCGAGGTGCTCGGAAAAATTTCCAGGATCAAAAACTCCGGACCTTCGTATCGGGAATATTTGGATTCTTCTCTTGTCGAATCGGATCAGATCGCAAACCTCATCTTCGACAGTTATCAAAATTCTTTGAAAGAACAGAACTCGCTCGACTTCGACGATCTCATTCTTCTACCCGGAGTTTTGCTCAAAGAGTTTCCGGAAGTCAGGGAAGAATATCACAAGAAATTTCAATACTTCATGGTAGACGAGTTTCAAGATACGAACCAAACTCAATACGTTTTTTTAAGATCTCTCATGGGGGAGAATCGAAATCTCTGCGTGGTCGGAGACGACGACCAATCCATCTACGCGTTCCGGGGATCGGATCTAAGTTTGATTCTCGGATTCGAAAACGATTTTCCCGAGGCCAACGTTGTGCGTCTTTTGGAGAACTACAGATCGACCCAGGTAATCATTCAAGGCGCCAATTCGCTTATCAAAAACAATCTTTCGAGAAGATCGAAGGAACTATTCTCTTCCATTCCCGGAGGAAGAAAAATCCGTTATATAGAAAGAATGGACGAGAAGGACGAAGCCGCTTACGTCGTGGATTGTATCCGGGAAGAAATGATCAAAGACGCGAGAGTCGGAAGTCAGATCGCGATTCTTTTCAGAACCAATTTTCAAACGCGTCCCTTCGAAGAGGAACTGAGAAGCAGATCCATTCCTTATAAACTCGTGGGCGGTTACAACTTCTTCGATCGAAAGGAAGTCCGGGATATGATCTCGTATATCCGATTGATCGCGAACACGAGAGACGACGCGTCTTTATTAAGAATTTTGAATTATCCGAAACGCGGAATCGGACCGGGAAGCATTTCTCTCATCCACGAAAAGGCCGCGCACATGGGAGAATCCTTATACGAGATTCTTTTTCGAGTCTGCGAATCTCCGGATTTTATACCGAGTCTTCAAAAGAAGATTCAATCCGAGATTTACAATTTCGTAAACCTGATCGAACGGACCAAAAAGAAATTCTCCACCGCGCCTAAGATGTATTTTGCGTTCCGAGAATTCATCCAAGAGGTCGGAATCGAAAAAGAAATCCTTCTCGAGGAAAAAGACGAGAAGGTCGCCAAGGCGCGTTCGTTCAATCTTTCCGAACTCGTAAACATGATGTCTTACTTTGAGGAGAATCACGATTCTCCCGAAAAACCGACGTTATTCGATTTTATCAATCGTCTGAATTTGCTCATGGAGGACGAAACTCCTTCCGAAGAGGATAAGGAAGACAATCGGGTCCAACTTCTCACGATTCATCAATCGAAGGGATTGGAATTCGATTCGGTTTATGTCGCGGGAATGGAAGAGGGGATTCTCCCCAACTCCAGGGTGCTTACGGAAGAATCTTCCGTGGACGAGGAAAGGCGTTTGTTGTATGTGGCCATGACCCGGGCTAAGAAGCATTTATGCTTGACAGGGGCCGCAAATCGACGCAAATTTGGGGAGCAAATGGCTACCCAGGCCTCCCGGTTCCTTACGGAAATCGATTCGGAGACTATGGACTGGGTTTCCAATGATGAGGTTCGACAACAGGAGACAGATGACTTCTTCGCCGAGCTTGAAAAATTGAAAACAGGATCGTAGACATGACTTTTTACAAAAATATATTTACTCTGGTGATACTCCTTGCTCTTTCCGCCTGTGCAAGCGGTCAGAAATCCGTAGACTCGGGTCTTTCCCAAGAATCCGCAGTCCGCTCCAAGATTCAAGGAATCGATTCTCAACTTTCCGTTTCCAATTTGGACGAAAAAAAACGTTCGTCCCTACTCATGGAAAAAGCAAAACTTTTGCTTCAAATCGAATCCTACAAGGAAGCTTCCATCGTTTTAAAGCAAATCCAAAGTTCTAAAGAAGGAAAAGGTCTCGAACACTTAGACCATTACCTCGGAACCGCTTATCTGGGAATCAACGACACCGAAAACGCAATCGTTCATTTTAGAAAATCGGAGTCCGTGGACAAAAACTACGAGTCCACAACTCGTAAAAAGATGTACGCAAAAGCCCTCTATCAAGAGGAAAAATACGGACTCGCACTCGGCATTTTAGGACGCGCGTCCAGAGAAAAGGATTTTGAAAAAGACATTCTCTTTTACGAAACCGTAGCCAATAGCTTTATGCGGATCAAGGAATTCAAAAGATGTCAGATGGTTCTGGAAGAGGGACTTCAGAAATTTCCGGAGAGCCCGGTTCTGAAGGAAATCCAGGAACAACTTTCTCAGGTTCTTCCAAGATAACTCGCCCCAATCTCAAATTCAGTCTATTTCAAAAGGTTCGGCAAAGGTTTCAAACCTTTGCCCCCGTTGATATTCTCCGTTTCCTCGGATCCTTCTTTCTTTTTTTAAAGGAAAACAGAAGAACGAAAATCATTCTCGTTTCGTTTGTGATCGTGGTTTCCGTACACGCGATCGTAGTCGAATCCGTAAGTTATTACGTGCGGAATTATCTTTTGGATCTGCGCGGCCTGAAGGAACTTTCCAGAAACTTCATCAACAAAGAACTCGGACGCGCTGTCACGCTCGGAGTCGTGGAATACGATTTTCCAAACGCGGTCGTGTTCGAAGACTTTCGGATTTCTTCCGAAGAGGATTTTGCGCTCAATCATATTCTTTTTAGAACCAATAAGATCCAGTTTCGACTCGGAGGTTTGTGGAAGGGACAACCGTATATCCGCGGGATCGTCGTGAAGGATTCTTCGATCAACATCGATCTTCAGGATCAGATTTCGGAAGAATTGATCGACTACGTCCAAAAGATCAACATTCCCGAGATCCGTTTGATGAACACCACCATCACGATTTCCAAAGGCGGCGAAGAAGTCTTGAACGCCCTCAAAGGAATCGATATCGTTATCACCAAACGTCCCGAAGGTGTCACCGTCGCCGTGAGTGATTCTCTTTTTCCTTTGCCGTATTCCAGATTTATCCAAGGAACTTTCGAAACCAAGTTCGGCTCGGAAGAATCGAAAAGTAAATTCCGTTTTCAGAATGTAAAAGCGGAGAAGATCCGCGGAATTTATTCCCTCTTCGGAAAGATGGCCTTAAGTTCCGGAAAAATCTCCGGAGAATACGAGATTTTTTTGAACGGCAAAAACGTTTCCGTAAAAGGAAAAAACGAGTTCACGAACGTTTCGGGTAAGATTCTTCAGGATCTTCCCTTGGGTTTAAAAATTCCCGATTTGAAGGACGCGGATCTCGTTCACGAGATGGATCTGAAACTCGACGAAACGGGCGAAAAACAAATTCATACTTTTACCAAAGAGGAGAATCTGTTTCGTCTAACGTATTCGGCGAATCCGAAAAAACTCGCGAGCTGGGAAATTTTCGCGGACTGGAAGAATATTCAGGAATTAAAATCCGTTTTTCAACTTCCGGGAGATCTCGAAATTCTCGAAGGTCAATTAAACCTAAAAGGGAAATGGGACGAATCGGGAAACTACGGCGATTGGATCAAAAGCAACGTTTCGCTCAGTCTTTTGGGATTTCACTGGAAAGATCCTTTTTTCGACGTTCGTTTGGATCAGGCGAATTTAAACGTTCTTCCCGGAAATACAGTGGAGTTTAACGCGAAAGGAGATCTTTTTCAGGAACCGATTTCGACCAAGATCACCGGCAAAACCGGTTGGAAAAAATCCGTCCGTGGAAACGGAACCAATTATTATCCCTTATACAACGATTGGAAATGGGATCTGGAACTCGATCGTATTTCCGTAAAGGACTTTCTTCCGGTTTATCATTCTTGGAAGAATTGGATTCGCACCGATATCAAAACCCGTCAGGAAAAATTGGTTCCCGAAATCCGTTGGACCAGAACTCCATTTTACAAATATCTAATAGAGTATCTTACCTTTACCGTTCACTGGAAGTTGAAGTCGTTTCGATTCAAGGATAAGGATCTCGGAAGAGCGACCTTGGACGGAAAAGTGGTTCCATTCTTTTCAAGATTGGATCTGAAAGGTTATCAAGGCGAGAATCAATTCGTAGAAGCGTTCGCGAATTTTACGTTCGGTCAGGACAATCCGTATATGGATCTGAGACTGAAGGTTACGGAAATGCCTTGGGAAGAAACGGTGAACGGCTTTTGCGGAGCCTTGCTCGTGCCGGAAACGATCACTTCGGATACTACGATTCGTTTGTTCGGGGACGATTTTTTGGCGCTTCACAATTCCTTAAACGTTTTGCATAACGTGAGTTTCAATCGTTCCCGTTTTCAGGATAAACGATCTCTTCCTTTGAATCTGAGAGAACCGTTCGACTTCGGTTACGAACAGAATATTCTCCCCACCTTATCCTATTACAGAAATATCTTTTGGAAAAACGAGACCGCCGATCTTACCGGCTACGGCGCGGTGGAACCGAATCGGATTCGGATCAGCGCGAACGGAAAGTTGAACGACGCTTTTATCGGAAGAAAATTCAGGGAGGAATCCGGAGAATGCAAACTGGAATCAACAGGAGACAGATAATCTTAGTCGTCGCAGGAGTTCTTCTGACGATCCTTCTCACTTTCGGAATTTATCTTTATATATTCAGAAAATCTGATATTCCAATCGGAAAAGGCGCGGAAACGAGAATCGATCTGATCGGAACCTGGAGGGTTTCTCCGATCGTGCCCGCGATGCAGATCCGGTTTATCAGCGAAAAAGAGGCGATCCTTCTGGAGGAAAACAACGAAACCAAGTTGTATCTGATGGAGGACGGAGAAGGTCTTCAACTTAGAAGAAGAGGGGAAGAAACTCCGAGCGGTTATTTTTTATTTCGTGAACTGAAGTCGAACACTTGGCAGGGACTTTGGGGAGACGATCTCGTCGTATTAAAAAGACTTTCTTCGGATAACGGTTCGCGTTAAACGTTATACGCGTTTCTTCAATAATTGGTTTTCACGAAGCCGATTTCGAAAAAATTGGCATTCATGAAACTCGTTCTTCCGCCAAGACGTTCACAACGATTATGCTCGCATCGACCGTAATGTTCTGCAACGACACGAAGAAGAGTTGTCTACAAGGTTGCGAACTCTTTCAGTAAAAACGACCGGAGAAACGGCCGAACCTTCTTAAATCGGTTCTCCGATTTTTTCAACGTTGGCGGTCGCACCGGTTCTTTTGTAGATTCCCTTGATGAGTTTTGTGATTTCTCTCGAAGCGTGACGGGAGGAATTTTCGTTTCCCAAAGCGTCCTTTACTTTGCGGATATCTTCGATCGTTTTTGCTCTGTATTTTTTGTTTTCCAAAAGTGCGATCGATTCTTCCACGATATGATGAGGGGTACATTCCGCTTGAACGAGTTCTCTGCAGATTTCCTTACCGGAAAGAATGTTCACAAGACCGATATGAGGCGTGCGGATAAAAAGCGAACCGATCACATACGTGAACATGCTAACTTTGTAAAGTATGATCATCGGTTTTTCGAAGTAGGCTACTTCGAGGGTTGCGGTTCCGGAAGTTACTAGGACGAGATCCGAGGCTTCGATGGCGCGAAGAGAACGGTCGAAAAGATATTCGATTTTCAGGTTTGCGTATTTCGTTTTAGCAAGTTCGATCTGTTCGAGAATATAAACCTCTTCCTTTTGGTTGATGTTCGGTAAAAGAAAACGAACCTTTTTCTTTTCGGTTTCATAGTGATCGGAAAGTTGCCCCGCGGTTTCCAAAAGATCGTTTAGGATTCTTCTGATTTCCCCACTTCTGGAACCGGGCATCAAAGTAATGACGGAATGAAAATGGGTTTTGTCCTCCGGATCGGGAACGGCCGCTTCCTTTCTTATTTTTTCGCGAAGCCGAACCGCAAGAGGATGACCTACGAATTCGCAAGGAACACCGTATTGATCGTAAATTTCCTTCTCGAACGGAAACAGAACGAGCATCAGATCTATATTTTCCCGGATCGTAAAGATTCGATTGAACTTCCAAGCCCAGAGTTGCGGAGAAACGTAAAAGATAACCGTGATTCCGAGCTTCTTCAATTCTTTGGCGAGACGAAGATTAAAACCGGGATAGTCGATGAGAATCGCGTGCGTACAATTCTTTTCGATGGCGACGTCGAGAAGTCTTCCGATCAAAGCCTTTAAGAATCTGTATTTAAAAAGAATCGCTGAAAATCCGATGATGGAAAGTTCTTCCATGGATTCGATCGAAGTAAAACCTTCTTCGATCATTCTTTCCCCGCCGACGCCGAACGTTTCGAGATCGGGAAAGTTTTTCTTGAGTTCTCGGATGAGTTCTCCGCCCAAAAGATCCCCCGAATGTTCGCCCGCCAACATGAGAATTTTCGGATCCTCCTTCTTGACCTGCGCGGAGACCGAACGTTTGGACGCGGCTTGACTACCGGATTTTTTGGGTTGTAGAGTTGATTTTCGTAAGGTTGCCACTGCCGATACTCAAGATGTGAATTTTTAATTTTTCTGCAAGGTTAATAAATTCTTTTGGATGTACGATGATCGTTTCGCCTGTACGAAGCGCCAAGGTTCCGCAGTTGTTTTCATACATCGTCTTTAGGGTTTCCTCGCCGACGGTGGGAAGATCGAAACGATGATCCTGACCCGGTTTGGAACTTTTACACACGACCGCCTTCCCTTTTTTCGCGTAAGAACCGCCTCGTTTGATCGCGAGATCGGTTCCTTCCACGGCTTCCACGGCGAGAACGGATTTGTCGAGAACGACGACGGTCTGACCGATATCGAGTCCGGCCATTTTCTCCGCGTATTCCATACCGAACGCGACGTCTTCGAGTTCCTTTTTGGTGAGGGATTTTTTCGTGTATCTTCCTTCGGGAAGAAATAGGGATTTTAAATACGTCTTTTGGGAAATGATCGTGATCTTTTCTTTGGCGAACTCTTCGGAAACCGTTTTGAAAATCGAGTAATCGTGTTTGTTGATCATTCTCGCCAAAAGACTGATCGCCTTGAGATCGAATTTAAGATTTTTGAATATGATTTCCTTTTTGACCTTCCCGAGAAGGAGAAGACGATCGATGCCGTGTTGTTTGCACAACTTCATAAGCGTTCCGATCTTGACAATATGGATCGGAAGATTTCGATCTCCGTAATTTCCGGGTTGGAAATCGGATTCGATGATGGAAAGAAAGATCGGATCTTCGCCCGCCGCGAGAGCCTCTTTCATTCCGATATGAGGTAGTTCTCCCGCGCCCGCGAGAATTCCGAGTCTTCCCAAGGTTAAAACCGAATCAATCCGAAGAAGCCGATGATTTCGCGGATTCTCCCGAACCGGAACCGCTCTTTTTATAATCGGTCACGTAAAAACCGGTTCCTTTGAAAATGATTCCGGAACCGTTGGAAATCATTCTTTCCACGTCCCCTTGTTTTCCGCAAAGATGACAATCTTTAACGGGGTCGTCTTTCATGGAATGAAATATCTCGAACGTTTGTCCGCAGGCTTTACATTTGTAGTCGTATGTCGGCATGGAAATCTCTCTATTAGAATATTCTAATTTACTATCGCTTGTTACGGGACGAACTTGAATTGAAAAACGCTCAAACTCGAATCCCCGTTTTCTCTCGCCATGGGAAGACAAAGTCTCCAACGGATTCCGGAACTCGCGTCGATCGATTCGAGGGAATCGATACCCGAAAGAACCCTTTTTTCCGAAACGATCAAACCGCCCTGAAAACCGGAACCGCCGCTTTGTATATTTAGACGAAATCTCTTCTTCGAAAAGTTGTCTCCGGTGATGTATCGATTTCGGTTGATGGAAATACTTTCCTTATCCATTTCGATTTCGAAGGCCTTCTGTAGGTCGCCCGGCGAACCGGCGAACAAGGTAAAAACCGGAAGGCTTTCGTCACCGCCTAAGAACGTGAGATAGAATTCAAGATCGCGGAACGGTTCCTCAACGGAACGACAAACCAGATCGTATTTATTTTTGGAAGAATGGAGAACGATGCCCGTGTCGCCGTCGAGAGCGATCTTTTCCGTGGGATGATATTCACCTTGGAATCCGTTCGGCGGCGAAGATTCTTTCCAAGATTCGAAATCCCAAACGGGAGAACGGTCCAAAGCGCGGAAGGATTCTTCCATACTTTGTGAGATCGAAAGATCCGAACTCACGTTTTTTAGAAACCCGGAAAAGATCCAACCTACGCTTCCGTTTCTCAGATCCAAAACCTGATTCCAGTTTCCTCGTTTGCCCGCGATGGTTTCGGTGCGAGAGTCCCGATCGAGAATGAATACGGTTTCTCCGCCCTTAAACTGAAACGCGATCGGGTTTTCGGTTCCCGGTCCCGTTCTGACGTTCAGATTTTTTCCTTCGATCTCCGCCTTACCGCCGCTAAACGGAGAATCCTCTCTACCCGAAAAGTATTCGAGCAGACGGGCCAGTTTCGTTCTTCCGCTTTCGTCCAGTTCCTTCGCGCTTCCCGCGGATAAGGATTTAAGAAGAGCTTGGTTGTATTCGTTGTAAAGCGGAAGAGGGTTGGAAGAAATTAATTTCGTAAGATAACGGGAAAGAATGTCCTGTGTTTCGTATTCCGCGCCGAGAGTGAGTTTTTTACAAAGGGCTCTTGTTTTTAAAAAAGAACCGTCCGGTAAAAACGAAAAGAATCTGTCTTCGAAGGTGAAGATCGTTCTTCCGCCGACTTCGCGTTTTGAAAATTTCAGTCCCGATTTGTCCGCGAACTTTTGAACGATTCTTTCCTTCTTTTCCGCGGCCACGGTCAGAAGCTGAGAGTTGTATTCCGCAAGAGACATGGAAGCATAGGAATAATCCTCCAAGTCCGGATCCTTTTTGGAAAGAACCTCTAAAACGACGTCGTCCCAGTTCCCTTTGGAAAAATTCTTATAAACGGAATCGGTTTTTCGGGTGAGAATTTTCCAAACGAGAAAACCGAGAAGAATGGAGGCAAAGAACAGGCCGAGGGCTACAAAAAAACTCTTTCTCAATCGTACCTCGGCCTCTTTCTATCAATCTAAGTTCGGGAGAAGTTTGTCTCGTTCCACTTGAAAGCGTTCGAGCAGGGAATTCTTCGCAAGATAATAACGAAGAAGATCGATGTTGAAGTTCACTTTCGCCTGAGTCAATCTAAGCTGATCTTGAACGTATGTGTCTAACGCGTTCTTTACGGAAACCGCGTCGGCTCTACCTTGACGGAAGCTACGAAGAACTCCGTTGTAGTAGTTGTTACTTTCTCTTTCGGTGATGATGTTGTTTTTATAAATTCTGTGACTTGCTTCGAGAGCTTCGATCCGAGTTTTTACGTCGTCTCTCACTTCGTTCTTCAATTCTTCCTCTCTCAGTGTCGCCTGACGCATTCCGATATTCGCGTCTCTGACTCCGGCATAAATTCCTTTGTCCGCGATCGGATAGACAAAGTTCATTTGTCCGGTCCATTCCTTATACTTTGCAGTGGTGATACCGTGGGTGGAATCCACATAGTTCTCCTGAGGAGAAACGATGTTCTGAGCCTGACTCGCTCCGGTTCCGGAAAGAGTCAGAGTGGGAAGACGATCGTTGTTCGCGTTTTTCAAAGCGGCTTCCGCGATCTCTTTTTGTTTCAGAGCGTTTAAAAAGTCCGCTCTGTGTTTATAAGCATATTCTAAATCTTTTGTATATTCCGGTTTTTCCGCCAGCTCTTCGAGAAGATTGGTTTCTTCGGAAAGGGTGGTTCCGTCCGGAATTTTCAAGGAACGAACGAGTTTACGTTTCGCTTCTTCTTTTTGAACCTGAGCGGTTTCCAATTGGTTTTCCGCTTGGGCGAGAAGTGCGTTCCACTGATTGACTTCGAAACTTTCGGAAAGTCCTAGTCCTTGTTTACGAGCGGTAAGATTGCGGATGTTTTTCGTATTCTCAACGAGTTGTCTGTAAGTCTTAACGGCTTGGGTTTTGATGGAATAATCCCAGAAGTCGACGAGAGAATCCACGATCACACCGGAGATTTGTTGAGAGACTTGGTTTTTTGCGATCTCGGCTTGGGACTCGAGAATTTTTACTTCGTTTCTTCCCTTATAACCGAAAGAATTTTTGAGCAAGTCCTGGCTGATGGTCGCTCTAACAAAACCGGTATACAAAGGAGGAATTCCCAACGCCGCGAATCCGGCCGGAGTTGTGGCCGCGTTTTCAAAAGCGTTCGAGTCGAATCTTCTCGTTCCGGCTTCCACTTTGAAGTAGGTTCCGGTCGTTTGTAGGGTTTTTTCGATCCCGCCCTTGATGGTATCGTCGGAGATCTTCGTCCCTGAGAGGAGGTTCGCTTGGTTAAAAGGAAGAATGGACTGACTCGCTCTTCCGTCCGCTACCAATCTCCAAGAATACTTGGAATCGTTTTTCAAAAAATTCGTATCGGATTTCGCCAATTCGTAACGAAGATTCTGTAAGTTATAATTGCTTTCGAGAGCGCGTTTTACGGTTTCTTCCGTGGAGAGTTTGAGAAGAGTTCCTTCCGCAAAAAGTGTCGTCGACAGAAGAAGAACGAAACTTCCTAAAAGTATCCGGGAAATTTCCCGAACTTTCGGAATCCTTGTTTGAGAATTTTTGACCTTATTTTCCATTCCGTGCTCCTTCCGTTTTGGACCCTTGTAGAATAGACCCTGGTTACCCCAGAGCCTTCTTCATTTTTTCTCCAACTTCCGCGATCGATTGGCAAACTTGAATGCCCGCTTCCTGCATCGCTTTCATTTTGGAGGTTGCAGTTCCTAAACCACCGCTGATGATCGCACCCGCGTGCCCCATTCTTTTGCCGGGAGGAGCGGTTTGACCAGCGATAAAACCGACCACCGGTTTTTTTACGTGATTCTTGATGTATTCTGCGGCTTCTTCTTCGGAAGTTCCGCCGATCTCACCGATCATTACGATTCCCTTGGTTTCAGGGTCTTCGTTCAACAATTTGATTGCTTCGGTGTGGTTCATTCCTGGAACAGGGTCCCCGCCGATTCCGATACAAGTGGATTGTCCCAGACCTTGTTTCGTGATCTGAGCAACGGACTCGTAAGTTAAGGTTCCGGAACGGGAAACGATTCCAACCGAACCTGGGCTGTGGATAAAACCGGGCATAATTCCGAGTTTTTGTTTTGCACGAGGAGTAATCACTCCGGGGCAGTTCGGACCGACGAGTCTTGTTTTGGAATTTCTAAGAACGCTGTAAACTTTCAACATATCGTGCGTAGGAATTCCTTCCGTGATACAAATCACGAGCGGAAGTTCCGCGAGAATCCCTTCGATGATCGCGTCCGCCGCGAATGCGGGAGGAACGAAAATAACCGCTGCGTTTGCGCCTTCGTTCTTTACGGAATCCTTGATCGTGTTGAATACGGGAACCTTATCTTCCCATTTGCTTCCGCCTTTTCCGGGAGTCACTCCGGCAACAACCTTTGTGCCGTAAGCGAGCATTTGTGTCGCGTGAAAGGAACCTTCCTTACCGGTGATTCCCTGAACTACGACTTTTGTATTTTCATCAACTAATACTGCCATGTGTGCTCTCTCTTATTGAATCAATTTGGCAATGGTGCTTGCCGCTTCACGGAGATCGTCGACTCCGGTAATTTTCAGTCCGCTTTTGTTGAGGACTTCTCTTCCTAATTCCGAGTTCGTTCCTTGGAGACGAACCACGAGGGGAACCTTTAGATCCACTGCCTTAGCGGCTTCGATGATCCCTTCGGCAACCATATCGCAACGAACGATTCCACCGAAGATGTTTACGAAGATCCCTTTTACGTTCGGGTCGCCGAGGATGATTTTGAATCCGTTGGTTACGGTGGTTTTGTTCGCTCCACCTCCCACGTCGAGGAAGTTTGCAGGTTCGGCACCGGCGAGTTTTACGATGTCCATAGTCGCCATCGCAAGACCGGCTCCGTTGACCATACAACCGATGTTACCGTCTAACTTGACGTAGTTGAGGTTGAACTCGGAAGCTTGAACTTCGAGAGGATCCTCTTCGGTGATATCTCTGAAAGCCGCGTTGTCCGCGTGACGGTAGAGAGCGTTTTCGTCGAGGTCGATCTTACAATCTCCCGCGATGATTTCGTTTTGTTTGGTAAGAATGAGAGGGTTGATTTCCAAAAGGGAAGCGTCTTCTTTGATATACGCTTCATAAATCGCCAACACCAAACTTTGGAAAGACTTGTGTGATTCGGCGGGAAGTCCGAGATCGAAGGCGAGTTGTCTTGCTTGGTTTACTTGGAGTCCGATTCCCGGATCGATTGCGATTTTCAAAATCTTTTCAGGATGAGTTTCCGCTACTTCTTCGATTTCCATCCCGCCTTCCGTGGAAGCCATGATGATGGTCTTGCGAATGGAACGATCCAGAAGGATACTTAGATAATATTCCTTTGCGATATCGATTCCCTGTTCCAGATACACTTTCAGGACTTTCTTTCCTTCGGGTCCGGTTTGGGGAGTGATGAGTTGCATACCGAGAATTTTGTCTACGGCTGCGATTGCATCTTCTTTGGTTTTGGTTACTTTAACGCCGCCACCCTTTCCGCGCCCGCCGGCGTGGATTTGCGCTTTTACAACTACGACAGAACCGCCGGTTTTGGAGGTAACTTCGTCATGGGCTTTGGATGCGTTTTCTTTCTTATCGATTACGACACCAAATGGAACGTTGGCTTTGTGCCTTCTCAGGATTTCTTTTGCCTGATACTCGTGAATTTTCATGAATTAACCTTCATTGAACTTAGTTCAGTGCTTTTAGTAGGAGGTAAAGTTTACTCTAAATTTATAATGTTTTCGGTAGGAACTCTGGTGTCAGTAAAAAATTCAGAGGATTGGCGATTCGGTGGGGAAGTTTTGAGTTCGAATGATTTCAAGGGATCGAAATCGGGGAAACGTTCCGAGGGCGGAGTTCCGTCCACAAGGTGAGGCGCGCTTGTAAGGGAGAATCGGGGAAATTTATGGGAACTCGGTAGTGTGAAAGCAGAGGTAAATTATTTAGAAAATTCTTCCTTAAACGCTTGAAAATACGAATCTGTATCGTATATAGTATCGTATGAAAGTGACCGCGATACTGCCGGATGATCTCGTTGCCGAGATTCAAAAATACTCCGGGGGAAAAAACATAACGGATTCTCTCCAGAAGGCGCTTACGGAATGGTTAAAACAGGCCAAAATCAGAAATCTAAATACCAAATTAAATAAATCCCCGCTTTCGTTTCGAGAAAACTTCTCCGCAGAAACAGTCCGTAATCTGAACCGTAATCAATGATTTTTGTAGATACGTCCGTTTGGATTGAATTCTTCCGAGGCAATGAACCTCATTTTAGTGAACTCAAAGACTTACTCGAATCATCGGAAGTGATCGTTCATGAAGTCGTTTTTGGAGAGTTGCTTCAAGGATGTAAGAATAAACACGAAGTCTCTTTTATTTTAGAATATTGGGAAAACCTAAATTCTTTAACTTCGGACGGCAGCTTTTTGTCGGCGGGAAAACTTTCCTTTGAGAATAAACATACCGACAAAGGGATTGGATTGATTGACTCGGTCCTTATCAACGAAGCGAAGAGTAAGAAGCTACGACTTTGGACGTTGGATAAAAAGATCCTTAAGGTCTTAGATAAGAAAGAAATCTATTCGAGTCGAAGTAAACACGTCGGATAATCTTGGTTTTCAAAAACTCGTTCGTTCACTGAACTTTGCGGGAACTCTTACAAACTTTTCAGAATTTCCCGAATGATCTCGCCCGGATCAGTTTCGGGAGAATTTTTTAAAATCTTATCCACTTCCTTGCTCGCCGTTTTTTCCTCGAAACCCAATTGAACCAATCCGAGAATCGCGATTTCTCGTTTTCTGGAAAAGGCCGCTTCTTCCGGAGTTTGGGAAGAGGTCGGTAGAACGACCGAAAGTTCTTTTGAGGAACCCGACAAAAAGATTTCCAACTTTTTTAGATTCTGTTTTACCTCGAAGAAAATCTTTTCCGACGTTTTGCCTTTTACTTTGGGAATTTTTTCGAGCTCTTTGGCTTCTCCGGTTTGAGCGATTCTATATAAATCTTCAGCCGAAAAAAAGGAGAGAATTTTGAGCGCCGTCAATTCTCCGATTCCTTGAAGGCCTTTGATTACTTTGAAGAATTCTTTGTCTTGTTCGGTTAAGAATCCGAAAAGTCTCTGACCTCTTTCGTTCATCGCGTGGAAGATATGAAGTTGAACGTCTTTTGCGGAAGGAAGGCTTTTGAGTTCGAGATAGGTTTTAAAGGAAATCGTAACTTCGTAGGTTACGCCGCCGGTTTCGATATGCGCAAAACCGACTTCCAGTTTTTTGAGAATTCCTTTTAGCCCTGAGATCATGGTTCCACACGAGGCTTTCGAAACTTAGAGTAAAGTGAATTTTGTAGGAACTCCGACGATCCTTCTGTAAAACGTGCGCCCCACCCTGATTGGGTGGAGGTGGAGAGGCGGTGGGAAGAATCGAGAAAATTTCCCTATCACAGTATCCTCTTTATTTCAACGAATTTTCTAAACGATTCTCCGTGGGAACTCCCACAAAACCTTAGAAAAAGAATTCTTTACTTCAAAGATCGATGATCTCGCCCATCGTCCAAACCTTAAGCGGAGGAGCGGCTCCGTTTTTTTCGGAATGAAGTTTCTTCAGATAAAGAGGCGCTTCCGAGGGAAGATCGTCTCCCAATGCGAACGTTCCCCAGTGGACCGGCAAAAGAAGAGAAGAACGGAGAATTCCACTCGCTTCCAGAGCTTCTTTCGGTCCTATATGAGCGGCTTCCATAAACCATCTCGGCTTGAACGCTCCGATCGGAAGAAGAGTCGCCGAAAATCCTTGAGGGAAACGTTTCCCGATTTCGGAGAAATGTTTGGAAAAGCCCGTGTCGCCGCCGAAGTATATTCTAATATTCTCAAATTCGAATGCGTAACTTCCCCAGTGATACTGATTCGTATCGGTGAGTCCCATTCTGCTCCAATGTTTCGCCGGAAGAAAATGAATCTTTGTGCCCGCATATTCGGTTACGTTCCACCATTCTTGAATCACGGAATTTTCAAAACCCTCGTCTTTCGCGAATTCTCCCATGCCAGACGGAAGATGAACCGTAACTTCTGGAAATAATTTCTGAATCTTTTTGATGGAATCTATATCGAGATGATCCCTGTGCGCATGGCTGATAACGACGACATCCACGCCGGGAAGATCTTCGGGTTGAATCGGAAGAGGAGTAAGTCGCTTAACAAAAGGAGGAACTCCGGTAAAGATCGGATCGGTGAGAATATGCATTCTTTTGCCGTGAAAGTTCGCAGCGATCCAAACGGTGGCATGTCCGAGCCAGATGATTCTCACCTTACCTTCGGGTGCGAGAAAATCCTCTTTCTTTCTCGGAATCACATCGGGAATTTTTTCCAAATTTCCTTCCACAACCGGAGGATCGTTCGGACCGAAAAGTTTCCAGCGAATCACCGCGAGGAAACCCTTATTCAGTTTTTCGTCGTCTTCGATATTATGATATTTGCCGTCCTGAAAGTGAGAGGACCGAACCCGTTCTGGGTCCACGGGAAAACAGGTTTGAAGAAAGAGGAGAATGGCGATTAGAAGAAAGATTCTTTTCATAGGCGGATTGATTCGTTCGATCCCGAATTTTTCACCAGGTTCCTGAATCCCGGAAAGTTCTGCGAATCTTCTTTTGAAAATCGAAGCGTAGAATCGGGTTTTTTCGTTCTTGCAAGAATTTATTTTTATTTGGTCCGACAAAGTGTCGGCCGGAAAAATACTTGAAATGTAAAATCTGCCCGACTTCGGACAAGAGCGCCTCTTTGTTCCATAAAACAATGAGTATGTTCCTCGAGAGGAGGTTCATTTCGTTTTTCTATTTCTTTTGCGATCGCGGGTGTTATCCTCAAAATGATTCGAGTGAGCTCGTTTCGATTTTGAAAAGGAGAATTCCAGTGAAGCTTTTAACTCTTTGGGGAATTACGGTTTTTACATTGTTGAGTTTGTTGTCTTGTTCCAACTACGGACTCAACCAAGACCAGGCTAAAAAAGACGACGATAAAAAGAAATGTCAAACGACGACCGCCGCTTATTTGGCTTGTTCGGCTTCCAATCCAACGATGGGCGCCTGCGATTCTTTGTATTTGGGCGTGCTCGCGGTTTGTAGCAGCGGGGGCTCCAGCGGAGGCGGTGGAGGAGGGGGCGGCGGATATTGATCCTCTCCGTTCTTAATTCCGAAAGAAGAATATTCTAAAAACTGAATGTTGTTATGATGACGCGGTCCGATCCGAAGTTCGGTTCGTATTCGAAACCGGGTTTGCGTGGATTGTTCTCATCCTTTTCAGGCAGGCCCGGTTTTATTTTTTGAAATTCTTTAAAGCCGTCGATCTCGATTTCGGTAGAACGCTCCGATTGCGGCTTTGAGATATCGATCCGATCGGCGCGCTTCGGCGACCGCTTTTGCTTCAATTCTAATACATCCCTTCCGGATCTCGAGACGATTCGTTCCTACGTTTTCGATCATTTTCAATTGCATGAAATCGCCGTTCTTTTCAAAAAGGAAAAAATCCCTTTTTCAGATCGCAGATGTCTCAGGCTCCTCGCAGAAATCTTCCCGAAAAAACGAACCGCACGATCGCGTTTTTGTTAAGCGTATTCTTTCTGTGTGTTTATTTTTGCATTCCGATTGCGGATGCGATCCAGGTTCGATCGATTCTTTTCGAAAGTTTCGGTTTGGATGTTCGCGCCTTCGAAAACAGAGACGCGTTTAGTTGGCTTTGGATTTTTGGGATTCTCCTTTTGTTTTCCACGATCTTTTCTTATACGCTTTGGGCTTTGATCCACGAATGTGTGCACGGAAATTTTTCGAACTCCCGAAATGAAAGTCATCTTTCGGGAAGAATTCTTTGTATTCTTTTCGGAACTCCGTATCAGGTCGTAAAAACGGCGCACCTCATGCATCATAAATTCAATCGCGCCGAAGGAGAACGGATCGAATACGTCGAAGCGGGCGCGGGTCCGATTCTTGTTCAGAAATTTTTTTACTACGTTCGTCTGTTTTTAGGAACTTACTTTTTGGAAGTCGCGGGCGGATTTTTTTTGAGTCTTCCTCTTTCGTTTACGACTCGGATCGCGGATCGATCCGTCTCCAAGTTTCCGGTTCATAAGGCTTTCTTTAAGCAGATTCAAAAACCGGAGATCGTTCGGGAACTTCGAATCGATTCTTTGTGGATTCTTCTTTTGTTCGGAACCGCGTTTTATCTTTCGGGTTCTTCGTTTCCGTTTTTGTTAAGCGTATTGTTTCTAAGAGGTTTTATCGTTTCTTTCTTGGATCATTCGTATCACTACGGGAAGGAATTGGATAACGTTTATTCTTCCTTTAACTTATCTCTTCCGAAATCCTTTTCCTTTCTGTTTCTCCATTTCAATTATCATCGTGTGCATCATCATTTTCCGGGTTGTCCTTGGAACCGTCTTCCGATTCAATTCGAGAATTCCCGGGATACGATGGATCTTCCTCTTTTGAAACAAGCGTTTCTACAACTGAAAGGCCTTTTGATTCTTCCCGAAAAATCTCGAAACTCCTAACTCAATTTGATTGTCAAAAGCGGGTTTTTCTACATTCTGTCGCTTAATGTCCTATAATCATAAGAACGTCCTCGATACGGAACAATTCTCAAAGGCGGACCTCGATTTTCTCATCGGCAAAACGAGAGATATGGAACGTTTGGTCGAACAGAACAAGGCCTTCGGCATCTTAACCGGTAAACTTTTGGCTTCGTTGTTCTTCGAAGCCTCCACAAGAACGAGACTTTCCTTCGAGGCCGCGATGGAACGTCTCGGTGGAAGAGTGATCTCCACCGTGGGTTTTCAATTCTCATCCATCTCGAAAGGGGAAACGTTGTATGACACCATGAAGATGGTGGAAGCCTACGCGGACATTGCGGTGATCCGCCATCCCGTCGAAGGTTCTTCCCGAATCGCCGCGGGCGCGGTTAAGATTCCGGTGATCAACGCGGGAGACGGAGCGGGTCAACATCCGACTCAGGCGATTCTCGATCTTTATACGATCATCTCCGAAAAAGGAACGTTAGACGGCTTGACGGTCGCGTTTATCGGCGATCTCAAATACGGAAGAACGATTCATTCGCTGATCAATCTTCTCAGACATTATAAGGTTCGTCTTTATCTGATTTCTCCCCCGGAATTGGCTTTGCCCGATTCTTATAAAAAAGGTCTGGAAGGTTATCCTCTTTCTTTGGAGGAAACCACGGACATCAAAGCCGTTTGGGATTGCGACGTCGCGTATGTCACGAGAATTCAAGAGGAACGTTTCGCCGATCACAAGGAATACGAACGACTCAAGGATCTTTTTAAGATCAACAAGGAGTTGATTCTCGCTTCCAAAAAGGAAACCACGATTCTTCATCCGCTTCCGAGAGTGAACGAACTCTCGACGGATGTGGACGATCTTCCGAACGCCGCCTACTTCAGACAGGCGCGTTACGGAGTCGTGAGTAGAATGGCTTTGCTCTGTCTTTCCTTGGGACAGGATTTCTAATCTTCTTGGAACGGAAACTCTGGACATACGAAGAGGCTCGTAAAATTCTACCCGTATTCAGGGAGATTACGGAAGAATATTATTCCTACGTATCGGAGCTGACCGTTCAACTTCGGGAAAAAATTCTTCCCGAAAACGAAATGGAAAGCAAGGAGGAAGAGGTTCGAAAGTCGATCTTCGAATGGTCCTCCAAAATCCAGGAATACGGAATCGAAGTCAAAGGTCTTTGGCTCATCGATTTCGACAATGGTAACGGATATTATTGCTGGCACCTCGGCGAAGAGGATCTTCTTTTCGAACACGGTTACGAAGAAGGTTTTGCCGGAAGAAAATTAATCGATAGGGAAAACGAAGATGGCGAACATCAATGAGAATTATTTAAAATTAAAAGCGGGATATTTATTTCCCGAAATTTCGAAACGAGTCAAGGCTTACTCCGAAAAAAATCCTTCCGCAAAAATCATTCGTTTGGGAATCGGCGACGTGACTCTTCCGATCGTTCCTTCGGTCGTAAACGCTATGGTCGAAGCTTCCAAAGAGATGGGAACCGCGGGCGGTTTTCACGGTTACGGACCCGAACAAGGATATTCATTTTTGCTAAAGTCGATCGCGGACAACGACTACGGTTCTCTCGGAATTAAAATCGACGAAAGCGAAATTTTCGTTTCCGATGGATCTAAATGCGATTGTGGTAATATTCAAGAAATCTTTTCCACCGATGCGAAGATCGCGGTCGCCGATCCCGTGTATCCCGTTTACGTCGACACGAACGTGATGGCCGGAAGAACCGGCGAGATCGGACCGGACGGAAGATATTCCAATCTGATTTATATGCCCGCGACAAAAGAGAACGGTTTTCAACCGGAGATTCCGAAAGAAAAAGCGGACATCGTTTATCTTTGTTATCCGAACAACCCAACCGGAACCGTGACCACGAAAGAATCCTTAAAGGCTTGGGTGGAATACGCGAAGAAAAACAATTCCATCATTCTTTATGATTCCGCGTATGAAGCGTTTATCAGCGAACCCGGAGTTCCGCGTTCGATCTACGAAGTGGATGGCGCAAAAGAAGTCGCGATCGAGTTTCGTTCTTTCTCGAAGACCGCGGGTTTTACGGGATTACGTTGTGCTTATATAGTAATTCCGAAAGAACTCAAAGGTCGCACCCGTGGCGGAGAAGAGGTCAGCATCAATTCTCTTTGGAGCAGAAGACATACGACCAAGTTCAACGGAGTTTCTTACGTAACTCAGAAAGGCGCGGAAGCTTGTTATTCTCCTCAAGGAAAAAAAGAAATTCAAGAATCGATTTCGTACTATATGGCCAACGCCGCGAAGATCCGCGAGGGTTTGAAAAAAGCGGGTTACGAAGTTTTCGGCGGAGTCAACGCTCCTTATATCTGGTTGAAAACTTCCGACAATCTTTCTTCTTGGGATTTCTTCGACCGATTGTTGGACAAGGCTCAGGTGGTCGGAACTCCGGGCTCCGGATTCGGCCCCGCGGGAGAAGGTTATTTCCGTCTCAGCGCCTTCGGTAAAAAAGAAGACGTGGAAGAGGCGATCGCGAGAATTTCCGCGCTCTAAGTTTTAAACTTTGGGTCGGTAGACCGTCCAACGACAATTCCGTTCGATCTAAATCGTTTGTCGGTGAAAAAGTGGTCTTGCAAGTTGCAAGGCCACTTTTTTTATGAGAATGTGGGAACTCCTGCGTTTTGTATTTTTCTCGCGGACTTGCGTTCTTTGATTTGCAATTCAAAGTAGGAACTCTTACACTTTGTTCCACAAGATCACATGATTTCGGTCCGCTTACGATGAACCTTCAAAAGTTCCTTCCTAAAAATCCATTCTTACGACAATTCGTTGAGTCTTTTATAATATTGGAAACCGAAGAAGGAATGGAGAATCGGCTCATGCCCGGCTTTTCATTCATATTATATTTTCGTTATAGAGGACAAATTGACCGAATCGATTCGACCGGAAAAAATCCGTTACCGAGGGTCGGAATTACGGGCCTGCAAAACGCGCATCGATTGATTTCGTATTCCGAAAAAACTTCCAATCTTCTCGTAACGTTTAAGGAGGCCGGGGCCGCCGCTTTCTTAAAAGAATCTCTTCACGAATTTTTCGGAAAAACGATCGCCTTGTGCGACGTTCTTTCGCCCGCAAAGGTCGCGCATATCGAAGAAAAACTTTCCGAATCCAAAAACGACGAAGAGCGCATCGAGACGATCGAGAATTTTCTGATCTACGAATTGAAACAAATCGATTTGGACGCGACCATTCTCGATTCGATCCGAAAAATTAAAGCGACATCCGGAGAACTTAAAATCAGGGATTTGATCGCCGGACTTCCGATGGGCACGGATCTATTTGAGAAAAAATTTAGACGCATCGTCGGCGCGTCTCCGAAACGATTTTCGACCATAGTGAGAATGAAACGTTTCATCCAGGATTACACTCCCGAAAAAAGTTTCACGGATCTCGCGCATTCGTTCGGATATTTCGATCAATCTCATTTTACGAAAGACTTCAAAACTTTTACCGGGCTAAGTCCGAAGGAATATTTTAAAACTCCCCGAGAATGGTAAGAAAATGAATTTTTACAATTTTTTCAAGAACGCCCGAGTTACACTTCTTGAAAATTGGAGATTCAAATGCATACAATTCTCATCGACAAATTTACCGTACCGAACGAAGCCCGGGAAGAATTCTTAGAAAGACTGAACATCAACCGAAACTTCATACATACTCTTTCCGGATTCGTAAAAGATTCCGTATACGAAACCTCGACCGAAGAGGGAAAATTCAAAGTAGTAACCGTCGCCGTCTGGGAAAACGAGGAGAAGTTTCAAAACGCGAAAGCCGCCGTCGCTCTCGAATATAAAAAACAGGGTTTCGATATCAACTCGATGATCCAACGTTTGGGAATGACGATCGAACGGGGAACTTACAACGAGATGCAAGTTTCGTAATACGAAGTACGACGTGAACGAGCGCGTCGATTCATTCTTCGTTTTAGCAAAATTGTTAAACGACTGAAACGTTCGTATTTAAGGCGCGCAATTGCCGTTGAATTCGATCGCCCCGATCGAATAACCGAAGGAACCCAAAGGCACCGGACTTGCGGGCGTTGTGTTGTTCGTTCTTACGTTTCCGAGAAGATCCGTCTGATAGAGCGGTTGGATCGGAGGCCCGTAACCGGGATCGATTCCGCCGTAGACGGAATTGCAACGGGAAGTCGCGCTGAGTTTAAAAACGTTCGTCGCACTCGTAGGGTTGTCGAAGACCGGATTGTGCGAAAAGTTTTTTTGAGTCGCATTGGTCAACGGAGCGAAACAGGTAAAAGAATTGAGCAACGCGCTCGGTTCGGCGCCGCAAAGTTTAAACGCGGTTCCGTTGGAATCGACCGGAGTCGAACAACCCACAAAATTATTCCCCGCGATATTCGACGCCGCGCTCATAGGATTCACGTCGAAATTCAAACAAGTGCTGGTCGTCGCGCCCGGATTCGTGATGATCTGGTTGTTGATTACGTTTACGTTGATCGGATTTGAAATCGCTTGATGATGAATTCCGTAAGAACGATTGGTTCCGCTTCCCCCGTAAATCGTATTGTTGATAAAGATAAAGTTCGGAGAATTGATCCACAACGCCTGAACGGCCGCGCTCGACGCCGCGGTGACCGGAACGGCCGAAGTAATATGATGAGAATTGAATATATTGTTCACGATTCGAAGGGCTTGGGTCGTGTTTTCGATGCTGTTGTTGATCATGATCCCGAGAGAAAAATCCAAACCGTCGTTGACGTTTAAGTGAGAACCGCCGCTGATAAAGTTGTTCGAGATAACGCCTTGGGTTCCTTCCAAGATTCTCATACCGGCGGATAAGGAACTGCCGCTTCCCCCGAGAATATAATTTCCGGATACAACGAAGTTCGGACCGACGTTCGAAGCGTAGATCGCGGATCTTACGATAAAAAGACTGTAAGCGGAAGTCGTGTCCGTGGAACCCAACAGCACGTTGCCGTTTAGAATCAAAGAAAACGCACCGGTGTTCAAATTACTCAACCAAAGTCCAGTGGACCAAGGATTGTTCGAATTCGTTATAATCGTAAATCCTTGTATTAGAATATTTGAATTCATCGTAAATGTTCCGGCTGCGATCGGAGTACAGATACCGAAATCGGAAGAACCGCAACCGCCGAAACCCACATCGTCCCGTATGATCGAAGGAAACGCGGCGGAATCTCGCGCTAAGAAGTCGTTTCTAAAACCGCCTAAGAGTTGTAGTTTATCCTTTAAAAGAATTCTCTGGCTCATCGAAATCATCGAATATGTTCCCTGCGAAACCAGAACGAAACAAGGAGTCGCCGTCGTACATTGGTTGATCGCGTATTGGATTTCTCCGCAAGCCGTCGCGATCGTGCTACAACTTCCCGCGCCCGCGCCGCCGGGTCGAACGTATTTGATTTGATTCGTCGCGGCGACGCCGTAACGAATCGGAGACGTTATCTGAAACGGACGATTGGTTCCCGATTCCGTACATCCCGAAAGTTGAATACACTGATTGAGTCCTCCGGGCCAATTGACGTTCGGATGGATCGTGACGACGTTTCCCGTATAATTCAGCGCGGCAAGAGGAATAGCTGACGGACCCAGGTTGGAAGAACACGCTCCGGAAGATGGCGTCGGAGTAGGCGCCGTAAAATTACAACTCAGCGGAGTTACCGGTTTGGAAAACGTAAGCTGAATCGAATCGGTATCGTTCATCGCGGTTTGATTGATAGGAGAAGCGTCGACGAGACTCAAACAGTTTACGTTCAAGGTAACGGGAGCGTTGTTGATCGTTCCGCTCGCGGGAGGCACGGCTTCGATGATACAGTTGTGTTGATTCGGACTCGAAAGAATCGAAACCGAATACGTTCCCGTATCGGGCACTTGACCCGCAAACGTATAATCCCCGTCGCCTGTGACACTCAACGTATCCACGTTCCCGCTTCGAAGCGAAAGATTTCCGGTCGCGGTTCCCGCGATTCCGAACACGTGGAGACTCACGTTGAAAAAACTGGTTCCGCAGTTGATCTCCACCAAAGTCGCGCCAAGTCCGATCGTTCCAGTAGGATTCGTGATAACGCAGGTTTGGTGCGGAGAAGAAACGGGTTGCGAAACGACGGAAACCGTAAAACTGGAAAACTTAGGTTTTTTTTTCGGAAATTCAAAATCTCCGTTCGAATCGATCGTAAGATTTTCGGAATCCTGATTGGAAACGGTAAAGGAACTTCCGCTTGCAAGTCCTTGAACGCGGATCTTCAAAATCGAGGAGGAATTGGACAAAAAGTAATTTGAAAAAAGAGCCGTATCAATGATGGACATGCCGTTTGGTTTGGGCACACAGCCAATCAAGATCAGAAAACAAAAACTGAATGAGATTCTAAAAATCGCGGAATTATAAAAATTATACATCTATTTATAAAAATAACTGATCTGAAGATGCAACAAATTGACTGTGAGTTTTTACTCGCTTTTTTCAAAAAGCCAGTAGGAACGTGCGATAAAATGACTCCTTTTTGGAAGTGTGGAAAAACGGGGGAAAGTTAAGAATTGTAAAACAAAAACGGATTTCGTTTAGGTTTCCCGGATTCGATTCGGAGAAAAAAAAATCCGGAAAACCGATGGAAATCGTATTCTTTAAAGAATGTTTTGAAACGGAGAATTCTCTGAAATCCGAAAGGAAATAAAATCGTCGCCGTGCGTGGCAAATAAATAATTTCCATTCTTATAAACCCATTTCAAGGAATCCATACAGTAAGAATGATCTAATCTCGGGTCGCGTCCCTGAATCGTAGGACTTTCCTCTTCTTCATCTTCTTCATCTTCTTCATCTTCTTCTTCTTCTTCATCTTCTTCTTCATCCAGTTCGGCATCGTCTTGATCTTCGGTTTCGTCGTCCTCACTTTCATCCTCTTCGTTGTAACCATTGTGATCGTATTCAGGATCGACTCGTCTCGGATTGCTCGCGACTTCGAAGTATTCTTTCTTGTCGCCGGTCTCGTATTGTTGAAACAACGGAACGATCTTATGTTCGGAACGATCGAAAATCGCATACGAATAATCGAAGCCGAAAAGAACGTCCCCGTTCGAAAGAGAAAGACAAACGTTCGGCGTTCTTTCCAGTCGGATCGGATCTCCGATTTGTTTTAGATTCTCATCCAAAATTAAAACGGAAGAATATTCCTTTTTACCGATCTTAGTTTCTCCGTAAAGAATCACGCCGGAAGAAATTGAAAAAACTTTTTCGGTGGGATTGAAGTTCGGGAACGATGTCTTGGAAAGAATTTCCAATTTTCCGTTTATTAAGGAAATCTCATATAGAAAACGATCGTCGCTGATTCCGTTGGTAAGAATGAAATGATCTTGAAACGGGACCAGACGTTCCACGTAACCCTTTTCGATTTTTTGTTTTTGGAGCGGTTGGATTTCGTTCGGACGATTCAGATCCACGACTCCGACCCCGTCCCAGTTCATCGCGAGAACCGCCTTGTCGTTTACGATCGCCGTATCGTATAAATCGTAACCTAAAAGAATATAAGAATCGATCGGTTTCGGATCGGAAACTTCCTTTAGGTCGAAGGAATGAAGAGCTCTTCTGCTTTCGGTTGCATACAACGTTTCGTTCCGGATCGCAAGACTTCCGATCGCGGATTGAAACGGGATGGAGCGAACCAACTCCGGCTTTTCCGGGTTTTTCAAATCGATGACGTGAATATCCCTCGCTTCTCCGTAGAGTTGGCAGACAAAGGCGTGATTTTTGTGGACGATAAAACGATTGGCGCTCGGGAGTTTGATTCGACTTACGAGCGTTAGATGATTGTTCTTCATAAAGACCTCAATTTAAGGAGTTTAAAAAATTCAGATAAACTTCGTGATTTTTCAACGGGTCAAAGTCGGTTTCGGCGGCGATTTTCGCTTTGTTGTAATGGCTCGGTTCCAAGCGCACCGCGTCTTTAAGATGAAGAACGCTTTGTTCGGCATCTTCGAGTTTGGAATACAAACACGCCGCGTTGAACTTTGCAAGCGCGTAGTATTTTTTGAAAATCGACGCATACTGTTCGTCCAAGGAGCCTCCTAAAATCTTATCCGCAAAATCGTCGGAGTGGTCTCTTTGATAATCGAAACGACTCCAATCCATCGAAAATAATTTTTCGAAGAGTTCTTTCCCACGATTCAGATTTCCGTTTTGAATGTGGACGACGCCGAGATTCGTCGCGATCAAAACGTATTCCGGTTTTCGAGCGTCCGCTTTTTTGAGAATTCCTTCAAGGATCGTTTCGAATTCGGGAAGACGATTCTCCTTTTGAAACGCCCAATGAATCGAGAAGAAACAATGAAAAATCGTTTCGTGTTCGAGTTCCTTTATCGTTTTTAAAATCGTGGAAGAATTTTGAAGTTCCTTGAACTTTGTAAAGAGGGTTTTCGCCAAGTCTTTCGAGACGATGTCCCCGTAATTCTTGATGAAATAACCGAGATGATCCTGAAACGTCCGGTTGCCGAAAAGTTTTTCCTTGAGCACGGGGTCCTGAAAAAACAGTTTAGAAAAAGCGAATGCGTTTTCCTTTTCCGATTCCCAATCCAAGGCTTGGAGAAGTTCTCCCGCAAAATCCGCGGAATGTTTGAGTAACTTACTGGCGATTGAAAGATTGAGAGAAAAATTTCCCGGTTTTAAAAAAGAGGCGAGCTCTCGATCGGAAAGAGAATCCAATTTGGCGATCGCTTCGTATTCTTCAAGTTGGGAGCGGATCCAGGTTTTATGGGATTCTATTTCAATTTTTGAATATTCATCTTTTAATACGTTCGAGAACGGATCCGCGTCGAACGACCCAAGCCTGCCGTCGAACTTTCCGTCCGTGTAAAACTTATGTTCGAACCCTTTCTTCGCCTTTTTGTAAAAACCGTAGAATTTTCCGTTTTCGATCGTTTCCCAATTCGGAAATTCCGCAAATAAATATAGAAAGAACGCTTTTCTAAAAACGAAATCCTCTTTCCAAAGAATCAGAAGAATCGATTTTAATTCCTGAATCGCGGCTTGAATCCCTTTTGTCTTTTCGATCCAGGACACTTTCAAAAAGTATAATAAAGGATTGCCGGGAGTGGAGGCCAACGTCCGTTCCAGAAGTTCGAGAAAGTTCCGGTCCTCTTTTAGATACGCTTCCATCGCCTTTGCCGCGATCCCGCATTTCAGCGTGAATTTTTGCTCCCCGTTCAATTCTTCCGTTTCGCTTAACAAATTTAAGAGTTCGGTGATTTCGGAAACGGTTTGAAAGAACGTTCCCTTGTTTTTTCCGGCGCCGTTCTTTAGTTTTTCATAATAAAAGAATGCGAATTTTCTCAAGACCTCGCCGGGTTCGTTTTTGAGAGACTTGAGTAAAAGATAAAAGATCCGTTTTCGATCCGATTCTTTTTCGATGTTCTGGTAGTATAAAGAATAACCGGGTTCGCTCGGATAAAGAAGATTCTCCCATGTTTGAGCCGAACCCAGGGAGTCGATCGCGTTGTGGATCGTTTCTTCAAAACGTTTCCATCGATTGGCCGGGGCTTGTTTGGCCCATTTGTCATAAAAATCCTCCATGTAGAATTCGTTTCTTTTATGGAGTTGATGGATCAAAGGATGAATGTCTTCGCATCCGATTTCGTAAAAAACGGGAGCCATGTTTCGCGTAACGTCTTCGTTAAAATGATCCCGGTTGTATCGTTCCAAGACTTCGGTCAATACGGGTTCGACTCCGATCGCCCGATGTCCGAGCTGCATCAATCGATCTTCGAATATAAAATCCCAGGAATCGCCGAACCAAGGAAATTCCTGCGGAAGACAACGAACGAGTTCTATCATTTGTTCGATATATTCTTTCGTGGCGTTTTTTAAAATGGGATTGATTTTAGAATCCCAATCGTCTGATTCGAGACGGGCTCGAAGCTCCATGGCTCTCAACTTAAATCCGGGATGTGGAAGTTCCTGCAAACGGTTTAAGGCTTCTTCGAAGGAACTTCGTAGATCGTTTTTTTGATTTTCCGGAATTCCCAAATACGAATCGGAAAGGGTATATGAAAATTCTTGAATATAGGGAAGCGCTTCTTTATACGAATCTTCGAGAGGTTGGGGAGAATTGAGAAAGATCTCCTTTTGAAAATCGATCGCGGTTTGCAGATGCGAGTCAGGTTTCAATTCCGCGAGTTTCCAAAAAAACGCGGAAAAATACGAGGATGGAAAAAGTTGGATCTTTTTCCAAAACGCATCCAGATCCAAATCTCCGAGGGCCGGGTCCGAAACGTCCGTTGCGGCCACGTCGGATTCGGTAACTTCCTTTCTCGCGTATCCCCGTTTCCAATCCGCTTTGCCGATCACCGTATTCGTTCTTTGAAGAGAACGTCTTGCGCCTTGTAAAAGAAGGGCTTTCCATTCCGGATGCGCGTCCACAAGTTTTAAAAGAGATTCGTATTCTTTTTGATCGGGTTCCTCTAAAAAGGAAAGACTGAAAAGAAATTCTTCGCTTGCGGAAACGGCTCCGCTTGTTTGGGAAGAAGATTCAAAAAACGTAAAATACGGATTTTCTTTCAACGAGTCCAGTTCGACTTTGGGAAGAATCTCGAGTAAAAACGGTTTTCCCTTATAATCGTAACAATCGCTCGAGTCGATCAAAACGTAAAACGGAAAGGACTTCGGAATTTTAGCGAAGCGTTCGTTTGATAAAAGCGCCTCGAAGATCTTTCGAATGTTCTTTTCGAATAAAAGAAGTTTGATAAGAACGTGAAGATCCTTTCCTTTGAGTTTCTCTCCAAGGTAACTAACGTTGTATTTTCGATCTCCGAGATCGTATATAAAATCGTAGGATTCGGAACTTTCGCCTTTCGGATAAGAATCCGCGTCCCAGATGAGTTCGTGATTGAGTCCGAAAATTCTCGAGGTTTCCTGCGTCTGCGGATCGAAATGAATCGAATCCATAACCGCGGTGCAGAATTCGTAATCGCTCATCTTAAACAGAAATCCGTTGAACGGTCTGAACTTGTGAGAACGCAGACTTTCTTCGTGGATGCTTTCTTCTAAATTCTCGAGAATCCGAGCCACTCTGTTTTCCAAAGGCTCCGAGAAATGAAACGCGTTTATCATTTCTTGAAAGTGAGAATAGAGGGTTTGTTGTTTTTCCCCGTCCTCGTCATGGAGAAAATCCGTCGGAGTTCCTTTTTTATACTGATTGGGTTCGTTTTTAAAAATGGATTCGAGAAGCTCCATGGCTCCTTTGAAATCGAAGTTTTGCAGTTTTTCGAAATAATGTGCGTAGAATTTCGGAGTCGATTCGTGATTGAAGTCCGTCGGTTTAAAGATCATAATGCACCGTCTTTGTCGGAAGTGTTCGGTAGGATAACAAAGAACGATTCAAAAGTCTTTTCACTTTTTGGTTTTTATTCTTATTGAATTTGAATTCAATTCAGGATTACCGCTGCGCTATAAATGATTGGTAATCGTTTTACAATTCGATAATTTACTTGGAAATGATTTCGGCGGAGTTGTCGGCTCTTGTTCCGTGTTGGGCTTTGTCCAACTTCAAAAGTGTGGGAACTCCCACATTCTCCGGAAATCTTTTTCGTGGAACCGGCTTTCCCGCTTCAAAAAAGAGAGGAATTTTCTAACAGACCGGAAAATAAGAGTATTCTGACGCAAATTCGGCAGTTGGAAAAAAAACTTTCTTCATGAAAATAGAAGCCATCTACAGATACTTTCTCATCACACCCGCCACACATTTACCGGTCGTGAACGAGTCGGGAGATCTCGTAGGCTTATTATCCCGTAAGCTGATTCAGATGGAAATGGCCGATTTGAGTTCTTCGGAACGAGAATATTCCGAACTTCCCGAATCCTTTTTAGAAACGGAAATCCCCGAATCCTTTTTCCAATACTTTCAACGACAAAAGTCGATCCCCGTTCTTTCTAAAACCGGCGAAAAAAAAGAAGAATGGGACAAGGTCCAAGTTATGGCCGGGCTCGGCAAACTCGTCGCCGCAAATCGCCCGAGTCCGACACCCGTCACCGAAGAAAAAAAACAAGAACAGGAGCAGAGTTCCCGCTTTTGGTTTATGGAACTCATCCTACAAAACTTTCCCGACGGACTTCTCGCGACCGACTTGGAAGGAAGTTCGATCTTTTACAACGAAACCTTCGAGCAGAACATTCTCCCCAAAAAGTATTTTCGGGATTCGATCCTACAAGCGGAACGATTGCTCAAGGAGATGAGTAAGAATCTTCTGGCCGATTATCTAAAATCCAACGAACTTCGGTTGGACGGAAATTCTCCCTTTTCCCTGCAGACATACGTAACCGATCTCGAATGCAACGTAAGAATCATCGTTCTCAAACAAGGTCCGAAGATCGTCGGTTATCTTTATCATTTTGTTTCTCCTCGTTCCGTTTTGGGACGTCAGGATGAAAGCGGTTTGGAATTCCCGTCCGTGAGCGACGCGTTTACTCAAAAGCTTCCTTTGGAAACCATGCTCAAAGAAGTGGAAAGTTCGTTTATCTTTCATTCGTTAAAACGAAATCAGGACAATATTTCCCATACCGCGCTCGAGTTAGGCGTTCCTCGAACGACTCTTCAAAATAGAATCAAGTTCTTGGAACTGCAAAGCCGTTATTCGCTTTCCAGGGAGAATCCGATTCCCCGTAAAAAAGCGGGTTCTTCCGTTTCTTCCGACGAGAAGATAGAACCTCCGACAAAGTCTTCGGAAATCTCCAAGACCTCTAACGTTTCGAAATCTTCTTCTTCCAAAAAACAAGGGAAGAATGCGGTGAAATCCCATTCTTCATCCAAGAAGAATGTTCCCTCGAAATCGAACGTTTCCAAGGCTTCCGCAAAAAAAAGAAAACCTCGTTGAATAATTTCGTTGACAGCCTTCCTTTAAATCCGTTATCTCATGAGTAGAGCCGATCTTTAGCAAGATCTCTTCTCCAACCTGTATTCTCTAAAATAAAATCTCAAAAAGGCGAATCCTTCCCTTTTTTAAAACTCAAGTAGCTCCTAATATGGCAACAGCAAGACGAGACAATAAGAACAGACACCACCACCAAAATAATAACCACAACCAAAACGATTCCGAAACGACCGATTCTTCCATCGAAGAAGAAGGTTCCGGTCAAGAATCCCAGGACTTTGATTCCTCCGAAGGTGCGGATCAAAGAGCCCGCAAACGCAAAAGGGGAGGTTACGAAGGTCCCACTCCGGCTCCCATCGATCTCGTCGAACTTAAGAAAAAGGCAATCGCGGATTTAATCGAAGTCGCAAAAGGTCTCGGTGTTGAAAACACCGGCGGCTTAAAAAAGCAGAATTTAATTTTCGCAATTCTTCAAGCGCAAGCTGAAAGAGACGGCCAGGTTCATGCCGCGGGCGTTATGGAAAAACTTCCGGACGGTTACGGCTTTTTAAGATCACCCGACTACAACTACGTTCCGGGGCCGGACGATATTTACGTTTCTCCTTCTCAGATCAAACTCTTCGGTTTAAGAACCGGGGATACGGTGGAAGGTCAAATCCGTCCTCCGAAAGAATCCGAAAGATTCTTCGCGATGCTTCGTGTGGAAACCGTAAACGGTTATACTCCCGATGTTGCGGGCAAACGCGCTCTTTTCGACAACTTAACTCCTCTTTATCCGAACGAAAGACTTAAGATGGAATACGATCCTTCCATGCTCGACACGAGAATTTTGGATCTTATGTGTCCGATCGGAAAGGGTCAAAGAGCTTTGATCGTTGCTCCTCCGAGAACCGGTAAAACGATTCTCATGCAGAATATTGCAAACGCGATCACTTCCAATCATCCGGAATGTACTTTGATCGTTCTTCTGATCGACGAACGTCCGGAAGAAGTTACCGATATGGCGCGTCACGTTCGTGGAGAAGTCGTTTCTTCCACATTCGACGAACCGGCTCAAAGACACGTTCAAGTCGCCGAGATGGTCATCGAAAAGGCGAAACGTCTCGTAGAACACGGAAAAGACGTCGTTATTCTTTTGGATTCGATCACTCGTTTGGCGCGCGCGTATAACCAGGTGATTCCTACTTCCGGTAAAATTCTTTCCGGCGGGGTGGATTCCAACGCGCTTCACAAACCGAAACGTTTCTTCGGAGCGGCGAGAAATATCGAAGAAGGCGGTTCCTTGACCATCATCGCGACCGCTTTGATCGACACCGGTTCCAAAATGGACGAGGTGATTTTCGAGGAATTCAAAGGAACCGGTAACATGGAAATCCATCTCGATCGGAAACTTTCCGACAAGCGGATTTTCCCGGCCATCGACATCAATAAGTCCGGAACTCGTAAGGAAGAACTTTTGATCACCAAGGACGTCCTTCAGAAAGTGTTTGTCCTTCGAAAAGTACTTTCTCCTATGAGCATCACGGAAAGCATGGAATTATTGCTGGAAAAAATGCGTCTTTCCAAGACAAACGACGCCTTTTTGGCCAGCATGAATACCCAATAAGCGCTTACAAAGGGAATTTATGAAAACCGGAATTCATCCAAACTATAGAGTAGCAAAAATCAGCTGTGCATCCTGTGGAACCGTATACGATACGAGAACTTCCATCGGCGATATCAACATCGAAATTTGCGCGGCTTGCCACCCATTCTTTACCGGAAAATCCAAACTCGTGGATACGACCGGTCGGGTTGACAAGTTCAAGAAAAAATACAAGATGCAGTGAGAGTTTTCTCTCACTCATTCTTCTTTATGCCGTCTAAAAACCGGGCAGGTGAAATTTCATGAGCGTAATGGACTTCGCGCGGTATAAACAAATCAACGACGATCGGGTCAACTATCGAGAGATGGAGGATGCGACCGTCGTTTCCAATTATAGAAACATAGGTTGCGGAGACGGCTACCGCATTTATCTCAAAATCGATTCTACCGATCACGTCACGGACGCGAGTTATACCACAACCGGTTGCGGTTTCGGAATCGTCGCACTCGCGATGGCCACCGAATTCGCAAAAGGCAAATCTGTCGACGAACTGAAAGTCGTAACCCCCGCCGATATCGAAAAGATGTTCGAGTTTCCCGAAAGACGTAAGAATTATCCCGAGTCCGCGGTCGCGGCTCTTTTACAAGCGGTGAAAGACTATGAAAGTGGGGAAGGGGTTCCTAAAGAAAAAAGAATCACCGCGGGTAAGGCCCTGGAGATTCTCAAAGAAAAAGGTTCCCTCAAAGGCGAAGACCTTTCCAGCATTATATTAGAAAAACAGAATTTTGACGGAGTCGATTTCAGCGGAGCCAATCTGGGCCACGCATTCCTTCAGAATTCTTCCTTTGTGGGCGCGAACTTTTCGGGCGCGAAACTCAGAGGTTCCTTCTTGAACAACGCGGATCTGAGAAATTCCAACTTCCGCGGAGCCGATCTGCGTTGGGCGAAACTCGCGGGCGCAAACGTGGAAGGCGCGGACTTTACGGACGCGATCTACGATATCGGAACGAGATTGGATCAAAAGCAAATCCATTTGTTCGGCGTGATGAAAAAAGAAGGAAAAGATCTTTATCTAAACAAAGAGGCCGAATGAAACCGGGCGACAAACTGAAGATTACCAAACGTACGTTTCTTCACAATGGAATTTTCGTTCATACCAATACGATCGTTGAGGTGATTTCTTTCGAGAACGATAAGTTAGTCGTTCTGTTTCACGACAAAGAAGGTTTCACGCATAACATCGAATCTCTCACTCCTGCCGACGTAGTTCCTGCATAGAACATAGAACGCGCTTCAGAGGAAGTGTTCCGCCGGGTTTGTTTTGCAAAACTGTTTTAGGATTGGATCTCTCTATTTTTTAAGCTTCGCTCGAGAGCTGCTCACAACTCAATCTCGCTCTATGGATGGCTCGATAATGCTTTGCCGTTGTTCGCCGGCTCATTCGCCTCTCTATGGTTCGCGAATTACATTCTTAAGAAGTCTCTTTGTTCCTTGTCTTCCCGTTCCCTTCTGCGTTTTTCCTTTTCTTGTCTGAGTAATTCTTCAGGAGTCCAAGATCGGGCGGGTTTGTCTTTCTTTAAGTCGGGAGATGAGGAATGGTTGCCCGTTTTACTTTCGGTTTTTTCGGATTCAGTCGGTTTAAAATCCGTTCTTTTTTGATTGGAAGCGGAATCGGATTTCTCCTGAATTTTACCCTGTTCGTATTTCTGTTTTTTCAGATAATCGCCGGGATCGTAGCCGGGTTTGGACGGATCGTTTTGTTTCGAATCCTTTCCGGATTGAGAATTGTCGGACGTACGTTCCAGTTTTAAACCGGATTTCGTATTGAGTCCAGTGTTTCCGTTTTTTTCGTTCGGAGTAACGCCCGAGTTTGAAGAACTCGTAGTATTGCTCGTATTGGAACCTGTCGTAGATCTGTAATTCGGATTTCCGTTATCATACTTTCCGTAATTCGGATCGTTTGAGGAAGAATTCGATTCGGAACCCGCAGTTGTGGAAGCGTTGGAAGAATTTGCATCGGTAGAATTTCCACCCGAGACGGAAGAGCCGTTCGTGGAACCGCTGTTCGTCGATGCAGCCGAATTGGCCGCCGCCTGAAGCGACTCCGTTGTTTGAATGCTCGCGGCTACGGGGAATAATTTTTCAAAGCCGTCCAAAGATTTGCGAGGCAACATAGGAAACGGATTGGTCGGATCGGCCTTAACCTTTCCGGAAAGAACCGCGTATTCCAAGGTTTTTTGATTCTTCTTTTTTTCTACGTTTACGATTCCTTCCACAAGTTTGAGAACCCCGTCGCCGGAACGGATTCCGAGCGAGGACGGATTCTCCTTATTGTCCGGTCTTCTGGTTACTTGCAAACCTCCGACCGAAATTTCAAGATTGGCGCGGTTGTCCAAGTAATCGATAAAAACCATGGAATTCTCGGCGATCATAATCTCGGTTCCGTCCAAAAGCCGGAGTTTTGCCTGAGAACCTTCCGCCGTTAAAATCGTATCTCGGTTTTGAACCGAGTTCCCGACTTCGATTTCCTTCCATACGACTTCGGAATCGTATTTTCTTTGGATCGTGTTGGATTTAAAAAGAATGGTTCCGATTACTTTTTGCGAACCTTGATAGCCGTACTGAGTATAATCGTATAGGAATACGGCCGTAAACAACAAGACGTTGAATACGAGTATAAACAGAATCGGTCTATCGCCTGAAAGAAATCGATCCTTCATATCTTTATTTAGACCCGCCCGATTTGAATTCCATACCGATTTGTTTACGAAGTTCCTTCAAATTCTTGGGACAATTCTTATCCTTTGTATGACCTAAAACCGCATAGATGGTTTGCAGGGATTGTTTTCCCTTAACCTTGATGGGTTTTAGTTTTTCCAAGTTGAAGATTCCTTTTACTTTTTCGTAAGAGTTTCCGGTGATCAGAATATCCGCTCCGAAAACCTTTGTCAAAGATTCCACTCGGGAAGCGAGGTTTACCGTATCGCCGATGACCGTATATTCCAATCGATCTTCGGAACCGATTTGTCCGGCGATGACTTCTCCGGTGTTGATCCCGATTCCGATAAAGATCTTCGGTTTTTTATCCGTTCCTCTTCCTTTGTTGAATTGAATCAGACTCTTACGCATATCGAGCGCGGCGTTGATCGCTTTTTCCGTGTCGGAATCGGTGTGTCCCAATTCTCCCCAGACCGCCATGATCGCGTCCCCGATGTATTTGTTGACGCTCCCGCCGTTTGCGTTGATGCACTTTACCATCGCGGTAAAGTATTGATTTAAGAATTCTACCACGAGTTCCGGTTCGATTTTTTCGGAGATGGACGTAAAACTACGGATGTCCGAAAAGAGAATCACACATTCTCTCTTGTCTCCACCGAGTTTTACTTCTCCCTTGAGAACCATTTCGGCGATGTCCTTGTTTACGAACTTTCCGAACGCGTCCTTCATCTTGTCCCGATCCGAAAGCCCCTTTCCCATTTCCACAAAGGAAGCCGTGAGTTTTCCGATTTCGTCGCCGGACTCGGGTTCGAGCGTGAGTTGAAAATTTCCCTGTTCGATTTCTTTCGATGCGTCCACGAGTTTGAGAATCGGTCTGGTCAATCTTCTCGAATAAAAGAACACGAATAGAATGGAAACGTTCACCACGACGAACATCAGATAGATGTTTCTTTTTTGAATGTTATAAACTTCTTCGAAGGCTTTCTTTTCGGACGTGCTCGAAATCACTCCGAGTCCCGCGTAACCGATTCTTCGGAAGGACCCGAGATAGAATTGATTGTCCTTTCCTTTATAACGGGTTTGTCCGTTGCTGATGGAACTTTCCAATAAATTCTTAACGATCGGATCGTCCGAAAGGTTTGTCGGCTGGAGAATCAATTTCGGATCCGAATGTGCGATCAGTTTTCCGTCCTGACCCACGAGAAAAAATTGAGTGATTCCGGACGTTTTAAAAGAATCTAATATAGAATCCATTCTCACGAGAGAAACGACGACCGCGGAATTCACTCCGTCTCCGATCACGACCGAAAGATAAAGAACCGGTCTTTGAAAATCGGGAGATACGTTGAAGACCAAAGGCTTTCCGATCTGCGCCTTCTTTTGTCCGTTTAAATATTTACGAACGATCTTATCCGCGTCCTCCGGGTTGGTTTTGAATTCTTTGAGCGTGGAATCGCTGATTACCCGTTTCACACCGACATAGTCGGGGCCTTCTTTTCTGAAGATCTTCAGATAGAAGATGTCCTCGTCGTTTTGGAGGATATCGTTCGATTCTTCCGTGCTCGCGACCGATCTTGCGAGTAACAAAGAACGTTTTGTCAAGGAGGCGATATCGGAACGCACTTTCTGACTGATCACGTCGGTCAGTTTCAGGTTGTTTTCCTTGATCCGTACCTCGTTGTCCGATTTGAAAAAATACGTCGCGAGAGCGATGATCACTCCCAAAGAAACGAGAATGATGAAAGAAATAATCACCATCAGTTTTTGGCGGATATTCCAGTTATACAAATTGAGAAATGAATTCATAACGTTTCCGTCCGGTCTTGCATCCGATAAAAGAGTCTATGTCATTCGGAATAATCTATAAAACAACACTATTTTACGGATTCTCTTAAAATGATCGGATTCCGGGTTTGCAGAATCCAGTAAATAACTATTTATACTTAGATCTCCACTCTATAAAAATGCGGGAAGTTGGATTCAAAACGGGATCAGGCCTCGGCGGTTCGAAATGTTGTACTATACGACGGGAGAAAAGCGAAATTTATTCCCGAGAATGAAATGCCATTCTTCGGGAACGTCATTTGTCTTCGATGGGAACTAAATGAGAATTGCGGAACACTTCCTAGGGGGCGTGTTCCGGGGCGCTCAATTTCTTTGCTTCGTTGGGAATTTCTGAGCGTTCTCGCGTGTCGCAACTGCGTTGCGAGCCTACGATTTTACGCTCCGCTATCTCCGGCAATTTCGCTTCCTGAATTGCGATCCTTAGAGAGCAATTCACCGTCTTCGATGGGGAGCTAAATGAGAATTGCGGAACACTTTCTATGGGGCGTGTTCCGGGGCGCTCAATTCCTGCCAGAGTCCGTTGGCTTTGATGAGTTCCACGAGTTTTTCGTCCGCGATTTCGCTCGGGACGTTTTTCATCACGATTTCTTTTCCCCGATAGAGATGCACCTTTCCCGGACCCGCGCCGACGTAACCGAAATCCGCGTCCGCCATTTCCCCCGGCCCGTTTACGATACAACCCATCACGGCGATCTTAACCCCTTTGAGGTGTCCCGTTCTGGATTTGATTCTCGCGGTGGTTTCCTGAAGATCGAAAAGGGTTCGTCCGCAGGAAGGACAGGAAATATATTCCGTTTTTGTTAAACGAAGTCTTGTGCCCTGCAAAAGATCGTAGGAAAGTTGAAACGTTTCCTCGATATCTTCGAGAGACGGAGTTTGAATTCGGATCAAGTCCCCGATTCCGTCGATGAGAAGTCCGCCGATTCCGATCGCGGAATCATACAAGGCCTCTTCCTGATTTTGAAAAGATCCGTGAAGAAGGATCGGGAATTCGTAACGGCTCAGAATGTTTCCGAGCTTTCTATAATCGTAAAGAATTTCCTTCGTATCGAGGGAGAATAGAACGTTTTTGATTCCGCTTTCGGCTAACGTTTCCGGCAGGCCTTTAAGAGATTCTATCTTGTCTCCGCTCGTATGAATTTCGCTGTACAACCCCGCGTTTTGTCTTTCCTTCAGATAAGCCAACATCTTTTCGCCGTCTTGGAATTGTAAAAACGGATCGAATACAACTTTCGGAAATCGTTTCAATTCTTTCTGAAGTTTTTCGTTGAGAGAAACGTTCTTCGCGAGAAAAAGTCCGACCGGAATCGACAACGCGTTCGCGGCTTCGGAAATTTCCTCGAGTTGATCGGGTTGGGGAGAATCGACCAGAATACTTTCCGGTTCGATCGACAAGGTTTTTCCGTATTGATAGAGTCTTGCTACGTTTGCAAGAAACGAGTTCGTGTTTTCAAACGGAAGAATCGTTTCGACTCGAACTGGATGACTGTCTCCCGCTTCGAAGTTTCCAATTTTGATTTCGCTACTGTAAAATCTTTCGTATGAAAACGGATTTCTAAATTCGGAATATCCTTTCGCTTTCTCCGTGTCCGTTCTTCTCGAGTTGAACTTATCCGCGAGAAGTTTCGCAACGGGAACTTCCAATACCGGATCTTCCGTGAGAGAAACTCGGATCGTATCGCCGAGTCCGTCTTCCAACAAGGAACCGATTCCGATCGCGGATTTGATTCTTCCGTCCTTTCCGTCTCCGGCCTCGGTCACTCCCAAATGAAGCGGATAATTCATCTTGAGTTCTCCGAATCTCGCCGCGAGCATCCGATACGCCTGAACCATAACCTGAGGGTTCGAGGCTTTCATGCTTACAATAATATCATAATATCCTAAACTTTCCGCGATGGCGATGAACTCGAGAGCGGATTCCACCATTCCCTGCGGAGTGTCGCCGTAACGATTCATGATTCGATCGGAAAGGGAACCGTGGTTGGTTCCGATTCTCATCGCGACCCCGAGTTCTTTGCAACGCAGAACGAGAGGGGAGAATACTTCCGAAATTCTTCCCAGTTCGTCGTCGTATTCCGAGTCCGTGTAATCGCGTACCGCGAATTTTTTCTTATCCGCAAAGTTGCCCGGATTGATTCTCACCTTTTCCACATACTCGACCGCTTTCATCGCGACGCTCGGCGTGAAGTGAATGTCCGCAACGAGAGGAACCTTACTTCCCGCTTTTTTGAGTTCTTGTCGAATCGCGGGTAAATTGTCCGCGTCGGCTTGAGAAGGTACGGTGAGTCTTACGATTTCACAACCCGCGCGTTCCAGTTCGAGAATTTGTTTCACCGATCCTTGCGTGTCGGTCGTATCGCTGTTGATCATGGACTGGATGACGATCGGATTGTCGCCTCCGACCTTAACGTCTCCGACTTTGACTTCTCTTGTTTTTCTTCTCTGATAACCGAAAGGCGTGTGATTGTATCTAAAATTCATTTCGTTCTATAATTCCGGTCTTAAAGCCGGGTTCCCTCATTTCTTAAGACAGTTTTGCGGGGATTTATCGCCCCGTCATTCTCGTTTTTCCCGCAATTCCGCGCGTATTTTTCGTCTCGGAGGATTTGATTCCGGGTCCTCCGGCTCCGATAGTACAAACACATCTTTGGAAATAAATTGATTATGGATTTTCCTTCTTTAAAACCCGCCGAGACCTATAGGATTCGGGTTACGGTCGCCATTTACAGGGGCAATATTCTGTCTTATAAGAACGACGTCATCATTCCTTCCGAATACTTTCGTAGGACCGAGGCGAGAGCGCATATTCAGAAAGAAGTTTCGGAACGGCTTTTGCATTCCAATTTTTTCCGTTCTCCAAGGCCCGACTACGATCTGGTTCGTTATACGGAAGAGGCGACCTGCAATACCTTTTTGCGTTATCGGATTCTTTCTTTAAAATCGGGGGAGAGTTTGATTAAGGAAAGAATCTGATTCCTTTCTACAGGACTGGATCGTTCGAAAATTCTTGAATTCCTGAAAACGAGGCGAAAACTGACCAATCAAACGAATCGGATCGCAAAATTCGTGTTCGTTTCCGCGGAAAGAAGCCGCGATCGATCGTATGTCCGGAAACGATAAGAAAATCATAGAACAGAATGCCCACGGCGAGTTCGAGCTCACCGCTTACGGAGAATTCTTAAGTTACTTCCATACCCATATTCAATTGTTTAACGGGCTGATCTCCGGCAGAAAAATTTCTCCCACCGAACAGGAAACTCTCAAACAAAAAGTACGTTCTTATATCGTAAACAATATCCAGAAGACGGAACAGTTCTTCGATCATCTTCCCAAGTTTGCAGAGTATCTAGGAATGTCCCAAACGGATCTTTCCGCGTTCATGACGAAGAACTTCATGAACACACACGCAGGGATCAAAAACAAACTCATCGAACAGGAAAAAACGAACGCGGGAAAACCGAGAAAGAAAAAGTATTCCCGCATCTCCGAAGAAATCGTAGATACAATCGGAACCTTGGTACCTCCGGGAAAACGATTCATCGGTATGGAAGGTTACGTCGTTCTCAGAGACGACGCGACCGGAAAGGATTTGGAACCTTCCATCTCTTCTTTCGGCGAACCTCCGAAACCCGGAGAAGAAGGTGCGGTTCGTAAACCCGCTCCTCCTCCGGTTCCATTGAAGAAAGCTCCCGAAAAATTGATTCTCACCGAGCTCGTGGAAAAATTCGGTTCCGAGTTTTCGGGTGCGGCCCTCGTTCTTCAAAAAGAGGAACTCGAAGACGACGATGTGGCGACCAACGTTGCAGTCGGCGGCAACGAAGAATTGTTAACCGAAGTGGAAGATCTACAGTTCGGAGGATTCGAGGAACCTTCCTTCTCCGAAGAAGAAAATCCGATCGTTCCTTCCGAACCTCCCGTGATCATTCCGTTTTCCAAATATATGGAAAGTATAAACCGTGTACGACAGTTTCAAAAAGACGGACAACCGGACGCGTATAAAAAATGGGTGATGACTCTTCCGCCGGAACTCAGCGCGCTCGTACAACTTCATTCTTACGTGTTGAAGGAAATGAAAAACGAACCCGTGGATTGGAACGCGATCGTGACTTCGATTTCTTCGAGAATCGGTTTAAAGGATACGAGACTCTGGAAGGTTTTGGATCTGACTCGAACGTTCGCGGAACTCAGGTCCGGTTTGGAAAGAGCCTTCGTAGCATCCAAGACGGCGGGTCCCGGAATGGAAGAGCTCGTAAAAAAAGCGTGGCCTCATATCCTGAAAATTTTCGAAGAGTATCCGGACACTTCTTCGTTGCGTCAAAAATTGGATCAGCTTTTCACTCGCATTCCCGATGCGACTCAGAGAAAAAAACTTTCCGATCTTTTTCTTCCCGTTCTTCAGAAGTTATAAATCAAGTTAGAATTGCTTAAAGATAAGGCAGTTTGTACTCATCTTCGGGAAACTCTCGCTTCTTTCGAAATCATTTCAGTCTAAGGAATGCGATCTAAAAAATTTAGGTCTGGAGGCGGATTTGAAACTGTGTTATATTCGGAAACAAGAGGGAAGAATGGTCTGAAATTTTTATCATCGCTTCACATCGTGGAACGATTCTTATTTCAATCCTATCTTTTAAAAGAATGTTTTCAATTTACGCAACTGTCAATTTACTGGCCGTAGCTGGGGAATTTTGCTGAAATTTCAGCCATAGGCGCGCCCGACGCTCGTTGTTAACCAGGGAATTTGTATCATGAGGGATCTCGGCAAATGAATGATGTAAAAGAACAATTGCGACTTCAAAATTATCTAGAGGAAAACGGTCTTTATGAAAAGTCGTTTGAACATGATAACTGCGGAGTAGGATTTGTTGCTTCCTTTCAGGGAGAGAACAGTCACAGAATCGTATCTATGGGACTCAAGGCGGTTGCTTGTCTGACGCATAGAGGAGCCGTTGACGCAGATATGGTGACCGGAGACGGCGCCGGTATCATGATTCAGATTCCTAAGAAGTTGTTCGCAACATACATCGAAGACATGGGTCATCGAAGACCGAACGAAGATTCCATCGGCGTCGGAATGATTTTTCTTCCAAGAGAAGACATCGATAAACAGGACATGTGCCGCAGTCTCGTAGAGTCCGCGCTCATGGAATTCAACTTTAAACTTTATGCATGGAGATACGTTCCCGTAAATCCGGAAGTTCTCGGACCGAAGGCGAATCAATCCAGACCTCAGATCGAACAGGTTCTCATCGGCAAACCGGAAGGAATGTCCAACGAGGACTTCGAAACGAAGTTATTCTTAATTCAGAAAAAATTGATGAGAGACGCGGACCGTCTTTCTTTAGCGGGAGATCTTTACATCTGTTCTCTTTCTTCCGAAAGAATCGTGTTCAAAGGTCTCTTCAACGGAAACCAGGTTTCCCAGTTCTACGAAGATTTGAACTCGGAAGATATGGTTTCCCCGTATTGTATCTTTCACCAAAGATATTCCACGAACACTTTCCCATCTTGGGCTTTGGCGCAACCGTTTAGAATTCTCGCGCACAACGGAGAGATCAACACGATCGCCGGAAACAGAATCTGGATGCTCGCGCGCGAGGAAGAACTCGAGTGCAAAAAATGGGGAGAATATCAAAAAGAAATTCATCCGATCATCCGTCCTCACATGAGCGACTCCGCGAGTTTGGACAACGCGATGGAAGCCATCGTTCGTTCCGGAAAGGACGTTCTTCAGGCGAAGGCGATGCTCGTTCCGAACGCATGGTCCAAAAACCTGACGATGTCGGAAGAGTTGAAAAGCTTTTACGAATATAATAATACTCTTATAGAACCTTGGGACGGTCCTGCGGCGCTCGCGTTTGCGGAAGGCGACTGGATCGGCGGAGCTCTCGATCGAAACGGACTTCGTCCCGCACGTTATGCGGTCACCGAAGACGGTCTTTTGATCATGGGTTCCGAAGCGGGACTCGTTCAGGTCGACGAGGAGATCGTAACCAAAAAGGGACGTCTCGGACCCGGCGAAATGATCGGGATCAACTTAAAAGAGAAAAAACTCTACTACAACGAGGACATCAATTCTCTTTTCGAAAAGAGATACGATTACAGAGAATGGTCCAAAGAGAACGTTTCGTATCTCAATCAGGATCTGGATTCCTCCATGAAGGATACGATCACCTACAAAGGCGACGATCTCAGAAGAAGACAGGTGTTGTTTGCGTATTCTCCGTTTAAACAAAAATCGGTGATCAAACCTCAAGCGGGTCAGGGCAAGGAAGCGATCAGCTCCATGGGAGACGATACTCCTCTGTCGATCCTGATGCTTTCTCGAATCGGTCTTTACACCTATTTCCGTCAGAGATTCGCGCAGGTAACCAATCCTCCGATCGACTACATCCGCGAAAAAGGTGTGACTTCTCTTTACACTCGTCTTGTCAAAAAGATGAACCTGTTCGGAGACGAAAAACCTCAGAACTGTCTCGTTCTTTCCCATCCGTATCTCACCAATCTGGATCTGAAAAGAATCCGCGAGATGGACGGGAAACCGTACAAAATTCTTACGTTAGACGCAACCTTCGAAGCGCATATCGAAGCGGAAGCGAATTCCAACCGCAACTATCTCGAAAAGGCGCTCGACGCTCTTCTCGAACAAGCTCTTCAGGCGGCGAAATCCGGAACGAACATTCTCGTTCTTTCCGATAAAAAACTCGCGAAAGAAAGAGCTCCGATTCCAATGGAACTCGCGGTCGCGGCGGTTCATAACCATTTGATCCGCAACAAAACCCGTTCCGCGGTTTCGATTCTCGTCGAAACCGGTTCCGCATTCGAAATTCATAATGTGGCCGTGTTGCTCGGTTACGGAGCGTCCGGGGTAAACAGTTATCTGATCTGGGACACGTTATTCGATCTTTGGGAAAAGGGAGAATTCGATTCCGAAGAAGGCGCGGCTCGTCCGGAATTCCATAAGATTTGTGAGAACTACCGTTACGGCGTAGACGACGGACTTCTCAAGATCATGTCCAAGATGGGAATCTCCATTCTTTCCTCGTATGTGGGCGGTCAGGTGTTCGAAGCGATCGGTCTTTCGAGAACTCTCGTTTCCAAATATTTCCCGGGAACGTATTCACGGATTTCCGGAATCGGAATCGGCGGGATCGAACAGAACATTCTTAGAAACCACGAACAGGCATTTTACAAAGAACTCAATCCGGAAGACTTCGTTTCCGAGAAGGACGATCAACCGCACCGTTGGTCTCCGAGAGTCGTTAAATTCTTAAGAAAGGCCGCGGTCGACAACGACTACGAAGCGTTCAAAGAAGCGACAAAAATTCTCAAGGAAAGCGATCCGATCAACATCCGCGACTTATTCGACTTCGTCGCGAGAAAACCGATCCCGATCGAAGAAGTGGAAACCGTTACCGAAATTCAAAAACGTTTTCTCACTCCGGGAATGTCGCACGGTGCGTTGTCGATCGAAGCGCATACGGATCTTGCCATCGCCATGAACCGGTTAGGCGCTAAGTCTTCTTCCGGGGAAGGTGGGGAGAATCCGTCCCGTTACGTCGTGAACGAAAAAGGGGATCTCGCAAATTCTTCCATCAAGCAGATCGCTTCCGGAAGATTCGGTGTGACCTCCGAGTATCTGAATTCCGCGACAGAAATCGAAATCAAAATCGCACAAGGCGCAAAACCTGGAGAAGGCGGTCAGCTTCCGGGTAAGAAGAACAACGAGGAGATCGCGACCAATCGTCACACTCCGATGGGAATCGATTTGATTTCTCCTCCGCCTCACCACGATATTTATTCGATCGAGGATTTATCACAGCTCATCTACGACTTGAAGATGGCGAACCACAAGGCGCAGGTTTCCGTGAAACTCGTGTCCGAAGCGGGTGTGGGAACGATCGCAGCCGGTGTCGCAAAGGCGAACGCGGACGTGATTCTCATTTCCGGTCACGTGGGTGGAACCGGAGCGGCTCCGATCACATCGATCAAGTATGCGGGTTCTCCTTGGGAACTCGGTCTTTCCGAAACACATCAAGTTTTAGTAATGAACGGACTGCGCGACCGCGTCGTTTTAAGAACAGACGGCGGTATCGTATCCGGAAGAGACGTGATCATCGCGGCTTGTCTCGGCGCCGAAGAATACGGTGTGGGAACTGCATCGCTCGTCGCGCTCGGTTGTATCATGGCGAGAAAATGCCACTTGAACAACTGTCCGACCGGAATTGCGACTCAGGACATCAAGTTCCGCGCGAAATACAAAGGATCTCCGGATCAACTTGTGAATCTTTTCACCTGTCTCGCACTCGAAGTGAGAGAATATCTCGCGGAGCTCGGATTCCGTTCCATCGACGAGATCATCGGAAGAACCGATCTATTGAAGCAGATCACTCGTTACGAAAGAGATCGTTTGGATTCTTTGGATCTCAATCCGATTCTGGTTCGTTTGCCTCTGTTCTACGATCCTACGAAACAGAAAAAAGACAGATCGATCCGCAAGGAACCGATCGGAGAAGTATTGGACGACCGTATCATCAAGGACGCGGAAAAGGCTCTCGAAGGAAAATCTTCTATGGCTCTTTCTTATCTTGTCCGCAACACGAACCGGACCGTGGGAGCGAAGATCTCCGGTCTGATCGCGAGAAAATACGGATCGAAAGGTCTCCCCGGAAAACTCGAAATCATTCTGGAAGGAACCGCAGGACAATCCTTGGGAGCTTGGCTCGTCAAGGGAGTTCAAGTCACATTACACGGGGACGCGAACGACTACGTAGGAAAGGGTCTTTGCGGCGGAGTGATCGTGATCAAAAAACATCGTAAGTCCAAACTTAAGGCTTATGAAAACACGATTATCGGAAACACCTGTCTCTACGGCGCGACTTCGGGAAAACTTTTCTGCTCTGGAAGAGCAGGAGAACGATTCGGAGTTCGTAACTCGGGAGCGGAAGCCGTTGTGGGCGGAGCCGGAGATCACTTCTTGGAATATATGACCAGCGGAACCATCGTCTGCCTCGGAAGCGTAGGTAAGAATATGGGCGCGGGTATGACCGGCGGTAGCGCGTATTTCTTCCAAAAGGGATGGGACATTCAACCTCTTCTCAACAAAGAATACGTGAAAACCGTGGATTTGGAAAACGGAGACTACGAGATCATCAAAAATCTGATCTCCGAACATTCCAAGTTGACCGGATCCGATTTATCGGAAGGAATCTTAAAGGATTTCGACGGAAATAAGAATTATTTCGTGAAGGTCGTTCCGAAATAATCTCTTCGGAGAAACGAACGAATTCTTTCCTTGGATGGTCCTAACGAGAGTTAGGCGATCCAGGGAAGAATTTAGTCCTTTGATTTTTGAGAAAGAATCTTCTCATTGAAGAATTTTCTAAGAGACGTCCGGCGCCGCGCGTTTAACGTTCGATGTCGGCTAACGTAGGGATTGGGGTCGGGTTGCGATACGCGGCGCCGGCTTTCGATCCGGGAAAAGACAATGTTAAGAATACACATAGCCCTCGCTTTTTTTGCCACGATCCTTCTCTTTGCGGTCGCAAACCGACAACAGAAAAAAGAAACGCAGATAGACTTTAAATTTCCCGATACGGAAGAATCCGTGGTTCTCGATCCGGTTTCCGGAATTCAGGTTCCTGTCACAAGATTCTCCTTTGACGATCTGAAAAAAAGGGCGCGCAGTATGGCCCACGGACGTTATGTGAAACCGCAATTCGTATCCACTCGTTTTTTGCAGGGTTTGAGTTGGGATCAATATAAGAACATCCGCTTTCGACCCGAATCCTCTCTTTGGAAAAAGGAAGGAAATCCGTTTCAAATCCAATTCTTTCATCCCGGACATCTTTACAACACGAACGTAACCTTAAACGAGGTTCGGTCCGATTACTCGAGAACGATCCCTTACGACGAATCCTATTTCGATTTAACGAACTTAAAAGTGCAGGGAGAAATCCCGGAGAATCTCGGTTATTCCGGATTTAAGATTCATTATCCGTTGAATACTCCGGAACATACGGACGAGTTCACCGTGTTCCAAGGCGCGAGTTATTATAGAATGGTTTCCAAAAAACAAGTCTACGGTTTGTCGGCGCGAGGAATAGCGATCAATACAGGAATGCCTTATCCGGAGGATTTTCCGGGGTTCACGCATTTTTGGATCGTTCATCCTGATAAAACGGATTCTACGATTTTCGTTTACGCGTTGTTAGACGGTAAGACCGCGACCGGAGCGTATGAATTTCAAATCTCGCCCGGAAAGGTTTCTTCGGTTCACGTAAACGCGGAAGTGACTCTGAGGACCAAGGTGGATCGATTCGGAATCGCGCCCTTGACATCGATGTATTGGTATTCCGAAACGAGAGGAATTCCGGAAGGACAGATTTATCCGGAATCGCACGATTCGGACGGATTGATGTTGGAAACCGGAAAAGGGGATTGGGTTTGGAGACCTCTTGATAATCCGAAACGAGTGACGATCCATTCTTTCCAAGACGAAAATCCGAAAGCGTTCGGTCTTATACAAAGAGATCGAAACTTTGCGAGTTATCAGGACAACTCGATGAAGTATCATCTTCGTCCTTCCGCTTGGGTGGAACCCGAAGGAGATTGGGGAAAGGGAAGCGTTCAGCTTTTACAGATTCCCACGGTGCGAGATTCGGACGATAACATAGGCGCGTTTTGGGTTCCCGCTTCGTTTCCGGCTCCGCTTCAACCTTATGAATTCAGTTACACCATACGCTGGTTAAACGAAGATCCGTTGCCGGATGAACTCGCAAAAACAGTCTCCACGAGAATCGCACCCGTACCGGGAGAATCCGATATGCGCGTTTTCTATGTTGACTTTGCCGGAGAGAAGCTGAAGGCGCTCGACGCGTTCACGTATCTTCAAGCGTCGATCGATACCGGAGACAATGCGGAATTAACGGATTATAATATTCAAAAAATTGAAGAGACCGGAGTTTGGAGACTCACCTTTCGAGTCGTTCAAAAAAATAAGAATAAACCCGCCGAACTCAAAGCGATTTTGAAAAAAAATCAGGAAGACCTGAGCGAGATCTGGACGTTCACTCTTGAATCCACGATCTGAACCGAATCCCCGCTTTGGGGAACATAAAGAAGAACTTTCCAGAGTTTATACGAAGATCAAGTTGTATTGTATCGCCTCGGGAATCGCCGATCCGATCGAATTGCATTCGAGGCTCGACGAATTTTTAAACTCCGTCGAAAAGGAAATTCTTCCCCTCGTAAAAAAAGAAAAACTGGATTTCGAAACCGAAGCGATGCGTTTGTTTTTGAGTTCGGGAATTTTGAAATCCGCTCAAAATGATTCTGCGATTACGATGCTTCCCGCGATCGAACCTTCGAGTATGGTTCCGAATCCGGTCGACTTCGGACCGCTCGGCGAATTGGCGGAACCCAAGGAAAAACTCGAACCCGTAGCGGTCGTGTTGTCCGTTCTTTTTTGGGGAAGCATCTATTCATTTTTGTTATACGGACTTCTGCGTTGAACGTTTTTGAAAAAGAAGCGGGTCATTGGATCGATTCGAAAACCTTGAGTTATCGAAGACTGACCTTCGGAGGATTGGTTTTCTTTTTCGTAATCATCGGAGTTTTTTTAGAAGTTCAATTCTTATCCTTTCAATCGATCAGCCCGTTCGAATGGGCCACTTTGATTTTATTCTGCGTTTTGTTTCCGATTATTTGTTTCGGCGCGGCCACGGCGCTCATAGGTTTTTTCCAGAAGCTCAGGGGAGGAGATCCCCTGAGTATTTCTAGAATATTAGAAAAACAGGATATGATCGGGAAAGAATTCCCGCCCGTGGCCGTGGTCATGCCGATTCATTGCGAGGACGTTTCGCGGATCTTCGCCGGCGTCGAGTTGATGATGGATCAGATCGCCCAAAGCGGTCTCGCACAAAACACAGATTTTTTTATACTATCCGATACATCCGATCCCAATCTTTGGGCCTTGGAAGAAAAGGCGTTTTCGATTCTTAGCGGAAAACCTTCGAACCAGGGAAGAATCTATTACCGCAAAAGAAGAGTAAATCTGAACAGGAAGTCCGGTAACATCGCCGACTTCTGCAGAAGATGGGGTAAACGATACAAATACATGATCATCCTGGACGCGGACAGCATCGTCACGGGAGAATGTATGAAAAATTTAATATTGTTGATGGAGAAAACCCCGAACGCGGGGATCATTCAAACTGTTCCCGAGGTGATCGAAGCCAAGTCCGTCTTTCAAAAGCTTTCCGCGTTCGGGGCCTGGGTCGGAAATTCGGTTTTCGGAGCCGGTTCTTATTTTTGGCAATTACGTTCGGGACCGTTTTGGGGACACAATGCGATCATTCGACTCCAGCCGTTTATGAAATACTGCGGGCTTCCCGGTTTACCCGGCGAAAGCGCCATCGGCGGAAAGATATTGAGTCATGATACGATCGAAGCCGCGTTGTTCAGAAAGGCGGGATACGGGGTTTGGTTCGCGACGGATCTAAAAGGTTCTTATGAAGAGGCTCCGCCTAACATATTAGAGGCGTTAAAAAGAGACAATCGTTGGTGTCAGGGAAATCTTCAGCACTTTTGGTTTTTGTTCGGGGGCAAGTTGAGATTTTCGAGCAGGCTTCAGATTCTTCTCGGAATTTTTTCGTATTTCAGTTCTCCGCTTTGGGCCTTGTTATTGATTTCCTCCTCGTTGACCACTATCGAGGACGTGGACTTTTTCAGGTTGGCGCTTTTACCCGAGGACTGGATCGCCTTCCGGGACGATCTGTATCTTCCGGTCGCATATACATTACAAGGTTATACTTTACTCATATTGTTTTTGCCGAGAATCGTTTCCTTTTTGGAGGTTTCACTTTTTCGTAGGAAAGAATGGGGATTCTCCTTTATTTCCTGGATCGTTTCGTTCTTTTTGGAATTTCTGCATTCCGTTTTGACCGCGCCGGTATATATGGTTCAATATACGAGATTCATTCTTCTTACGTTCTTCAATCGTAAAATAGAATGGGGTCCTCAGAACAGAGACGCCTCCTTGGGACCGGACTTGAGATCTTTGGCGATCGCGATTTTGCCCGCTTCGTTCTACGGTTTGGGAATCGGGATTTGGATGTTTGCGACGTATCCGATTTTATTCTTTTGGTTTTTGCCTTTGTTGCTCGGTTGGATTTTCGCTTACCCGATCGCATTATTTACTTCTTATATTCCAAAAAGTAAAAGTGATTCGTTCGGTATTCTTTCCAATCCTCCGGAGTTACGGGAGAATCGTCTTTTACAAACGTTGCGTTCTTTCGAGGCCGAATATTCTCGACGGATCGGGAACTCCGATAATCGTAAGGGGATTTTTCTTTGTATCGTGGATCCTTCTTTGAACGAATTTCATCTTTCCAGGCTACGAAAGCGTAGTTCGGATTCTCCCGTTCGAAAAAATTATCTGAAGAATCTTACCGCTAAACTGAAAACGGAAGGGCCTTCTTCGTTTAAGAATCAGGAATTGCTCCGAATTCTATGGGATCATGATAGTATGGCTGATTTGCATTTTTGGTTATGGACGGCGGACGTGCGGAGGCTTCCTTCCTGGTGGAAAAATTCTTTCGCGGAGTATAAGCGCAAGGTTTTGTTAAGCGAAGTTGATTCGGGGGTCGTCGGCGTCGGTCCAGGTTCCGTCGTCGATCGCGGAATTTAGAAATCGTACCAATCTCTGTAGTCCAACACGTAGAATGTGTCGTGCGGGTCGCATCGTAAGCTCCTTGTGATGCTGTTGTTTAAAAGATCGAGGTCCAGGATGTATTTGTAGTTCTTGTGAAAGGTAGGACCTCCTTCATTCATAACACTCACGATAGAATCTCCGACTCCCGAATCCTCCAACGACAACAGATAATTAAAAAGAAAACAACGAGAAACCCCGTGCACCTGAGCCAGAGCGCCGAACAAAGCCCAACTTCCCGTGCTCAACCGAACGTTGATCTTCTTCATTTTTAGTTTTCCGGGACTCGGTTGATACAAGGTCTTACCGGCTTTATTCCCCAATCGCTTCGTCGCAGAAAGAAATTTAGAATATCTCCGTAACAAAGCCGGAATTTTTTTCGGGAGATTTCGCCGCTCCCGAACGGAATAACGGAGCAACGTAGATTCGGGAACGAGAAGCGTGACGACGTTGCTTTTTCTTTCCTGAAGAGTGGATCGAATTTCGTAATTCGAATTTAACAATAAAACGCCCATACTCGAAACGGTTTTGCCGGGCGTTGCGGCAGAGCTCCCACCGAGCGCAGTTTTCAAAAATTTTTCAAAAAAGAATCGTTACAAAAGATTTCAATACAACGAAAACAGCCGACGGACAGATCCGCAAGTAAACCGACAAAAATATAGGCGCAAGAATCTGCACTACCACAATGTATCAGCAAACGAAAGAAGCGGCTTTAAAAATGAACCGACAAAAAAATCAGAAACCTAACTGAACCGACAAGACAACGCTTTACAATCAATCGACGACACAACGTAAGATCGGACGGGTCAAAGAGAGACCCGCGCCGCAATTCACGATTCACAACCGGCACATGAACACTTCAAATCGAACTAAATCAACTTCAAAAAAACGGAAACGGCGTGCCGAACGTCTTCGCGGCCGTCCCTTTCAAACCAGGGAGAAGGATTTCCGTTCCAAGAATTCGTAGCACGAATTGCAGAATCAAAACGAAACGAAAACAAATCCTCGTTGGAAATATGAGCCGATGGAATCTCCTCCCTCAAACTGTTATGAAGAAAGGGAACCTCCGGAAAATCGCCTCGATCCGTATAAAGAACCGGAGTTTTCGAATAAACGGCTTCGCTCAAGATGCCGTAGCCCGGCTTCGTAATCACGAAATCGCAAGCGGTCAAAAGATCTGGATAATGAACATTAGAAAGTTTTAAAATACCGTTTCTCTGCTTTTTAGGAATCTGCATCAAATCGAAATCGGTGCCCGAAAGAACGATTGAATAACGATCCGAATCGAATTCTTCCCAGTGAAAATGAGAGGTTTCGACTCCGTAAGCGCCGAAAGAAAACAACAAATGAATTCGATCATCCGAAAAACCGAAATGGTCCTTCGCCGCCTTTTTGTCAAGATGCGGTCTTCGGCCGACTAAGCCGATTTGTTTTTGTTCCGCGAGAGACTGCGCAGGACAAGCAAAAGGGAGAATCAAACCGAACGTCGCGTGATAGTATTCTTCGAACAAGGTCTGCGCCGCCTGTTCGAACACGGAAGATTCTTTTGCATAACCCGAATAGATAAAATCCCAGGTGAAATTTCCCACAAAAAGGGAAGGAATCTTGATCTTATCCGCGACCATAAACGGAAGAGAAGCCGAGTCGGAGATAATCAGATCGGTTTCGAAATCAAGACAGGCTTCGATTTCCGAAATTTGAATATACGATTTTTCTAAATTGAATTTTTCGAGATTTTCTTCCGTAGCGCGTATGTCGATCGACAAAGAATCTCTTTGGATCATTCCGACGTCGACGGTTTTCTTGCGTATGTGCAAACGCTCCGTGTTTTTGGAATCTTCTTCGTTTAAAGAAAGTGTGGATAAGAATTCTTCCCGAACCGTAACAAGATCGACTTCCAGGTCCGGAAAACTGCGAAGCAGATAGAGAATGATCTCCATCGATCGGCTGATATGCCCGAAGCCGTGACCGCTGACATAATAGGTGATTTTCATTTTGGAGCGGAGCCGTTTCCTTGACGAATCACTTCATACATAACGATTCCCGCGGACATGGCCAGATTCAAAGAATCGGCTTCTCCGAACATCGGAAGGGATAAATATTCGTCGGAATGACTTCTCGCATAGGACGAAAGACCGTATTGTTCCGAACCGAACACCAACGCGATTCTGCCTTTTAGATCGGCGTCGAAATAAAGTTTTTTCGCCTCGGGTGTTACGGCTAACGTTCTATAATTTTGATTCTTAAGAATTTCGTAGATCGCCTCCGTTTCCCCGAGATAAACGTCGAGGGTAAAAAGCGCTCCCGTGGACGCGCGGATTACGTTCGGATTGAACAGATCCAGACGAGGATCGGCCACAAGGACCGTGTGAAAACCCGCGCCTTCCGCGGTTCTAAGGATCGTTCCGAGATTTCCGGGTTTTTCCACGCCTTCGATCACGAGAATCGGTTTAGAATTTTTGAATGCAGTCGATTCTTTTTGAAACGCATCCAGACCCGTCGAGAAAAATTGCGCTGTCGCGATCAAACCGTCGGGTCGATCCCGATACGAAATTTTTTCGAAAACTTTTTTCGGAACGCGGATGTTCTTCGCTCCGATGGAACGAATGAGAGAGAATTCGTTTTCCCCCAAAAAACATTCGGGAGAATATAACAGATTCTGAAAACGAACCTTACCGGATTTTTGCGCCCTTAGAATTTCACGATAACCCTCGATAAAAAAAAGTCCCGAGGATTCTCTGTGTTTTTTTTCCTTTAGGTTGGAAATATTCTTCAACTTCTCATTCGAGAAGCTGGTGATTTCCAAAAACGCAATGTCCTTTTCTTCGTTCAAAGCGAAAGTCTCTCCGATACGTAGATACAATTCGAACCGGCGGGATAAAGTCTTCCGCTTTCTTCGGGAATGGAAAGTTCGCCCAAATGAAACTTGCCTCGGTTGCGGATTCTTCCCTCCAAAATTCTTTGCAAAGCCAAAGGGCTGAAGCCCGTGGAATGACAGGTCAAAACGATAAAGTCCGGTTTGCCGTCGCAGAGTTGCATCAAAAGATCCATTAACTCGGGAAGATCCTTTTCGATCTTAAAAACTTCTCCGCTGGCTCCTCTTCCGAAGGTCGGCGGATCGAGAATGAATCCCCGATAATCTTTCCCGCGTTTGATTTCGCGTTTTAAAAATTTCAAAACGTCTTCGACCATCCAACGGACTTTTTTGTCCGCGAGACCGGATGCGTTCGCGTTGTCCCGGGCCCAATCCACCATTCCTTTGGAAGAATCCAAATGACAAGCGGAAGCGCCTCCGTCCAAAACGGCGAGCGTTGAAATTCCGGAATATGCGAAAAGATTCAGGACCTCTTCTTCTTTTTTTAGACCGGAGGAAAGTTTCTGGATCTTTTTCCAGTTTTCGAGTTGTTCCGCGAAAATCCCGAGATGACCGAACGGAGTAAACTTGATTTTAATAGAATATTCTAATATTTGAATATAAAATTCCTCTTCTACCTTTTTGTTCCAGGTCCAAGAGCCGCCGCCTTTGTCGGAGCGGACGTATTCTCCGTGAACGTTTTTCCAGAGGTTCGGTTTTGTGGCGGGCCAAGCGGAAACGGGGGAGGGGCGTATGATCGTATAAGGTCCGATTTGTTCGAGTTTTCGAAAGTCGCCGGAGTCGATCAACACGTACGATCCGTCGAGACTCGGACTTTCAGTTCTTTTTACAGTTTTCATAGATATGTACCTTAAAATAATTTCCTTCCGGAAAGTTCTTTCTTACCGGATGATCCGATTCCGGTTTTAAACTCGTAAATCGTTCGAAGGAGATTCCCTTCGTTTTGAGAATATTCTTTGCCAGAGTTTCCAATTCTTCGGAAGTGATTCTCCCCGAACAAGAACAAAGAATGATCGTTCCCGATTCTTGTAAGGAACCGAGCGCGTTTGCGAACAGATAAGAATAGGATTTGAGCGCGTTTTTTTTGGACTTTGCGTCCGGCGTAAGATTGGGCGGATCGATTACGATGAGCCCGAAGGTTTTGTTTTGGAGAACGTCTTCCAATTCTTGGAATAGGTTTTTTTGTACGAATCTATGTTCGCATCTTGTTTCGTTTTTTCGAATGCTCAAAACTCTTTGAAAAGAATCGAGGGCTTCCTTGGATCCGTCCACGGATAAGACCGAACGAGCGCCGGCAGCATCCATACAAATCGAAGTCAGTCCGGTATGTGAAAAAAGATGAAGACAATCTCGGCCGGCGCTCAATTCTTTTTTTTCCAAAAGAAATCTACGAAGATTTCTCAGATCCAAAAAGATTCCTCCCTTTTGTCCGGGGAGTTCGACCGGAAAACGCAGATCTCCGAGTCGGATCGTTTCCCGAATGCGAAGCGACGGAAGTTGCGTATTCCCCCGCCAAAGCCGTGTTTCGCGCCGTTTTGCGCCTTCCGGCGTTTTTGCTAATGCGACATCGGCTGAAGCCGTGTTAGCTGCGACGATCTTATCTTCCCCCGTTTTTTCGGGAGGATCGAACAGGATCCGTTTCGGTTGCGGTTCTTCTAATTTAGAATTTTTGCATATATCATACAGATTCCAAACGAGCCATCTTCCGTACGCGAGCAACGAAGAAGAATAAATCCGAACGACCCAGGTTTGTGCGATTCGATCGATCGTGATTCCCGGAAAAAAATCGTTTTCTCCGTGCAGGATACGATACGCGTTCGTTTCCGATCGAAGAGAAGATCTTCTTTGAAGAGCGGAGACTAAATTCTCCCGTATTTTTTCTTTGGAAAAGGAAGGCGAAAATTGAATCACTCGGATTCGAACAAGTCCGGCGCTTGCATAGATTCCCGTGGCTACGGGTTCGTTTTCGGTGGAGACAAGATTCAACCATTGACCGTTGGAAAAGGCCGTAGTCGCTGTGGAAAGATTTCCGCTAAAGACCCAGGGATGTTTACGTTGAATGGAAAGTTCGCTCTTCCGGTTCAGCTGATATCTGCGGAACCGGAAGTTTTTCGAGGGAGAGTTCAGGCTTTTTTCTTGGCCTCTTTGTAAGATGTTTCCGTCGCTCCTGTGTAGATCTGTCTCGGGCGACCGATTTTCATATCTTGCGATTCGATCATTTCTTTCCACTGTGCGATCCAACCGGGAAGACGTCCCATCGCGAACATCACGGTAAACATGTTCACCGGAATTCCGAGCGCGCGATAGATGATACCGGAGTAGAAGTCCACGTTCGGATACAACTTTCTTTCCACGAAGTAAGGATCGTGCAAAGCGGTCTCTTCCAGTTCTTTAGCAATATCTAATAAAGAATCCTGAACGCCGAGTCTTTTCAGCACGCTGTCGCAGGCCTTTTTGATGATCTTCGCGCGAGGATCGAAATTCTTATAAACCCTGTGACCGAATCCGGAAAGACGGAAGGAATCGTTTTTGTCCTTCGCTTTTTCCACGATTTTCTTCACTGGAAGTCCGCTCGCCTGGATCTCTTGGAGCATTTCGAGAACTTCTTGGTTTGCTCCACCGTGTCTTGGTCCCCAAAGAGCACAGATTCCCGCGGAGATCGCGCCGTAGAGGTTCGCCAAAGAGGAACCCACCAAACGCACCGTAGACGTGGAACAGTTTTGTTCGTGATCCGCGTGCAGGATGAGGAGAAGGTTGAGAGCTTTTACGATTTCAGGATCGATCTTGTATTCTTCGCTCGGAACGGAGAACATCATGTTCATGAAGTTCGCGCAGTAGTCGAGGCTGTTCAACGGATGAATCGTAGGTTGCCCGATGGATTTTTTATACGCGAACGCCGCGATCGTAGGAAACTTCGCGAGAAGACGGATCATGGAGATATGTCTGTGTTCCGCGTTTTCGGGATCGTAAGAATCCTGGTAGTAAGTGGAAAGAGAACCGATCATCGAAGACATGATCGCCATCGGGTGACCGTCTTTCGGAAATCCGTTGTAAAGACGTTTGAGATCCTCGTGGATCAATGTGTGCATCGTAAGTTCTTCGTTCCAGCGTTTGAGTTCCGCGTCGGACGGAAGTTTTCCGTAGATCAGTAAATAGGCGACTTCGGTGAATGTGGAATTTTCCGCGAGTTGTTCGATCGGAATTCCTCTGTATCTTAATATGCCGAGTTCTCCGTCGAGAAAGGTGACCGCGCTCGTACAAGCTCCGGTGTTTAAGTATCCGTTGTCCAGTGTTACGTATCCCGTCTGTTGACGGAGTTTGGAAATATCGACTGCCTTTTCGTTTTCGGTGCCTACGATGATCGGGAGTTCGTATTCCTTCCCGTCGATCTTCAGAATTGCTACCTCGGCCATGTTTCTCTCCTAGAGTAGTGTTCGTTGTTTTCGCCGAATTTTCGGATAATCCGACGGCTAAAAAAATTGCGCTTAAAATCGTTTCAGATTCCTATCCTATTCTTTCCGTCAGATAGACAATCTAAAAAATCAAAATTTAAAGATTCTTATACTTCCGCAAGTTCTGATAGTTGTAATAGTTCGAACTCACGATTCTACAATAATCCCTAGGTTCCTTTACGGGAAGTTCTTCCAAGAAATGATTGAAGTCCCCGTGGTAATGATTTCGTTTCCATTTGCGAAGATTTCCCGGACCTCCGTTGTAGGCGATCGAAGCCCACTGAAGATTTCCATTGGACGCGACGAGATAACGTAGAAACCGCGCGCCCATTTCGATCGAAACCTCGGGATCAAAAAGGGAATAAGAATCCAAGTTCATTCTTTTGGCGAGTTCCCTTCCGGTGGGACCCATGATCTGCATCAAACCTCTCGCGTTGGAAACCGAAATCGCGTTTTCCTTAAAGAAGGATTCCTGACGCATGATCGCGTAAACGATGTCCTCATCGATTCCCACGTTTTGGGAAATGGAAGCGACAAGGCCTCTGTGCGGTCTCGGATAAATTCTCCCCGCGAGTTTGGAGGGAAGAAGAATGACGTCGTCGCTGAGTTTTTCTTTTTTCATCAACGCTCTCGTGTGAAAGACGGTGAGATAAGGAGTTCCGGTTTGTTCGCCGAGCGCCGCGAGAATTTCTTCCTTTTCGGTTTCTCCGATTCCTTGCCCGATCTTATATCTTTGCACCAAAGAAAGAGCGTGGGCCATCTCGCCGACTTCCAAATATTCTTTCGCCGATTGCAGATAACGGTTCCCACGAATTTTAGAATGCGCGTTGTCGATGCGGACGTTCAGTTGAAACGCGGCGGCCTGAGTCGCAAAGTCCAAATCCTTCCCGAGAATTTTTCCCGAAAGTTCGGGAATCCCCGCGGTCAAGGAAAGGTATTCGAAAAGGTTGTCCTTGTTCCAAGTCGGATTGGAAGGAAGAGGAAAGGCCGCGATCTCGTCTTGAAATTCTTCGCGGATCACGCGCGTATAATACGAACCCGGGATATGTTTGTAATACGACTTGAGCCACGTCCCAAGTTCTTCGGTTCTTCCGTTCTTTTTTAAAAGACGAAGATACCAATACACGAGTCTTCCCTTGACCGGAAGATCCGGAATCTTTCGAAGCGCGTCCTTCCAATACGCGTCGCCCAAAAAGTTTTCGTGGTTGCCGGTGAGAAGATCGATCAATTCGTCTTGTCTGATTAAATTCGTGGGACTTTTTTCCAAAGAGTCTATTAGATTTCTGAAATATAGATCCTTGTTTCCCTGTTTTTTATACGCCCTCGCGTAGCTGTAAAGAATCTCGTCGTTTTTTTCCGCGCCCGCGTCGTTTAACAAATCGAGCGCCTTCCCGGAAAAATTCTGGTTGGTGAGTTCTCTCGACATCGCGGCGGTGAAGTCCGGATTGGATCTCGCTAAATTCGCGTTGCGGCGAAAGAAGTTCGGAAGCGCTTCGGGTTCGTACGCCGCTAAAACGCGGGCCGTGTTGCGGAACGCTTCTCCTTTGGAAAAGGAAACCCGTTCCAAGTCCTTGGAAGAGATCAGATGTTTTTTTTCCGAAGTTTCAAGATGAGGAAGAAAAAGCGCCGCGCGTTCGGGAGTCAGGGAAGAATAAAACGTATGACCCTTCCAAACCTGAAGGTCTTCGAGAATGAATTTTTTGACCGAAGCGAGAACGGACGGATCTTCCAGGATCGAATAAAAGATCGACTCGGCTTTTTCGGTGTTCCCGGATTTATAGAGCGATTTCGCATAACGATACAAAATCATAGGCGAGAATAATTCGGCTTGTTCCCGATCGGAAAAACTTTTGGCGAAGTCCAGACATTCCTGGATCATCCCCGCTTCGTAATAAATTCTGAAAATTTCCGCGATCGCGTTCTGACTCAGCGGATCGTTTTCCCTCGGAAATTTCTTGAGTAAGCCGATCAATTCTTCCTTGCCGAGAATTTTTCTGTGGGAACTTTCCTCGTAGAGTTTCCAAAGCGAAAGTTTCGTGATGACCGAGGTCGAGGGCAGGGGAGAATTCAAAATTTCCAAAAGGTCCTGTCTTCCGGGAGACGAAACCATTCTCCCTTTGAGAAGAGAAACCAGATACGAAAACTTTTTATCTCGGCTTCCGTCGGGGTGTTCCTCGTGATAACGAACCAAGGCGTAGACCTCGGATTCGGTTCCCGGATTCCTTTCCCGAAAAATACGATGGATTTTTTGAAGACTGTAGGATTTGATCAGGTATTTGAGATCATCGTTTGCGTAAAGGTTGCCGAAAATGAAGATGAGTAGGCTGGTCAGGGCGAATTTTTTCATTCGTATTCTTTACTTACCTTTTCGGCCTAAGGATTCAATCGCAAAAAGGAAATTCCAATGCAAATCCTGGAAAAAGAAAAAACGAACGACGTCTGGACGGAATTCACGCTGTCTTCTCGCGCGGAAAAAAATTTCGCGGAGGAGAATGTCCCGGCATTTCTTTCCAAGAAAAAAAAATCGGAAGGACCCGCTCCTCGTAATCCGGAAATCATACGTCTTAAATCCAAAATCCTGGGATATTTTTCGGGAGCGCTCAACCGATTTCATTCTCCCTTTTCTAACATAAGAATCGATCTGTTCGGAGAATTCCGTTTTCAATCCGACGCGACTTCTCCTTTCGAAGAGGAAGGACTTTCCGAACGGGAAAAAAATCTTCTGAAGATTTTTTTCGAGGAACTTTTGGACAAGGCCCTCGAGGAACACCAAGCCGATCCGGAAGTCTTTCAGGTTTTGGAATCCTTTCTTTTACACGAACAGGAACTCGACGAATATCTAGAACTGACCGAAGTCTACGATCAGGATCTTCCGTTTATCGTGGAAGCGAAACAGCTTCTCGCGCTTATGGGAAAAATTGAATATTCGGAATTTCTAAAGGACAAAGGGGATTCTCGTTTTCAAAAATACGGTTCTCTTTGGAAGTTCGGAGGCCTGAGCCTCGAAGACCGCGAAACGATCTACGATCTCGTCGTCACGGGACAAGAGCCCGGTTTGCTCGGACTCGCGTGGATTCTTTTCAAACACGAAACCACCGGTTTTAGAACCGTGTTTCCGATCGAAAGAAGAATTCTGACCGTGATCGAAACTTTGAACTCGGACGAAAAGGAATCTTTTTTTAAGGCGTATTCTTCCCGTCACGGTTATCTGGAAAACTACTTCGTATTAAAAAGAATCCGTCCCCGAGAATACAGAAAGGCCTGGCTCGAAGGCGAAAAACAAAAGAACGGAAGATCGGTGCTTCTCGGTTCTCTTCAGGACAATATTCTCGCGGGTCAGGACGAATCCCTCGAGAAACGTTATGCGATCTTGAAACAAAATCATCTCGTTTACACGCTCGGTCCTTTCGAACTTTTGATTCTTTTGAATTCCACCGAATCCTCGAACGTTCAAAAGGAAATCGGAGGAGTGGAGGAACGACTTCCCGATTCGTATCTGACGAGACGCGCGCGCGCCGTGTTGCATTTTTTCAAAAAGGATTTCGAACAATACATAGAAGCGGCGGAACACTGCGGTCGTTTCCGTTATTCTCCCGAGATGTTGTATCTGAAAGGTTTGTCTCTTATCGAAATCGGACAAACCGACGAGGGCATCGGACTTTTGGAAAGTCTGTTGATGAAGTTTCCGGATTCGGATTATCTCCGTTTGGTTTTGGAAAGATATAAGAATGTGCGCTGACGATCCGATTCTAGCGGTTTGATTTTTTCGATGAAATAAATTCAGTTTTGAAATGCGCCGTAAGAAGAATGGAACCCTGGAAACACGAAGGAAATCCGGGAACTTCCCTTGACAGATCTTCGCCGAAAGCGGAGAATTGAAGTCGATCGGAGTTTCCTAAAAAATTTAGGATCTTAAGAACAATCCAATGGCAATCAGTCACGAACAAATTCTCGAGTTGCAAAAATACCAGAAGATGATTCATCAGCTGGAAAAGATCGCAAAGGGATCGAAGAACGACGAACAACGTTATCGTGTTTCCCGGGATTTGGAAAAATACAGAACGAAGATGAAGGACATTTCTCCCGAAGGAATTCCGGACAACCTCGACGTGGCCGCCGAACAGATCAAACGGTATAAGGAGAATCCGAACGAAGCCGGTCGTGTTCTCGCAAAATATCCTGTGATGAAAATTTCCCCGAACTCGAACGATCCCGAGGTCAATCAGATCGGAACCTGGATCAACGTGATGGACCGGGAATATCTTCCGGTCTTAAACGAGACGCACGTTCGTTTCGACTTCTCCCATACGAACGAAAAAGACGGCGTCGTAAAGTATATGGAGAATATCCGAAGAAACATCAAGGTCCTCACCGAAACCATCGAAGAATTTCACGCCGCGGAAAAACAGGAATTCAGGGAACAGCTCAGCAGAATGAAGAACAAACAAACTCGGATCTTCATCGCAGAGGCCTTCGAGATGTTCCAAAAATTCAACGAATTCTTAAATAAGGTCATCAAAGAGGCGAAGGAAGTCGGAGGCGTTATCATGAACTTGGAAGATTCGATCCGATTCAATCCGAGATTCGAAAGAGCCACCGAGCTGGAAGGAAGGAGCATCATGGACGCGCTCAAGGAATTCCAGGAATTTACGGCCGAGGCCCTTGACCGAATCAACGTTCCGAATATCCGCTGAATTTCCGAAGCCCTTGCCCTGCTTGCGCCAATTTTCAAGACGAGGTCTTGAAAAATCCTTTTCCGTTTGGCGGGATCTGCATATTTAGTGATTTTAACTCCCTCCGAAAGGACATACAGGAAAGACAGGCGCATGGCACTCGTTAAAAATTCATCCGAAGTTACGAACTCCACCATCGGAGAAAATTCCTACTTCAGCGGAAAATTCTTTATCAACGGATCTCTTAAGATCGACGGAAAATTCGAAGGTAAGTCCTTACAAGCGGAACAGCTTTATATCGGCGTTACCGGTAAGGTCAAAACCAATATCACCGCCGCCAGCGTTATCATAGAAGGAATCGTTATCGGAAACATCACCGCAAGAAACAGAGTGATGCTTCTTCCCACTTCTAAAATTCTCGGAGACATCCGCACGCCCGAGTTGATCATCCAGAACGGAGTGATTCTCGAAGGACGTTGTATGATCTCCAACGACCTCAAACATTCCGCAAAAGATCTGATCGATCTCGAGTATTCCAAGGATTCTCTCAGCGTGGAAAAAATCTTCGGTAAACAATCCGGAGCCGCAAAAGAATAATCGAAACGGTTTCGTTTCGGGGAAGAATTTACGAAGTCCTTCTCCGAATCGAAAACCCCGCTTCCAAAACAGTGAACCGGATCCTGATTACAGAAGGCGACCCTTGTGGAATCGGACCGGAGATCTTTCTCCATTCTCTTTCTCTTTTAAAAAAAATCTCCAAAACAAGACCGATCGTTTACTTTCATTCGGGCAAGTTTCCGCTTCCGAAAGAATTCGTTTCGATTCAAACGGCGCGTGTCGCGGATACTGCGGATGTCGCCGAGGCGTCGTCTCAAATATTGAAAAAGGGTTTGTTTGCGGTTTCGCATAATGCGCTTTCCAAAAAGGAAATTACGGCGCTTAAGTTCGGCAAACCTTCCGTTTTATCCGGCAAGTCCGCCTTGGCTTCACTTGCGCTCGCGGTCCGATTTCAAAAAGAAGGAGGAGGGGATCTCGTCACTCTTCCTTTGAGCAAAGAATGGGTGATCGCTTCGGGCGCTTCTACCTTTCGCGGTCATACCGAATTCTTAGCCGAAGAATACAATACGAAAACGTTTATGCTCATGTCCGGAAAGGATCTTCAGGTTCTTCCTTTGACGACTCATGTTCCCTTGGTGCGCGTTCCCGAGTTCTTGAAAGAAATCGATCTCGGGGCTCTTGCGGATTCCATTCTTTCCTGTGAGAAGATCGATCGTAAAAAGCCGGTCGCGTTTTTAGGTCTCAATCCTCATGCGGGAGAAGGCGGCAAGGTCGGAAAGGAAGAAGCCGAGATTCTCGAACCTATGATTTCGTTTTTGAAAAAGAAAGGTTTGAAAGTGGAAGGCCCTTTGTCCGCCGATTCTATGTTTGGCGATTCCGCGAGAAAAAAATTCGGTCTTCATCTTGCTTGTTATCACGATCAGGGTTTGATTCCTTTTAAAATGTGGGAAGGGAAGAATGGCGTCAATCTGACTCTGGGTCTTCCGTTTATCCGTGTTTCTCCCGATCACGGAACCGCGTTTGATATCGCCGGGAAAGGGCTTGCAGATCCGGCCAGCTTTGTAGAATGTCTGCACCGAGTTGTGAGGTAGTATGCCTGGGCTTTTAGAACAAATCGTATTTCCGATTTTCCTTTTCTGGTTTTGCGGACTGACCTTGGTTTTGTTCCGTTCGGATTTCGAGTTCGTCTGGAAAATCATTTTCGTTTTCGTTTTTATCTTTTACTTCTTTCAGTATTTTCCGGAATTAAAGGCGAGTTACGAACGTTTGACGGCGAGTTATCCCGTGGAAATTCTTTCCTGGGTTTACGGCGTCGGTAAGGGTTTTTATTTTTTTCTTTGGTTCTTATGGCCCGTGGCCTTGTTTCGGATTTTTTATTCCGCTTCTCCTCAGGTCAGCAAATCTCTTGCGAAAGCGCTCGTGAGCGCGACCCTGATCTATTGGGGCGGTTTTATTCTCTACAACAACTTTTCTCCCGAGGTCGACGGTTTTTTAAATTCCACGTTTTTGAAATTCTTGAAGTTTTCCACCAAGTAACTCCTGTCTAAAGTTTAGAATGAATCCACTCTATTTACAATCGTTCGGAGAATCGGAAGAAGCTAAGAAACATTTTTTGACCGCCTATGAGTATCAAACCAAGGGCAATCTGAAGCTCGCTTCCAAGCACTATAGAAAATCCATCGCGGTCAAACCCACCGCTGAAGCATGGACGTTCTTGGGTTGGTCCTATTCTCTTGCCGGGAAATTGGATCGTGCGATCGAATTCTGTAAAACCGCGATCGAGACGGATCCTACATTAGGAAATCCTTATAATGACATCGGGGTTTATCTACTTCAGCAGAAACGGTATCGGGACGCTCTTCCTTGGTTCGAGAAGGCGAAGTCCGCTCCTCGGTACGAGGTTCCGGTTTATCCGTATTTCAATGCGGCTTCTTGTTTGGAAATTTTAGGTCATATCGAGTTGGCCCGTTTGGAATACGAAAAGGCGATTCAAATTCAACCGAATTATCCTCCCGCAAATCTTGCGTTGAAGCGGATTTATATTCGTTACAACTGAGAATGTAGGAACTCATACAGTCTGTGCACGTGCGTCCGTGGAAATCGTAGCGGGCGTTTTCGTGAGGAATTTTTAGTTTTTCAAACAAATGTAGGAACTCATACGAAACTTTTGCGAGTCATAGAGCGCGACGAAGACGTTGTCGATTCGTAGAACCAATGGATGTGGGAACTCACACAAAATTCAGTCATTCGTGGGTAATGTTTTGAGTTCAGGTGTTTCTTTGTAAAACAAATCAGTGTGGGAACTCCTTCAATCTACAAAACTTCGGAAGAAATTCCCCGCGAAAACGTAGGAACTCCTGCAATCCATAAAAACGCAGTAAGCATTTTAGCGCACGCGGCGATTGTGCGGGAACTCCCACGTCGCAGCTTCACGATTCGCGAAGAAAACGTGGGAACTCCCACATTCCCTCACGCACGATTCTGTTTTTTCTTACGTTTGCCGCTCGCGGCCTTGAGAGTTTTTGATTTTCGATCCGTGGAATCCGCCTTTTCATCAAACTGAAAATAAAATTCGAACGGTTTGCCGAAGATTTTAAAAAATCTCCAGAACTCGATCACGTCCAGACGACGTTCACCGGACTCGATTTTGGAAATATAGGATTGCGGTTGGCCCAAAAGTTTCGCGACTTGAACCTGAGTCAGATCGGCTTCCTTTCTGGCGGCGATTAAATTTTTACAAAAAATTTTCGCTTCGGTTGAATACAGAGACTTATACAAAACAGGGATATTCTACATTCTGAAATAGAATATACCAAAATCGGATATTTTTGCAACCAAACAATCGATATGCGAGGGATTTGAATACTCAATTCTCCGAAAAACAAGGAAGATTATAGACTGAGAATCCACTGAGGTTGAACGTGAAAACGGAACTTTATAGAATGACTTTCAAAATTTTGAAATAAGTTTGCGAGTTGTAATTTGATTTCAAGAAAGCGCCGACTTTCAAGGAGCCGGATTCTTTCTTACTTTCAAAAAGCCGATAAAATACAAAACCGCATAAACTCCCAAACAAATCCAAAACACGACGCTTCCCGGAATTCCAGCCGCCCGATGAAGCCCGAAAAAGAACATCGCGGGAAGATTGCCTAACGTAAACGCGATCGATACCAGTCCTTTGCGCGAAGTTTTAACGGCCACGAGCTGATACAAATGTCTTCTGTGCGCTTTCAAAATATTCTCCCCATCCTTTAAACGCAGAAGAATCGTAATCACACCGTCCACAAAAAACACCGGAAGCAAAAAGAAAGCGGAACTGATTTCGAACCGGACCCAATTCTTTTCATCGATATACAAAAGCGGAAGCACGGCGATCGCATAACCCAAGGGCAAAGAACCGGAATCTCCCAAAAACAGATGCGCCTTGGGAAGATTGAAAATTAAAAAACCGAAAAGACCCGCGCAGATCCAGATGTAAAACGTAGGAAGGTAAGAATGAAACAAAAACGGAAACGCAAGAACCCCGAGTAAAAAATGAGAAACGAGATACGTGTCGAGCCCGTCCATAAAATTACAAACATTAACGACAAACAGAACGTAGACGATCAAAACCGCGGTGGAAAGCCCGGGAATTGCATCCAGTTTAAACCCGAGCAAAGTGAAATTCACCGGAACATACAAAAAGAAAAAAATCAGGAAAACGATTTCCAAAAGCAAACGGATTCCCGCCCCGAGAGAAAGTAGGTCGTCCGCGAGACCGATCACGAAAAAGAAAAGAAGACCCGCAAAGAAGAAGATCGTTTTTTCTTCCGCATTCTCGAAACCGCCGAACCAAACGAGTGCGATCGAAAAAACGCCGAGAAAAATCCAGATTCCTCCGGACTTTTTCGTAGTTCCGACATGCATACTTCGTTCGTTGGAGACGTCGCTGATCCCGAACGTTTCCGACCGAAGATAAATCCAGGACAAAATCGCCGTGATGAAAAACAAAAGGACGGAAAGAATTCCCGGATTCCAGAAATGTGAGATTGGTTCCACTGGCATTCCAGGCTAGACGGAAGTTATCTCCCTGCAATCAGAAATCGAAATGATTTTGATTGCCAAATCCGGCTAAACTCGGGAACCTAACCTTATGTTCCAGGGCGTTTACACAGCAATCATCACACCTTTCAAAAACGGAAAAATCGACTACGACAGTTACTTCAAGCTTCTGGAAAAACAAATCAAGGCCGAGGTCAGCGGAGTTGTTCCTTGTGGGACAACGGGAGAATCTCCGACTCTTTCCCATTCCGAACACGCGGAACTGATCCGCGAAACCGTAAAGGCGGTCAAAAATCGGATTCAAGTCGTGGCGGGAACCGGTTCCAATTCCACAAGAGAAGCGATCGAACTCACAGAAGCCGCCTGTAAGGACGGGGTCGACGGAATTCTTTCTGTAAATCCGTACTACAACAAGCCGACTCAAGAAGGATTGTATCAGCACTTCAAAGAAATTGCGGAACATTCTTCCGTGCCGGTGATGCTTTATAACATTCCCGGAAGAACCGGAGTAAACGTTCTTCCCGAAACGGTGCTTCGACTCAGCGAAGTAAAACAGATCCGTTCGATGAAAGAAGCGACCGGAGATTTGGGTCAGATGTCCAAACTCATTTCTCTCGTCGGTCACAAGATGACGGTTCTTTCCGGAGACGATAATCTAACTCTTCCTCTTTTGGCCGTCGGTGGAGTGGGGGTCGTGTCGGTGGTTTCCAATTTATTTCCAAAAGCGCTCGTGCAACTTGTGAACGCGTTTCACGAAGGCAATCTCGCGGAAGCCAGAAGAATTCATTACGATTTGATCGACGTCTTTTCTCTTGCGTTTATGGAAACCAATCCGATTCCGATCAAGGCCGCGATGAGTTGGTTCGGACATTGTTCTCCCGAAATTCGTCTTCCGATGACGGCTCTTTCCCAAAACGAAACGAGCGCGAAATTTAAAAAGATTCTCGAAGGTCTGATTTCAAAAGGATACGAATAAGAAATGTCGGAACAAAAGTTTCAGATCGCTCTCATCGGAGGATCGGGAAGAATGGGTCGCGCCATCATCACCGTTCTTTCTTCGTCGAATAAATCCTCGCTTTCCTCCGCGGTCGTAAGCGCGGGCTCCGTGTTTCACGGAATGGATTCCGGTTTGCATTCCGGAATCAAACAAAACGGAGTGAACTTCACTTCCGATATAGAATCCGCGATCAAAGGCGCGGACTGCGTCATCGACTTCAGCACACATCAGAATTTGGATTTGACTCTTAAGGCCTGCGTTTCCTTAAAAAAACCGGTGGTCGTAGGAACGACCGGGCTTACCGAGCTACAAAAAGATTCCTTAAAAGTGGCGTCCAAAGAAATCGCGATCGTATATTCACCGAACATGTCGATCGGAGTGAACCTATTATTCAAGTTAACCGAAATCGCAGCCAAGGTCATGGGAGAAATTTCGGACATAGAAATCCAAGACATTCATCATCGTCATAAAAAAGACGCGCCTTCCGGAACCGCCGAAAAGTTGAAGAGCATTCTTCTCGAAACGTTAGGCAGAACCGAAAAGAACGTGGTTCACGGAAGACACGGGATCTTAAAAGAAAGAGATCCGAAGGAAATCGGAATTCATACGTTGCGCGCGGGAGAAGTGATCGGAGATCATACCGTTTATTTTTTTACGCCCGAAGAAAGAATCGAAATCACACACAAGGCCCAGGACCGCAAAACGTTCGCGGTCGGATCGGTGCACGCGGCAGAATTTTTAGTCGGACGTAAGCCCGGATTGTATGATATGTTCGCCGTATTAGGGTTATAAAAAAGGGAGAATCGATTTGTTTTTTTTCAAGAACATATCTCTCTTTCCTCTCGGTAAAAATCCTTTTATCATCATCATAGACGTAATCATCGTCAGCGTTTTAATCTATCAATTTTATACCACGATCCGAAGAACGAGAGGGATTCAACTCTTGCTCGGGGTCGCGCTGATTTGGCTTCTTGGAATTTTTGCGAGTTACTTCGAACTCGAACTTCTGGATTGGATCATAGAAAACATTCGACCCGCACTCGTATTCGCGATCATCGTATTGCTTCAACCCGAACTCAGAAAGATCACCGCGGATCTTTCCAGAATGAAAATCTTTCAGCCCTTTCTTTTAAAACAGATGACCGACTTGGAGGAAATTTCCGAGGCCGTAAAGATCATGGCCAAGAATAAAACCGGATCTCTCATCGCCATCGTCCGCGAAAACAGCCTGAAGGAAATCATCGATCAATCGGTGCAACTCGACGCGATCATTTCCACGAGTTTGCTTTTGACGATCTTCAAAAAAAATTCGGCGCTTCACGACGGGGCGGTCATCATAGAACAGAATCGAATCGCTTGCGCCGGAGCATTCTTACCCATGACTCAAAACCTGGACGACGCGAGAATGGGCGCAAGACACAGAGCCGCCATCGGAATTTCGGAGGAATCGGATTCCATCGTAATCGTGACCTCCGAGGAGACCGGAGAAATTTCCGTATGTTACGACGGGGAGATGACACACCCTGTCAAACCGATCGAGTTGAAAAATTTCGTAACTACGATCCTCCAAAAGAAAGATACGGGTTCCGAAAAACACAATTCTTCCACGGAAGAAAAAACGGGTGAACGCTGATGTTGAAACGGATCTTCAACAACTGGCAGGCCAAACTCGGATCGCTCATCCTTGCGATCGTATTCTATGTTAATTTACAAAATTCTAAAATACTCGTAAAAGAAATTCATATTCCCGTGGAATATCCGAAACTCAGCGGCTCTTTGAGTGTTTCCAGACTTTCGGACAAAACCGTTCCGGTAAAAGTGGAAGGCGTTCGCGAATACGTGAATTATTATTCTCAGTTTATGAAAGCGCACGTCAACGCGGCCGAACTCAAAGCGGGGGAGAATCTCGTTTCCGTTTATAGAATTTCCGGAGCGCCCGCAGGTCTCAGAATCACGAAACTCAAGGACAAGGTCAAGATCATCGTCGAGTCGACCTCGGGAAGAACTCTTCCGATCGACGTTCGATTCACGGGAGATCTTCCGCCTAACTACGTAAAGACGAGTCATTTCGTTTCTCCTTCGGTGATCCACGTGAGCGGACCTCCCGGCGCGATGGAAGGATTGAATCGGATCACGATTCCTCCGATTTCCCTCAAGGACAAAACCGAATCCTTTACGATCAAACATAAACTTCCGGATTTTCCCGCATCGGTCAAAGTTCGGGACAACGTAAAGGAAATCACCGTACGTGTGAACGTGTTTGCAAGCGCGTCTAACGCGGGCGAAACTCTTCTTCTCGGAATTCCGATCAAATGTCAAAATCTGGATAAGAATCTCGAAGCGGAATTCTCCGAGCCCGAGGTTTCGGTCAAACTTCAATCCAAAACGCCGCTCAAAAGTATCCAAGTCATCAAGGGACTTTCCGCGAGCGTGGTCTGTTCTCATAAATACGATCCTAAGACGAAAAAGATTCTTCCCGATAACAAACCCGCCTTTGCGAAGATTCGTCTAAACAAGGCTCCGTCCTTGAAAGCGGTGGACATCCTCGGAGTTTTTCCGGATCGGATTTCCATTCTTTATAAGATCAAACCCGATCAGAACAAGTCCGGGAACGGGGAAGAATCGGATACGGGAGACGAGGAGAATACGATCGAACCGGATTCCAATCCGGAACTGATCGAGGAAGAATGAAAATTTCCGTAGGCAACGACATCGTAGAAAATTCAAGAATCCGGGATCTTTTGGAAAAACACGGGGATCGTTTTTTGAAACGGGTTTTTTCCGAATCCGAACGGGAATATTGTTACAATCGAAAAGATCCGATTCCTCATTTGAGCGGAAGGTTCTGCGTTAAGGAAGCGTTCATCAAGGCGATCGAACCGGGAGACAAGGTCATTCTCGACATGAGGGAAATCGAACTTTTCGGAAAGGAATTCGGAAAAAAAGAATTGGTACTCCATGGAAAATCCAAAGAATTGTTTCTTACCAAAGGTTACAGCGGTTGTTCGGTTTCGATCAGTCACGCTGAGAACTATTCGACCGCAGTCGTGGTGCTTTATAAGGAGTGAACGATGATCTCGGAAACAATGAAACAGACCATTCAGTTTTACAACGAAGGTTTGAGTTTATATAAAATCAGAAAGTTTACGGAAGCCTTAGAGAAATTCAAAAAGGCGACCGAGTTGACTCCGGACGACGGTCCTTCCAAAAAATACATCGGCCGATGCCAGGCATTCATTGCGACTCCTCCTCCCGAAGACTGGGACGGAGTTTTTGAAATGAAAACGAAATAAGAGAATCATGTCCAAAAAACCAGCAACCAGAACCGCTCGTCCCATCACGGAATACGGAGCCATTTCCACCGTTCTCGGAAGAGAAACTTCTTTTTCGGGAATTCTCAACTTCCAAAAACCCCTTGAAATCTCGGGAGAGTTTCAGGGAGAAATCGAATCCGAAGGATTCCTTCTCGTAAGCGAGGGCGCCAAGGTCCGCGCGAACATCAAAGCGGGAACCGTGATCGTCGGCGGAGAGATTACCGGAAACGTAATCGCGACGCAAAAGCTGGAAATGCTTTCGACCGGAAAGGTAAACGGAAATATCAAAACTTCCAAATTACAAATTGCAGACGGAGTGATCTTTGACGGGAACTGTGAGATGATCCAGCCCAATAAAGATTGACCCACTCTCTTACCAGTAAAAAGTGGTATCTGCTAACCCGAAAAAGCCTACGGACAGGGCTGAGATAGGCAAAATAGCCCTCATTCTGCTCCTCGGTTTTTTCGCAGGAGCCGTGACGGGAGTCATTCTCGATCGCCTTACCGGCGTTTCTTTTTTCTCTTCCTACCTGCTCCGAGAAGCAATCAAATTAGAACTCTACGTAATCAAGGTCGAGATACAATTTACCCCTGCTAGTCTTATGGGACTCGTAGCGACGTTGTATTTCGTACTAAAAAAGGGGTAAACAATGTCAGTGATTTCAATGAAAAACCTTCTGGAAACCGGGGTACACTTCGGACACCAGACTCGCAAATGGAATCCCAAAATGGCGCCGTATGTTTTTACGGCAAGAAACGGGATTCACATCATCGATCTTCAAAAGACCGTTCAAAAAGCGAAAGAAGCTTACGACGCTCTGAAGAAGCAAACTTCCGACGGAAAGAAAGTTCTCTTTGTCGGAACAAAGAAACAAGCGAGAGGCGCGATCGAAAGAGAAGCGATCCGCTCCAATATGTTCTTTATCAATAACCGTTGGCCGGGCGGTCTTCTTACAAACTGGAACACGGTGAAGAAGAGTATCGCACGTCTGAAAAAACTCGAAGCGATGGAAGCCGATAACAGCTTCGAGAAAGAAGTAAAAACAAAAAAAGAAGTTCTTACCCTGAGAAGAGAGTTGGAAAAACTCCGCAAAACTCTCGGCGGAATCAAGGACATGGCTACCATTCCCGAAATCATGTTCGTGATCGATCCTAAAAAGGAAGAGATCGCGGTGAAAGAAGCTCGCAAACTCGGCCTTACCATCTTTGCGGTCGTTGATACCAACTGCGATCCTGAGTTGATCGACTATCCGATTCCGGGTAACGACGACGCGATCCGCGCGATCTCCCTCTTCCTCGAAACCATGTCCAACGCGGTGATCGAAGGAACCGGCGGAGTCGTGGAACAACCAAGATTCAGCGAGGATCTCGATTCCGAAGCTCTGGCTCTCGAATACCAAGGCGAGTATGACGAAAGCGGTAAGTTCATTATGGACGAAGACGCGGACGCTAAAAAAGCCAAAGCAGCTGCGGAAGAAGCGGCGGCGGCCAGCACCACTGTAGAAGTGGATAAAAAAGAATAAGGGATTTTTTGCAATGGCAGTAACCACAGACTTAATCAGAGAACTCAGAGAGAGAACCAGCGCAGGGATGATGGACTGCAAAAAGGCTCTCGAAGAAAACAACGCGGATATCGAAAAGGCGATCACTTGGCTTCGTGAAAAAGGAATCGCTAAAGCCGCTAAAAAAGCGGGAAGAGAAACCAAAGAAGGCCGTGTGGTTTCCTACATCCACGGTAACGGAAAAATCGGAGTTCTGGTAGAACTGAACTCCGAAACCGACTTCGTTTCCAAAAACGAAGACTTCGAAGCTCTCGGAAAAGAAATCTGCATGCAGATCGCGGCGATGAATCCTCTGTATCTTAACGAGGAATCCATTCCTGCGGAAGATCTCGAAAGAGAAAAAGGAATCATGAAAGCTCAGCTCGAAGCCGAAGGCAAAAAGCCGGAGCAAATCGAAAAGATTCTTCCTGGAAAGATCAAAAAATACGTTTCCGAAGCGTGTCTTGTAAACCAAACATTCTTCAAAGACGATTCCAAAACCATCGACGACCTCGTAAAGGAAGCGATCTCAAAATTCGGCGAGAATATCCTGATCGCTCGTTTTGTCCGCTTTCAAGTAGGCGGTCTCTAAGTTTTGGGAACGGAAGCGAAGTATAAGAGAATTCTAATCAAGCTCTCCGGAGAGGCGCTCGCCGGAGAGGGAGAATTCGGGATCGATACCAATAAGGCCCATTCTCTCGCGGAAGAAATCAAAGAAGTTCACGACCTCGGAGTGGAAATCGCTCTCGTGGTCGGGGGCGGAAACATCATTCGCGGAACCAATCTCGCGAAGGCCGGAATCGACCGCGCCACAGCCGACTACATGGGAATGTTGGCGACCATTCAGAACGCACTCGCTCTGCAGGACGCCTGCGAAAAAAAAGGACTTTATACAAGAGTTCAATCTGCGATCGAAATCAATTCCATCGCGGAAAGTTACATTCGCAGACGCGCCGTTCGTCACCTTGAAAAAAGAAGAATCGTGATCTTTGCCGGAGGAACCGGTAACCCTTACTTCACAACCGATACGACCGCAAGTCTTAGAGCCGTGGAAGTGGGCTGCGACGTGATTCTCAAAGCGACGAAAGTCGACGGGGTTTATACCGCCGATCCGAAAAAAGACGCGAGCGCACAACGTTATTCTCAAATTTCATTTATGGAATCGATCAACCGAAGACTCAAGGTGATGGATTCCACCGCTCTCAGTTTGTGTATGGAAAACAATATGTCCATTATCGTTTTCGATATTTTCAAACGAGGCAATCTCAAGGACCTGATTACCGGAAACAACATCGGAACCCTGATCTCTAACTCGGAGGACATTCAAATCGATGGCAAGTGAAGAAATTATCTCCAGCATGAAAACCAAGATGGATAAAACCATCGACCTGGTTAAAAAGGATTTCGGAACCGTTCGCACGGGCCGCGCGAATCCTTCTCTTGTCGAAGATATCCGCGTGGATTACTACGGAACTTTGACTCCGATCAATCAGCTCGGAAACATCTCCGTTCCGGAACCGAGAATTCTCGTGATTTCTCCTTACGATAAGGGGATCATGAAGGACATCGAAAAAGCGATCCAGGTTTCCGGTCTCGGCCTGCAACCGTCTAACGACGGCGTGGTGATTCGAATCATCATTCCCGAGTTGACCGGAGAACGACGCAAAGAACTTGCAAAAGTCGTGAAGTCCAAGTCCGAGGAAAAGAAGGTGGCGATCCGTAACATCCGCAGAGACGCGATGGAAGATCTGAAAAAACATACGGAAGGTATGTCTAAAGACGAGATCCAAACCGTTCAAGATCAGATTCAAAAGATCACTGATTCTTATGTGGATAAAATTTCCGCTCTGACCGCAGAGAAGGAAAAGGAAATCACTACGATCTGACGTGGGCTTGTTCGAGTCCAATCTCCCCAAACATATCGCCGTCATCATGGACGGCAACGGCAGATGGGCCACCGCCCGAGGAAAATCCAGATCGGAAGGTCATCGGGAAGGTGCGAACGCGATCGACCGTTTGATGGACGCAAGTCTCGAACTGGGTCTAAAAAATATTTCCTTATACGCCTTCTCGACCGAGAATTGGAAACGTCCGATCACAGAAATCCGTTCGATCTTCGGGCTTCTCATCGAATTTATCGAAACCCGTTTGGATACGATTCACGAACGGGGAATTCGAATCCATCATTCCGGAAGCCGAAAAAAACTGACACGCGGGGTTTTGGATAAGATCGACTTCGCAATCGACAAAACCAAAAAGAACAAAAACCTCACCGTAAACTTTTGTTTGAACTACGGTTCACGGGACGAGCTTTTGAGAGCTTCTCAGGAGCTGTTTTTGGAAAGAAAACGGCTGAAAGTTTCCTTTGAAAAGCCCGTGAAAGAAAAGGAACTCGAAAAATTTTTATATACGTCCACCCTTCCTCCCGTAGATTTACTGATCAGAACGGCGGGGGAGCAAAGGCTCTCGAACTTTTTATTATGGCAATCCGCTTACGCGGAATTGTATTTTACCGATACTCTCTGGCCGGACTTTGACAAAAAATCTCTGGTGGATTCCCTGAAATGGTACGAAACCAGAACCCGAAAATTCGGAGGATTGGAGAATGGGTGAAACGTCCAAAAGACTCGCTTCTGCGGCGGTGCTCGTAGTACTTTATCTTTTTATGATATTCTATGCGGGTTTTTATTACCTGCAGACGTATTTGATTCTCCTTGTGGGCGGTTATATAGGGATCAAGGAATTCTACAATCTCGCGGATCGAGGCGACGACGGAAAACCGTTTCGTGGAACGGGAACCTTCTTCATGCTTCTCATTCTTACGTTTTATTATTTCCGTTTTATGGGATCTCAAAACAAGTTCGAGCCGCCTCTTTTCTTTTTACTGCATATCAAATATTTCATCCCGCCTTTCGATCCGGTTCCGGCGGCTTTGCTTTTGCTGTTTATCATAACGTTTACGCTTCAGATCACCAGACGCCCGTTAGACGGCGCGATCTTTTCGGTTTCTTCCACGTTTCTCGGAGTGTTTTACACGGCGGTTCCTCTCGGACATCTGATGCTTTTGCTCGGAATGGGGCAGGGGATTTACTACATCATTCTCGTGTCCGTGATCACGTTTTTGACGGACGCGGGCGCATACTTCGGCGGAAGATGGTTCGGAAGACATCCGGCCGGTCTTGCGATTTCTCCTAAAAAAACCTGGGAAGGTTATGCGACCGGAATCGTTACAGCGATCGGTTCGGTTTTTATCTTCAACGCGATTTGGGAAAATTCCACGCACGTCGCTTCGGCGATTTCCGGAGTGGAAGTATTTTTGATTTCGGTTATCATTTCTCTCGTGAGTGTGATCGGCGACTTACTGGAATCGGCTATGAAACGGGACGCAAAGATCAAGGATTCGGGTTCTTTGATTCCGGGTCACGGCGGAATGCTCGATCTCGCGGACGCTCTTTTGATCACGATTCCGGTGTTGTATTATTATCTCCAAATCAAGGGGAATCTTGGATTCCAAGTCTAATCGGTATGACAACCTCCGTCTGTCTTCTGGGTGCGTCGGGTTCCGTAGGAGAATCCACTCTTAAGGTACTGCGCGCTTACCCGGAAGAATTCAGACTTCATTCTTTCAGCGTTCATTCCAATCTCGAAAAAGCGAAAGAGATTCAGAAGGAATTCTCCCCCGACTTTATCTGCGTTAGCGACAACCGCGCGGACCGATCCGTACTCGGAAACAAAATCGGCAAAACACAGATCCTTTACGGAGAATCTTCCTTATCCGACCTCGTAAAAGAACCCGCCGTGGAGATCGTGATCACAGCGATCGTCGGTTCGGTGGGTTTGCGTCCGACCATCGCCGCGATCACCGCCGGGAAAAGATTAGGAATCGCTAATAAGGAAACGTTAGTCACATCGGGACCTCTCATCAATTCCTTGATCGCAAAACACAACACAAAGGTCGTTCCGGTCGACTCGGAACACAACGCTCTTTTTCAACTTCTCGAATCGGTGAACAAAAACGCTCTGGAAAGAATCATTCTCACCGCTTCGGGCGGTTCGTTTCGAGACTTACCGATCGAACAGATCGCGCACGTCACGAAGGAACAAGCCTTACATCATCCGACTTGGAACATGGGACCGAAGATCACCGTCGATTCCAACGGAATGATCAACAAGGGTCTCGAAGTCATCGAAGCGCATTTTCTATTCGGAGTTCCTTACGAAAAGATCGGAGTTGTCGTTCATCCGCAGAGCATCGCGCACGGAATCATCGAACTCAAGGACGGGGCTTCGTTTGTCTACGCTTCTTATCCCGATATGATCTTTCCGATCGCACATTCTCTCTTTCATCCGGAACCGGTCCCGAAAGTTCTTCGGTCTCATCCCGCAAAGGACTGGGGTAAACTCGAATTCAGGGAACCCGATTCCAAACGATATCCGGGTTTGGCGCTCGCCTTCGAGGCGGGAAAGGCGGGTGGAACGGCCCCGTGTATTTTTAACGCGGCCAACGAAGCGGCCGTGGAATTGTTCTTAAAGGACGGAATTCGTTTTGCGGAAATTCCCGATTACATTCGGGCCGCGTTAGACGAAATTCCGATCGACTTCCCCGATTCTCTCGAAGAATACGAGGAAGTCGATCGAATCGCTCGTGAAACCGTCAGAAATCTGAAAGCAAGGAAGGCAGTATCCGCATGTTAATCATGGTATTAGGCGCCGTATTTATGTTGGCGATTTCTATTTTTATCCACGAGTTGGGTCATCTTCTTTGCGGAATGCTCGTCGGCGTTAAGGCGAGAATTTTTTCGATCGGTTACGGAAGAGGCGTTTGGAAAAAGAAGGTCGGTGAAACGACGTATCAGATCACCGCGATCCCCGTCGGCGGTTACGTTCTTTTTAAGGGAGACGACTACGGCGGAGAAGTAAAGGGAGAACCCGGCGAACTTCTTTCCACGCCGCCTCTCAAAAGAATGATTCCCGTGCTCGGCGGACCTCTGTTCAACCTATTCTTAGGTTTTGGAATATTATTAGTTTTGAATTTTCTCGGACACAATCCTCCGGGAAACAGAATCTTTATCGATCCCGCCGATCAGGAATTCTCCGCCGCGTATCAAAGCGGTCTGAGAACGGGGGATAGAATTCTTTCCATCGACGGAAACAAAACCGAAAAGTTCGAAGACATCGTGACTAACGTGGGTTTGTCCTCCGGAAGCGCTCTTAAGATCCGGGGCGAACGGGAAGGCAAGCCGCTGGAATGGAGCGTAACTCCTCGTATCGTATACAATCCGAAACGTTCTTCCGGAATTCCCACGATCGGCGTGGAACCGTTCGGAGAAAGAAGAGTGGTCGCGACGTTCAGTTATACGGAACAGTTTCAACACTGGCTTTCTTCCAAACTCGATAAAACGCACGAGGCCGAGAATTATTATCAAGAACGTCTGAAAAAAGCCGTGGAAGGCCGGGACATTCCCGCGGAAGTTCTTCTGGAAAAAGAAAAGGAAGAAAAGGAAAATCTTCTTCGTTCCCGCGCGCTCAGTTACTTAAACGACGGGGACGTGATCCAAACCATCAACGGAAAAACGATTTCGACCGTGGGGGAACTTCAGAAAATTCTCGGGGAACATCAAAACGAAAAGGTCAGCATCGTGATCGATCGCAAAACCTATCCTTTGGTCAATCCTTGGTCCACGGAAAACGTGACCGTGGAAGTGCCCGTTCTCGGAGCGAACATATTAGAATTTAAGAATTTAAGAGATCAAAAATATCCCGAGCTGAAACTCGAATCGTATCAGTTCGCAAGTTACGATCCCGAACTCGGTCAAAAACTTCTGAACCTGGCCGTGGACGGAAAAACGTTCCCGAGTTTCGAGGAACTTCTCGCGTACGTCAAAAGCAAAAACGGAGAAACGATCGTAGTCGATATGGGAAATCTCAAACTCGAGGCGGAACCGAAGATCCGTCCGATCGGACTTCTCGGATTCAGACCGAACATGAAGTTCAACCCCGAGCCTATGGAACGAGAGCTTGGATTTTTCGAATCCTTTGCAGTCGCGGGAAAAGACGTTTACGAGAACGTGGAAACCACCCTCAAGGGAATCGGAATGTTGTTTTCGGGAATTCTTTCCGTAAAGGACAGTTTGTCCGGACCGGTGGGAATCGTTTCGTACGCCGGAATCAGTTTGGAGATCGGCTGGGAAACTTATCTCGAGTTTGTCGCAAGGATCTCGATCGCTCTGATGATAATGAATTTACTTCCCATTCCGATGGCGGACGGTGGACATATCGTATTGTATGCGTATGAAGCGATCACCGGAAGACCTCTTCCGGGCAAAGTGATCGAGTCCATCTTTCGAATCGGATTTTTATTCTTACTCGGGCTCGGACTCTACGTCACCTTCAACGATGTAATGCGAATTTTCTAAAACGCATGAAAGCATCGAAATATATTCTTCCCACAGAAAAAGAAAATCCTGCGGACGCGGTAGTCGCGTCCCATCGACTTATGATCCGCGCGGGACTTGCTCGCAAGTCTTCCGCCGGTTTGTATTTTTATCTTCCTCTCGGTTTGAAAATTCTTCAAAAGATCAAACAGATCGTCCGAGAAGAAATGAACGCGACCGGCGCTCTTGAATTCGACCTTCCGATTTTAACTCCTTCCGAACTTTGGGAACAAAGCGGAAGATGGAACGCGATGGGAAAGGAAATGTTCCGCATCCAGGACAGACACGATCTTTCTTACGCGCTCGGACCCACACACGAAGAATCCTTCAGCTCTCTCGTAAAACCTTTGTTGAAATCATACAAGGATCTTCCGATCAACGTATATCAGATCCAAACAAAATTCCGAGACGAGATTCGTCCAAGATTCGGTGTGATTCGTTCTAGAGAATTCGTGATGAAGGACGCGTATTCCTTTCATATCGACGAAGCTTCTCTCGACGAAACGTATCAGGCGATGCGGGTCGCTTACAGAAAAATTTTCGATCGTTGCGGATTGAAAACGATTCCGGTCCAAGCGGATTCCGGAAGTATGGGCGGTTCCGCTTCGGAAGAATTTATGGTCGTTTCTCCGATCGGAGAAGAAACATTACTTTTATGTAATTCTTGCGGTTATAGTTCGAACAGCGAAAAGACCCCGTTTATATTCAAAAAAGAGAATATAGCTCCCGCAAAACTTTCCGAGAAAAAAGAGATCGCAACTCCGGGTAAAAAAACGATCGCGGAAGTCAGTTCGCTTTTGGGAATCACCGAAGCAGAAACGATCAAGGCGGTCGCGCTCAAATCGGAAAAGAAAAAGATTCTCGTTTATCTGCGAGGGGATCTCGAACTCAATCTTCACAAACTGCATTCTCTGCTGAGAATCGTAGACTCAGAACCGATGACCGACGCCGAGATCCGCGAACTCGGACTGGTTCCCGGTTTTATCGCACCCATCGCACCGAACGATAAGGTGAAGGTGTTGTACGATCGTTCCTTGCAAAAGGATTATCCGTATGTGGTCGGCGCGAACAAAGAAGACTTTCACATTTCCGGTTTTATTCTCGAAAAGGAAATTTCCGGACTCCCTGAGTTCGCGGATGTCGCATTAGCAAGAGAAGGGGATCTTTGTCCGAACTGCGGAACCCCTCTCAAGGCCGAAAAAGGAATCGAAGTCGGTCATATCTTTAAACTCGGCGAGAAATACACAAAAGCCTTCGGAATTCAAGTTCTCGATCAAAACGGAAAATCCAGAACCCTTACGATGGGTTGTTACGGAATCGGGGTCAATCGTACGATGGCCACCGTCATCGAACAATGCAACGACGAGAAGGGAATCTTCTGGCCGATCAGCATCGCTCCTTTCGAAGTCGCGCTCGTGAGCATCACAAAGGGCGAGGAACAGTATTCCAAAGCGGAAGAATTTTATAATGTACTAAAGAACGAAAATATAGAAATTTTCTGGGACGACCGCGACGTGGGGCCGGGATTCAAACTCAAGGACTCCGAACTGATCGGATTTCCGATCCGAGTTACGATCGGTAAAAAGTTTTTCGAAAACGGAGAGATCTCGATCTACAACCGCAAAGCGGACAAGGAAGAATCTTTTGCGTTCACCGGATTCGAGGATCTTGTCGCAAGAGTCGAAGCGCTTCGTCAGGAACTCTTCGGAGAATTGGAGTAGTTATGGGAAAAGAACATCATTCGCCAAAGGAAGGTTACTTCGGAGAATTCGGCGGACGTTATTCTCCCGAAATTCTTCACGACGCTCTCGTGGAACTCGAAGCCACGTATAAAAAACTGAAGAAGAGCAAACACTTCAAAAAAGAACTCGAGTATTACCGCAAAAATTATATCGGACGACCTTCTCCGCTTACGCACGCCGAACGTCTTTCCAAGGCTTGGGGGGGAGCGAGAATCTGGCTCAAGCGCGAAGACTTAAATCATACCGGAGCGCATAAGATCAATAATACGATCGGTCAGGTGTTGATCGCAAAGGCGATGGGCAAAACGAGAATCATCGCCGAAACCGGAGCGGGACAACACGGGGTTGCGACCGCGACCGTGGGCGCGATGTTCCAAATGGAAACCGTTGTCTATATGGGAGACGAGGATCTTCGTCGTCAGGAACTCAACGCGATTCGCATGAGAATGATGGGCGCGAAGGTTGTGGGAGTTTCCAGCGGAACCGCGACCCTCAAAGACGCGACGAGCGAAGCGATGCGCGACTGGGCATTAAACGTTTCTAATACACATTATATCGTGGGTTCTTCGATCGGACCGCATCCGTTTCCTACGATCGTTCGCGATTTTCAATCCGTGATCGGAATCGAATCCAGAAAACAATTCAAAAAAACGAACGGCAAACTTCCGAACGCGGTCATCGCCTGCGTGGGCGGAGGATCGAACGCGATCGGAATGTTTTACGGATTCATCAAAGATAAAAAAGTAAAACTCTACGGAGTGGAAGCGGGCGGGTATTCTCCAAAACCCGGAGAAAACTCGGCGACGATCCAATTCGGAAAAACCGGATTCTTACACGGAACCAAAACGCTCGTGATCCAAGACGAATCGGGTCAAATCGTTCCCGCGCATTCCGTTTCCGCGGGACTCGATTATCCCGGAGTCGGACCGGAACACGCACACTTTCATAAAAGCGGAAGAGTGACATACGCGAACGTGGACGACGAAGGCGCGTTAGACGCCTTTCTCGAGGTTTGTCGGATCGAAGGAATTATCCCTGCGTTGGAAACCGCGCATGCGTTTCGTTATGCGAAGGACCTCGCAAAGACGATGGGAAAAAAAGAAGATATCTTAATCTGTCTTTCCGGAAGAGGGGACAAGGACGTCGCCGAAGTTGCGAGACTTCGCAAAGGAGAATTTGTTTGAGCGCGATCGCTTCCGTATTCTCGCAAGAGAAAAGCGTTTTTATTCCGTATATTTCTCTCGGTGATCCCGACTACGAATCCTGCGTTGCCTGGGCGGACGCGCTCATTCGAGGCGGCGCCGGAATTTTGGAACTCGGAATTCCGTTTACCGATCCGACCGCGGACGGGCCGGTGATTCAGAAGGCGTTCAAACGCGCGCTTGCGCATCCGTTCTCCATGAAAAAAATTCTGGAGATCACTTCGGAAATTCACAAACTGCATCCGCAAACTCCGCTTGTGTATCTTACGTATTTCAATCCTCTCTATTCTATGGGATTGGAAACCTTCGCGGAGATCGCGAAAAATTCCGGCATTCAAGGATTGATCATTCCCGATCTTCCGTACGATACCCCGGAAGCGGAAGAATTCTTCACTCAGCTCGAAAAAAGAAAAATCGATTTCATCCATCTTGTAACGCCCGCGACCACCGAGGAAAGAATCAAGTCCATGCGTTCTCTCGCGTCCGGTTTTATCTACTACGTGACCTCGTACGGAGTTACGGGAGAAAGAACCGCGATCGCAAACGGACTTCAGGAAAGAATCAAACTCGTAAAAAAATTAGTTTCCCTTCCGGTCTGCGCCGGTTTCGGAATTTCCACCGCCGATCAGGCGAAAGAAATTTCCGCATACGCCGACGGAGTGATCATCGGATCGGCGGTTCAGAGAATCATCGAGGAACACGGCTCCGATCGGGAAACCTGTGTTCAAAAATTATTTTCCTACGCTACGTCCGTGCGTTCTTCCATGAGATAATTTCCGGGCGAACCCGTAAAATATTGACGAAACTCCGACGGATTGGATACTGTTCCCCGATCTAATCCGGAGGAGCGCATGAGCGAAACCAAACTGAAAATCACTCCCATCCATATCGTCTCTTTAATTTTGGGACTATTGGGTATCGTTCTCATTTCCTTTACCGCCTTTTTTCCCAACTTCTCTCTCAACACGGAATTCTTACTGAGCGGATTCGGTTTGCTCGTTATCAGTTCGTATCCGATCTACAAGTTTATCGAAGCAAACACTTTGGATAAACAGAAGTCGGGAAGCGTCTGGCTCGCCGTTGTCGTTTCGCTCGTGATGTTTTTTCTGTATCAGATCTTCACTCCTCTTTCCGAGTTGGAAGAATCTTCGGTTTCTTGGAGATTCACTCTCTTAAGAGCCGGAGTCAACAAGAGCGAAAAGGAATCCGACGAAGGAACGATCGAATACACTCGTTACAATCCTCCACCCGGTGCGAGACAGGACATTCAAATCATCGGGATCACGACCACTTCTTTGGAAAAACTTCAGGGACGATGGCCTCTTCCTTGGAAATATTACGCAAACATCATAGACATTTTTAAGAATACCTCCAACCAGTTGATGTTCGATATTTTCTTCGTGGATTACAAACCCGGACAGATGGAAGAAATGTCCGAGGCTCTTGCAAAAAATCCGCAGGTCATGTTTGACTACCCGATGGAAACGAGTTTGGAATCGAAAAGTTCGATTCTCAATTTGGAAAAAAGAATCGAAGTTCTTCGGAAATTCAAACTGGAAAACGTGGAAGATCCGGGCGACACGGGGAGATCCTGGTTGAAATTCCCTCAGCCTCCGATCGAACCCGTCGCCGACAAGGCATCCGGATTAGGATTTGCGAATATTAAAAAAGATGAAAGCGGTTTGAACCGCCGTATGCCTCTCGTCGCAAAACTTCTCAACGCGGGACCTTTAAGAGAAACGGAATATTATCCTTCCATCGACTTGATCATCGCTTGTAACTATCTCGGAGTGGACGTAAAAAGGGACGTTCATGTCGTGATGGGAAAACACGTTAAGATCAAGAATATCCCGCAAAAGACGCTGACCAACTTCAACCGCAAAACCTTGAAGATGGAAACCAAGGACATCATGAATCGTCCGAACGATACGCGCGAGATCACGATCCCGATCGACGACGACGGACAGATGCAGATCAACTTTCCGGGCGGACTTTATTCTTTCCGCGCTCATGAAATTTTCGAAGCGGCCACCGAATGGAACGAAGAAACCGCGTCCCAGTTTCAGAACACGATCTTTCTCGTGGCGATGTATTACGCGACCGGGGCCGGAGCCGCAAAAGATACGCACTTATCTCCTTTCGGAGATATGTCGGGGATCGAACACCACGCCGCGGCGATCAATACCATTCTCAACCAGGACTTTCTTTTCGAACTTCCGCTTTGGGGAGAATTCTTGATTCTGATCATCGTGGGTATTTTGGCGGGAATCATTCAACCCCGACTCAAAACCTGGCTCGCGTTTATCTTCTTCTTAGCGACGGCGTTTTTGTATTCCGTGATTACGCTCGTAAACTTCTCGGAACTCAACTTGGTGCATTTGTATCCGACCGTGATTCTCGAGCAGTTGTTTATTTTCATCGGACTTATCGGATTTAGAATCTTAACCGAGGAAGAAAACGTAAAATACATCCGCAGCACGTTCTCGAAATTCGTTTCCAAAGACGTCGTGGACGAACTTTTGAAAAATCCGGACAACTTAAACCTCGGCGGTTCCAAACGAGATATCACCATCTTCTTCTCGGATATCCGCGGATTTACTACGATGTCCGAAAAAATGGGACCGGAAGAGCTGGTTCAATTCTTGAACCAATACCTTTCCGAGATGACCGAGATCATCATTGAATTTAAGGGAACGATTGATAAATACATGGGCGATGCGATCATGGCATTTTGGGGGGCGCCCGTGCCTCTGGAAGATCACGCTTATTATGGATGTGCGGCCGGACTCGCTCAAATGAGAAGACTCGCCACCCTTAAGGAAGAATGGAAGAGCTTGGATCTCCCCCAAATGGATATAGGAATCGGACTCAACTCCGGTCCTGCCGTCGTCGGAAACATGGGGAGTTCCCACAGGATGGATTATACCTGTATGGGAGACACCATCAACCTTGGATCCAGATTGGAAGGAACGAATAAGGAATACGGAACCCATATCATTATCTCCGAGTACACCTACGAAAAGGTAAAGGACAGGGTCGTCGCAAGAGAACTGGACTTGATTAAAGTGAAGGGAAAAACTCAGCCCGTTCGCATTTACGAATTATTGGATTTAGTGAACGAGGATGACCTCAAACTCTTAAGAAAACCTTTGCAGGCGAACTAAAGACTTATAAAATTAGAATAGAAAGTTTTCATGCAACAGGAACCAACTCTGCTGGATAACATCCATTATCCGGCCGATCTCAGGAACATACCTTTGGAAAAACTTCCGAAGGTATGCGAAGAGGTTCGAAATTACATCATCGACACTCTTTCGGGAGTGGGCGGACATTTTGCGAGCAATCTGGGAGTGGTAGAACTCACGGTCGCACTTCACTACGTTTTCGATACGCCGAAAGACCGGCTGGTTTGGGACGTGGGTCATCAAACGTATCCTCATAAAATTCTCACCGGAAGAAAAGATAAACTCAAGACCGTCCGAAAGTTCAACGGACTTTCCGGATTCCCGAAACGGGAAGAATCTCCGTACGATCTTTACAACACCGGTCACGCGGGAACCTCGATCTCTCAAGCGCTCGGTGAAGCCGCGGCCCGCGATCTTACCAAACAAAACTACAACGTTGTGGCCATCATCGGAGACGCGTCGATCGCAACCGGAATGGCGCTGGAAGCGATGAACCACGCAGGGCATTTGAAGAAGGACATGATCGTGATCTTAAACGATAACTTCATGTCCATCTCCAAGAACGTGGGTTCGATCTCGAATTATCTCAACAACATCATCACATCCCATTTCTACAATCACTGGAAACGGATCTTTTATACGTTTCTAAAGTGGTTGCCGATCATCGGACCGGCGACGGAAAGATTTTTCAAACGAGTGGAAAAGGGTTTTAAGGACGTGCTGACTCCGGGCGGACTTTTCGAAGACTTGGGTTTCGGATATATCGGGCCGGAGGACGGACACGACGTGATCCGTCTTGTCAAGATGCTCGAAAAAGTGAAGAAGATGAAAGGACCGATCCTCCTTCATTTGATCACGCAAAAAGGAAAAGGATACGATCCCGCAGAAAGAGACCCGATCAAATATCACGGAGTGACTCCGTTTCGAAAAGAAGACGGAGCGATGGACAGCGGAGATTCTTCCAAGATCGCTTACAGTAAGATCGTAGGAAAGATGTTGTCCATTCTCACCGAAAAAAATCCGAAGATCGCGGCGATCACGCCCGCGATGATCGAAGGAAGCGGACTGAAAGAATACGCCGAAAAATTTCCGGAACATCTTTTCGACGTTGGAATCGCGGAACAACATTCCGTCGCGTTTGCGGGAGCGATGACGAACGGAAATATCGTTCCTTATATGTGTATTTATTCCACGTTCTTGACGAGAGGAATGGATCAACTCGTGGAGGACGTTTCTTTGATGAATCTTCCGGTTCGATTCGTGATCGACCGCGCGGGTTGTGTGGGACCGGACGGAGAAACGCACCAAGGTTTGTTCGATCTGAGTTATCTTTTAGGACTTCCCAATATGGACGTTTTCGTTCCGTCGAACGGTCAGGATATGATCGATTCTTTGCGATGGATGGAAACTTACGATAAGGCTCCGATTGCGATTCGATTTCCGAAGGCGAGCGTGGATCTGAAAACTCTCGACTTTCAAAAAGAATCAAAACCGCAACCCGGAACGTTTCGCGTTCTCAAAAAAGGAACCGACATCGCGCTTTTATCGATCGGTTCTATGCTCGACGAAGCGAAGAAGGCCGCGGAAATTCTCGAGGCGAGCGGTTTCGGAGTCACTCTCATCGATCTCGTTTGGTTGAGACCTCTCGGAGCGGAAGCGCTCAACGAAGAATTGTCTCATGTCAGACATTTTGCGATTCTCGACGAAAGTTATGTCGACGCGGGAGCTTCCGGTTATCTTCTCAATCGGATTTCACCGGAGAATTTATCGAAATACGTCAAAACGTTCGGGTTTCCTCCCGAGCCGATTCACCACGGAGAAAGAAAGGAAATTTTCCTAGCTTACAAACTGGACGCGCCTTCGATCGCCGAACACGTGGCCGACGCTTTGAAAAAAAACTTAATCAAGCCTTGAAGGTTCCAAACCGAAAATCAAAGTAAAAACGGGTTATGGAATTGGAAAACTTTACTCCTTCGGATTTTCTAGAAGCGGCGAAATATTTTTACAAAACGGGCGATTCGGACAGAGCCGAATATCTGTTTAAACTTTCTCTGGAAAACGAGGAAAGTCACGAAGCCTATTTCTTTTTGGGCTTGATGGAAAATCAGAAAGGAAATCCTGAAAAGGGTCTGATGCAATTCTACAAATCCGTGGAAGTCAATCCGAACTACGGAAACCCTTGCAACGAAATCGGAATCATTCTTTTAAGAGCCGGTAAGGAAACCGAAGCCGTTTATTGGCTAAAAAAATCCCTTCGTTGCGAACTCAACGACGCGCCTCATATCTCCCTCTACAATCTTGCGACTCTTTACAAAATCTGGAATCGTCCCGAAAGATCGCTTCAATATCTGCATCGTGCGATTTTGATTAAGCCGGATTTCGAGGAAGCGAGGAAGCTCAAAGAAGAATTGGGATCTGCGATTTGATCGTTGTCGGGATTTTATAGAAGTTCCGACAAATCTTCCGTAATACAAAGCGGCCCCCAACCCCAAAAACTCAATGTGTCGCTTCCTAAGGGGCGTTCTCTTCACAGGATGCTGGAGATGATGAGCGATCCATAGAGAGCAAAACGCTTGAGTTACACTTGTGGGAACCTTTGGCCAATTTTTCTTTATCGGAAAAACAGCATAGACGCAGGAAGAATTCCTTTTCAGTTTTGTGGGAACTCCTACGAATTTCGGAGGACGAAAATTCTCGACAAACTAATCTCCTTGAGAAGGAACCGCGCGAAACTCGATCGGCAAAGGAACTTTCGGAGATTCTCCGGATTCCGGAATCGCAATCGTTTCGCCGCGAAACCGGATTTCGGTTCCATTCTCCGTTTCCTCCAAATAAGGACTCAGATCGGAAAGACAATTTCGATCCGGTCTGAACTTTAGTTTTTTATAATATTTCGTTTTTGCAAAAAGACAACCGTCCGCGTCCAAAGCGAAGAGCAGTTCCCCCAAAGAATACGAGGTTTCGGACTCCGAAAGGAAGACTAACGTGTCTTCGATTTCCCGGCACGCGATCAGATGAATCGGATAACCTTCCAATTCGAGATAACCGTTCTCCGTCAATTCTCCGAAACGATTGTCTATAAAAATTCCGAGATCGTCTTCCTTTAGGTTTTGACGGAAGTAGGAGAGAACTTCCTTTTGATCGATTCGATTTCCTCTGAAAATCCAACGATCTTCGGCGTCCACGAAGATCTCGCTGTTGAATTTACGGGGAGAATGAGAAGAGCTCTGAACGTCCGAAGAATTCTTCATCGCTGGTTGTCCTTATAACGATACGCCACGCCTTCGATCACTCCCATTTCGTTGTTCACAAAACCGATCGCAACCGTGTTTCCGTCTCCGTTTCCGGATTGAACGAGGGTCGGAGGAACGCTCACGATTCCCTTTCCCGTAAAAATAACTCCGTCCATATGGTTGGAATACAATTCTTTCTTGAGATCGACAATCAGATACTCCGGAATTCTTCCGTCTGCAAAGGAGCGGATTATAATTTTACCATAAGTGCGGTAGGGCTTGGGAGGAGAAGAATTTCGGATTTCGATTTCGTTCCAGGAGCTTTTATGAGAAAAACCGAATTCTTCTCTCAAAACGGTTTCCGGTATAAATTCTACGGACTCGCAAGAAAAAAGAGTGGAAAGTAGAATCAGTACCGAAAGAATCTTCGCAATCCGTAAAAAGAAGCGAAATCGGGAAAATTTTTCCGTTTCCGGATGCATGATTCCATTCAGAAAAACTGGAAATAAGGCGCAAGTGTTTTAATCTTGTTTCTCGCTTATCGAGAAGTGAGTTGTTCAAAATAAATTAAATGTTATGATAAAACGGGATAAGGGAAACCAGTTCGGATTTCGATCATTCGAGTCGTACCGTCCTTAAAACTTCAAATGGAAGACACAGAGTTAGAAAAAAGATCGAGGGAAAACGTATTAAAAATCGGTTATTGTTCTTTGGACGAAATCGAGGAAAAAGTCAAAGCGTTCCGAGTGATGAACCAGAACGCGGCTAAAAAAAGATACATCATTACGAGAGAACCGATCCTCGATTCCGTTGGAAAACCGATTCTCGCCAAAGCCGCGGAAATCGACATCTCGGCCGCGAAACTTCTCCGTAGACAGTTCAAAGGCTCTCAGATGTTCAAGACGTTCCAACCCGACGAGGGAATCGTCATCATCTCCGATATGACCTCCGCGGAAGGGGTTTCCTTTACGATGGATATAGTAACTCAGATCATGAACCTCGGGGGCGGGGCCTACGAAGGATTTATCGATCGTGTGGACAGCTTCGGCGAGTTCATCAATCTCTTAAAAAAGTCCTTATTTCCGAAACTGATTATCATCGGTTATATTCCTCAGAGTCAGGTTCAATCCGAACTGTTGAATTTCGTTCGAGTGAAACGTGTGGATAATTATCTGCGTGCGATCGAACTTTCTCACAGCCTTTTTAAACCGACCCCGTATTTTCCGAAGATCAAACAGGTGGAAATTTCCCAGCACGATCCGAAGAGTTGGGGACGTTTTGTGGTAGAGATCATTCGAGAATACACTCGACCTTATCTTTTGGAAGAAATCTAAGAGTAAGAGGAAATCAAAGGACCGCCTTCGGTTTTACTTCGTAAGCGGTCCGGTGTTACGTTGCGACGCCGGTTTCTTTTTGATTTTTTCGTTTCGGAAAGAGGCGCTTATAAGCCGGAGAATCGACTTTGTTCCGCGGCCCGTTTTAAACCTTGTAGAATTCTAAGTTATCACGCAACGGATCGGGAAGACTTCCGAGCGCGTTGATATATTTCTTATAACGGTTTTCCAATTCCGTATATTTACGATTTCTAATATTGATGAAACGGTTGTGGATTTCCGAGAAAGCCGGAGTTTTGGCGACCTTGTCCCGAACCGGTTTACTGAAAGGAATATGTCTGTAAAAGATTCCTCGAACGACCTTGTTGAGACGTTGAACCCCGTCGGATTCGTATTTCATCCAAAGCTGATAGTCGTTTGCGAAAATGTCCCGGTCGTTCCGGAAACGTTTGAAGTCGCCCGCCAACTTCTCCTTGATTTCGATCGAAAGATCCTTGTTCTTCTTAAAAAACTGAATGTAGTCCGTGTAATCCGCGGTGATCGAAGGGTTACCGACGTTGTTCCATTCCGCGCCGAGAATCGACTTGGTAAGTTCCCAACGAAAGGCGGCTAACGCGTCCGAAACCATCGTCTTTAAATCGCCTTGTGCGAAAATCGGAAGAACGATTCTTCCCGGACTTTCCTTGGAACCAGCCCCTCTGTGAATCGAAAGATCCTGCCACATCATCACTTTTGTTCCGATCGATGGAACGAGGATAAAATCGGGGACAACAGCTTTCTGAATAAATTCTTTTGTAATGCCGAGCTCGTTGTTATTGTAGATCACTTCTCGATGGAAGATGGAGTAGTCGACGGCCAAAAGTTCGTGAACCACGTCTTCGAGAATTTTTTTGGAAACGTAGGACTTATCGATCGCCATCTGACTGTGAAACTTAGTCAGGATCGGAAAGTGAGTCGCCGGACTTCCGGAAGTGAGTCTAACGTTCGCTTCGTACAGAGAAGCGAACTCGAACTTAAGTCTCGTTTCCGGATTGTCGAGTTCGGGAGGAATATCGGATTCCTTTTTGATGTTGATGGTTCTGTTTTCCATCTTCACCTTTTCGAAAAAGTTCTGACCCATCTCGTCGAGAGAAGTGGGGATTTCCCGTTTATAAATTCTTTCCAGCCATTCCGTTCCGAGTGAAATCGGAATGTCCGAACCCGCGTAGATCGGATCCTTCTGCGTGTACATAAACGCGATCTGAGAATCGTCCACCATCGTCTCGTCGAAGAAGCCGTATTTCAACATAAGATCCACGGCTTTCGGAACGTTGCGGTTCGCTCTCAAATATTTTGAAAAACATTCCTGATACATATCCCAGTAATGTCTTCCGAGAGTTCTCCGGATCTTTCTGTTATCGCCTTCGGGATCGAGAGGGTTCTTCAAACTCTTAACCTTGACCATCAAGGCCGAGAATTCTTTTACCTTCTCCGCTTCCAAACCGGAGAATTGAATGATAACGGAAGCCGAGTTGTCGAGTTCCTTTCGAATCGCGGCGACGTCCACACCCGCAGCGACCGTGGACGCGGAAGGAGCTTGGACCTTCGGAGCGGTTTCTTCCATCTTCTTTGCGAGCGCGCCCGCTTTGGATTGAAACGCTTGTGCGTTCGGAGAAAGACCGGAAACGGGAACTCCGAAAAGAGCCTGATGTCCTTGTTTGTATTTTTCGATCTTTGTGGCGACGGCGCCTAACACGGGTACTACGTATTCCGCAGGCGCGGTTCCGTAACCGGAGGACGTGATATCGAGGATAAGATAGAATTTTTCTACGAGGCTATTCTCCCCCGCGAAGAAGATTCGGAACGCCTCGTCCAAATCGGTCAGACAGGTTTTGAGAATTCCCGAGATTTGATCCAATACGTTCGCGAGTTTGGAACAAACATAGGAAAGCATGGAAGGATCCGCGGTGAATAACGCGTTGAGAATTTTTGGATCCTGCATCACGAGTTTTCGGATAAAATTGAATTCTCCGTCCTGAAAGTCGATCTCTTCGGGATACAATCGGGTGAGTTGAGACTCGTGTTCCTCTTCCAAAAATTGAGGGCTCGGTCGATCGGGAAGAAGACCACCGTTGTCAAAAAATAATTTCAGATTCTCCCTGCACAAACGCATAACGGGATCGACGACTTCCGCGGAAACTTCCGGGATCGGAGAACCGGGTTTGATGTCCGGAAACACGTTCGGATTGAATTGATAATAAAGAATCGAAAGGTTGTCGTTTACCTTTTCGATGTCCGACGTGATCTTTCGGATCTGATTGGATTTTTTAAAAAGTTCGGTGATTTCTCGAAGAAGAGTTCTTGCTACCATCAATCCGAGTGAAACTCGGGAGCCCACGCTTTTACCGATGGTTTCGCGATTCATCGCGTATGTGGAAATGACGCAGGCTTCTTCCGCTTGCAGATGAAACGGATATCTTCCGCTCGTAAAAAGCGCCACGGAACCCGGAGTCAAATTCGCTCCGTTCAATTTAAAAAGTTCGAGCTTTCTTCCGCCCGGGACGTCCGTTAAATAACGAACCGTTCCACTGTGAAGCACGTTTAGAGTATTTGCGGGAGAACCTTCGGGAAACAATAAAGTTCCTGCGGGAGCTTGGGCTTGTTGTTGTGGAACTGAGGGATCAAATGCCATAATTAGATTATCGAGGGTTAAATGAAAAAGAAACTATTTCTTATTCATAGAGAAAACACTTTTTTTAGAGAGAGAGTTAAAAAACCGACCATCGAGGATCACGCAGTTCGAAGAAACTCGGAAAAAACAGAATCGTTCTCAAGGAATTCGGATCGATTCTCGTTAAACTTGACTCCTTATGCCTCCTGAAAACCATACGGGAAGAATGAATAAAATCGAGAAGTTACTCCGCGTTTCCAGAATCGGAATGGTCACCAATCAAAGCGCTTTCGGGCCGAACGGAGAATATCACTTTCAATCCGTTCACAAACGTTATGATCTTAAAAAAATCTTTCTTCCCGAACATGGACTTTTCGCGGAACTTCAGGATCAGGTTTCGGGTTCGAATCTGAAATATAATCTGGATAACGTGGAGTTCGTAAATCTCTACGGGGATCACGAATCGAGTCTGGTTCCCGATTCGGTTTCTTTGGACGGATTGGACGTCGTAGTCGTCGATATACGGGACGTGGGCGCGCGTTATTATACGTTTCTGACGACCGCGTATTATTTTTTGGAGGAGATTAGTAAATGGAATTCCTCCGGTAAAAAAGAAATTTCCGTGGTGGTTTTCGATTCTCCCAATCCGGCGGGAAAAAAGATCGAAGGTTCTCCGCTCGGGAAAGAATTCGAATCCTTTGTAGGGGTCAGAACGGTTTTACATCGTCACGGATTGACCCCCGGAGAATTACTTTCGTATTATCAAAAAGAATTTTCCTTAAACGTAAAGATCCGAATCGAACGAAAGAATTGGTATCAAAAAGAGGATTCCGAATTTCTTTGGATTCCTCCTTCTCCGAACATTCCGTTTCGTTCGACTTGTTTTGTGTATTCGGGTCAATGTCTTTTGGAAGGAACGAATCTTTCCGAAGGAAGGGGAACCACAAGACCTTTTGAAACTTTCGGCGCGCCTTATATCGACGAACAAAACGAAAGAATCCGCAAAGCCCTGGAAGAATCTCAAAAGGGATGCGTGACCTTGCGGCCTTTGAAGTTCATTCCGACCTTTCATAAACATAAGGATACGATCTGCGGAGGTTATCAGATCCTTTTGAAAAAACCGGAGAAGTTTCACAGTCTTTTCTTTTCTCTCAAACTGATTCGTATGTTACGAGAAGAATATCCGAACGGTTTCGAATACAGAGCCGGTGCGTATGAGTTCAGATCCGATCGTCCCGCCATAGAATTGCTGGTAGGAGATCGCTTTTTACTGAATTTTCTCGACGGGAAATATTCCGATTCGATTGTATTCGATTATTTGAATGAACAAGAGCGGACTTGGAAGAAAAAGTGCAAGGCGATGTTGTAAGGTCGAACGGGGGATGGATCCTTTGTGATACGGCGTTGAAGCAATTGAATCTTTGTCGTTCTCGTGAAATTCTCGCGTTTATCAAAAATTGATTGCCGCTCTGTTTTTATTTTCTTCGGAAATTGTCGTCAGGGGATAACTTAAGTTCCTTACTTTCTCTGCGAAATGCAAAATCGTTCGTTTCTTGGATGTTAGAAAAAGCGTCCGAGCATTTTTTAGGAGATCGTAATGAAAGAATTCTTAGATAAAACCGCAATCAAAACAATCGCTCCGTTTGTATTGTTCTTGTTGAGCTACCGTGGAGAAAAAAGGGAAGCGACAACTCCGCTTCGTTGTTCCTTTTGAATTCAGGATCGTCGCTCACATCGAACGGATTGACCGAGTCTGACCCTTCCGTCGGCTCGCAGGAAATCGAAATTCAATCCTCCGAATCAACGTAGTATTCGGAGAAAAATATAGGAAACCCGGAGTGGATCATTCTCAATCCGTATCTTTCCATACGGAAAGACAACCGGGATTAAAACATGTATCTCTTGTTTCTCCTTTACGATTAAGATTATCGGCAAAGGAACCTTGAATCGGAATTCCACTGTTTTACTGAGGTTTAAGAAGGGAATTGATCCGATCGCCGATCACCTTTTCGTCGGGCGAGAGCGCAAAGTCGCGCGCGCAGATCAATATTAGCTTTTTCTCATGATCGATCGTGTAGATACTCGCGTAAACATACAACGTGTTTTTGAGAATATATTCTTCCTTTAAGTGTTTATCGAATCCGCTTTGCCAATAGATCACCGGTGTATATCCCGAAATTTTAAATTCATCCAGTTTGTTTTCGAATACGAAGAGATTCTCTTTTCCGTAGAATTGTTTTTCCGTGAAAGTTAAAGAAAACGTTTCGGTTAACGTTTTCGGATATTGATTCAGCTTTACGGAAAACCGGATTCTATCCAAATCGGGATGATGGTGGATGGTAAATCCTTTCTTTTCCTCTTTCTCGACTTCCCAACGATGATAAAAATCCTTGAGAGCGTCCTCAAAAGATGGAACCGGTCTGAATGATAAAAAGTCGGTTTTATGAGAAAACATCCAATCGGGAGAAAAATACCAAAAGTCGTTTTGTTTTACGGGTTGTCTCTCCGAAAGACGAACCATAAACGGCAATAGGGTCTTGCTTCTCGCGGTCACATACGAATCGGGTGTTCCGGTTCCGATCGGTGTTCCCCTTTGGACTTCCTGTTCCAAGATTAACGTTGATTCTATCTTGGAAAGATTTCCGTATACCATTTCATATGCGTTCGTCTCGATCCGATTGTTTAAGTAGGATTGTCTTGAAGTTTGTACGGATACGTCGTATTGTCCGTTTTCGTTTTTTTGAATCGATTGGATTTTGCCGTCCAGATCGGATACGACGGAAACGTTTTTATCCGTATTCAATTTGAAACCGGGAAGAACTGCGCTGTTCGGATTTTGAGTTTGTTTTTGCGGGGTTTGGCAGGCTGTAAAAAACAGAATGGAAACGGAGAGACCGAGGAATGAATTCTTGAGTTGCATTGATAATTTCCTCGGAAAGAATCTGGGTTGGGTGATTCTTTTCGGTTCGTTTATAGATTCAATCAGATTTTTTCGAGTTTGTAGAATATTCCGAGAATTGAATGTTGAGATCGATTTAATATTTTAAAAAATCATAGGTAAAAACTAAAAGAACGACCCAGCCTAAGTAACCGATCGTAAACTTTGCGGATATCAAAAGGCTCTGGAAGTGATTTCCGCGACATCGTTTCGCATTGATGAAGATAATCCGTAATCCTCTGTAAAATATCCAGTTGAGAATTGAGATCGTAAAAACGAAGGCGATCCAAAGAAAAGATATAAAATAAATACAAGCTACGATGATAAAAACCGAAAAAAAGAGCCAGGATAGAAGGGTGAGAATAAAACCGAGCGGGCCTATATCAAAATCGGGAATATCGATATTCGAAATGTTGATTCCACTGAGATCCAAATCGATCGTCTTGTATTCTACTTGGATGGATTCTTCTAACCATCGATAACCGTGAAATAGTCCGTAATAAAGAAACAAGAAAAAGACAAGGCCTAAGGTAAGGCAAATTTCTTTCAGGTGTTTTGCAAAAGGCTTGTTTCCTATATAGGCAGGCAACGTCGAAACCAATACGATCACGATGAGCGATACGAAGAAAACGTTCTTGGAGCTCCAATAGTTTTTTATTTTTGTTAAGTTTGCTTTCATTCTTTCTTTAAAATAGTCGTCCGAAAATCGATATTATTTTGAGGAACGTCTTCTTTTAGGTAGGAGTATCCTGTGAAAAGAGCGAAGAAGCGGAAAATAAAATTATGCACATTTGTTTTCTCACAAATTCTCGATCGTCAAAATCTGGCTCTCTTCCTTACGGGAAACTCTGACTTCCAACTTTAAACCGCTCTGAGAACTCGTTCTTCTAAAAATTCTTTCGATAAAACCATCCGAAGACTTCGCTTTACAATCCGGAGGAAGGGAAGCGATCGTGTCATCGCTCGCACGAAATCTTGCGAACTCTATCTTACCAGGCCAAAGGGTTCTTTCGGGAACATCCCAGCTTGTATCGAGACAATTTAAACCGTCTTTACCGCTTAATAAAATCGTAAACTTCCAAGTCGGATCGGGAAAACGGATTTCGGCGTAGGTTTCATTCTTCATAAAAAGAAAGAAGGTCGGAAAACCGTCCTTGCCGTCTCGGCTTGATTTAACGTATAAAGTTGTGTCTTTCATTCTCACTTTGGAAGAAGAAGATTGAACGGTAAACGCGCTCGGGTTCATGGTTCTTGCAACCATTCCGATCACGAGCACGACCAACACCAGGTTTAGAATAAAGACCAAACGAATTCTTGAAAATTTACCGCCGCCGGATTGTTTTCTGCTTTCCGCTAAAAACTTTTTGAATTCTTCCGGAGAACGGGAATGATAACCACCGCCCATATCAATTTCCTCCCTTTGTCAATAGTTTACGGATTTCCGAAGCAGTTGGAAAGCCTTTTGATTTTTTTGCCGCTTCTGTCAGTAAGGAAAACGAAAGTTGAACCGCTTGCGAAATCGTAAAACGTCTGGAAAGAAAAAAGGAAACGATTCCCGCCAAAAGATCGCCGGTTCCCATCACGGCGAGTTTCGGCTCGGGTCGATTCCAAAGAAAAACGTTTCCGCTCGGATTGATTAGAAAAGAGGAATGTCTTTTCCAGAGAAGGTTTAACTTAAAGTTTTTTGAATATTCTTTTGCGAGCGAAAGTCCTTGATCGACGGATCGAATCTTAGAATTTAAAAGGACTTCCAATTCTCCCGTATGGGGAGTCATTAAAACGTTTTCATGAAGAACAAGATTCTTATAAGCGGAAATCGCACCGGCGTCGATCACACAAAACTTATCTTCGGGCAAAGAAAAAACCGGACATTCTTCCGTTTTTAAACCGGGACCCAAAAGAAAACCGGACGTTTTTTGCGCGAAAGGAATCGAAAGAATTTGGGAAGAATCCGGGATCGAGTTCACCATCAAGGACGGATCCTTTTTTAAAACGGATCGAACCGTTTTTTCGGACGGGGTCAAAAGAAGGGAGATCCCGCCGCCTAACTCGTGAAAGGCGAGTAAGGACGAAAGCGCCGCGCCCGTCATTCCCTGCGAACCGCCCACGATCACGAGAGAACCGTTTTTGTATTTGTGAGAATCTTCCTTTCGCGTCAACGTCTTGGAAAGAATCGATTGCGGAATTTTTTTCCACAGAGTTTTGTTCGTGGACGAGGTCGGAAATCCGATCCTATGAAAACTGATCTTGGTTTTGCTCGGAAGAAAACGGTTTTTCCACTTTCTCATTCCGATTTCGGCTAACGCGTCGACCGGAAAGGGAGATTCCGAATCTTCCTGAAAACCGGAGACGACGTCCAAACTAAGAACAAAAACCTTCTTCGGATTTTTTTCTCGGCTCGATTTGATTTTGGAAAGAATTTTATCCAAAGGACTTCGAAGCGGAAAACGAAAACCGGTTCCGAGTAGCGCGTCCACACAAAAGATTCTTTCGTTTTCGAGAGGAGGTTCGCTCGTCAAAAAATTCTCCAAGGGAAGAATTTCTCCTCCGCAATTTAAAAACGCCTTTTTATACGTTTCCGATTCTTTCGACAAGGTTCCTTCTTTGAGATAAACCAAGGGACGAATTCCTTCCTGAATCAAAAAAAAGGCGAGGGCGAGTCCGTCCCCTCCGTTGTTTCCGTTTCCGCAAAGAATGTAGACGCGGTCGTAGGTAAGAATTTTTTTTCTGTATTTTTGATAAATCGAATGGGCCGCAAAGCCCATGAAGTGGGAACCGGAGATTCCCGAGTTTGAAATCGTTTTTCGATCCAGAACCCCGCTTTCCTGATCGTCAAACAGGGATTCTGAATATTCGAAAAACCTTATTTCCATTTATGGATTTCCAGGTAGCCCGATTTGATTCTTGCGGAATAAATTTCGTCGTTCAGATCCATCCAGGTTTCGCGCCAGAGTCCTCTCGGCGGAAGATAGTTCAGACGGATGTTGTTTACGTGGTTTCCTTCGTCGTCGTGCACCTGAAGACGGATCGAACTTTCCTCTTCGGTCTCGGTTTCCCATATAAAGAAATTATTATCTTTTAATATCCAATACAAGGATTCGGAAGGATCCTGGATCTCCTTCAAAAGCGTAGCGGTTTTGGTTTCGAAATCGTATTTGAAAATCCTGCGCGATTTGAATCTGGAATTCTTCTTATCAAAAACGCTGAAAGACGCGACCGCGTATTTTCCTTCGAGATGGGGAAGAATGGTTTCCAATCTAACTTGGGAAGTTTCCGTATCGGAGATCACTTCCGAAAACGTGGACGCGCTTATCGATCTTTGCAAAGCTCCGTTGTCGTAAACGGAAAGTTTCATGTCTCCGTTTTGTCTGTGAAACACGAACAAAAGATCGTCTTCTCCGGTTTCCATTCTTTCTATATAACCGAAAGGAGTGTTTCCCGAAATTCCTTCCACGTAGATCGTGTTCAAAAGTTTTCCCGCGTCCGAAAAATGGAGAATGGTGGACGGAGTCGCTTCCCTATATTCCGTATCGAAGGTTCCGCTTTTCTTTAAAAAAATATCTTCCGTGGTCGGATCGACTTTCGGCTGTTCTTCTTTACCGGCTCTGGATTGAAGATAAATCTCTTCGTCGCCGTTGACCGCCACGAGCCCGATCTTTCCGATCTTAGCCGCGATCAATTTGTATTTGTCGCCGACTTTTTCTTTGATGCTTCCTAAGATGAATTTCAATTCTCCGTCGGTGGAAAAAACTTTGAGAAGCGATTGTTCGAAATCCGGAACGTAGATCTTACTCGAAACGACCGGCATCGTTTGGGGAAGGTTGGTCGGAACTCCGTTCAAGATTTTAGCCTGAACGTCCGCGAGCGTATTGCCTAACTTGATTCTCCCGTACAGATAAGAATTGTAGTTATCGACCTTAAAGCGCGTGCAACTTAGAATCGAAACGCCGATAAAAACGATTCCTAAGAAAAGATTTCGAGACCGGATGTTTTTACCGGAGTAAATGCTGGAATTTTGATGAAGATTTCTCATGAAAGCCTGATTGGATCTAAGAATGTAACGATACCATTCCAACACATTGATTGGAAAACAAGCAATAATCCGGGGATTTCCAAAGGCCAGGGAATACCAGGGTTTTTTTACTTTACACCGTAGCTAAATTTGAATAGTTTGATTAGGATATCAGGAAAAATTCATTCATTTTTGAGTTTTCACTCTAAGGCCGGGGTTTGACAGTAAGCAGGGAAGAAATCAGTGTTATTCTGGAAGGCGTCCTGCAATTGCCTGTTAAGCTGTACTCATTAAAGGTCAACCAAAGGCCTAACCACTCGTTGATCGAGATCGTCTTGGACAATCTTGAACATTCGTATGGTTCAGTCAGCCTTCTGGAATGTGAGCATGTTTCCAGAAAACTGAAAGAAGAGTTAGAACGGATCTCACCGGATCTGGATTATACTCTTAAAGTTTCCTCCGCAGGTGCGGAAAGGAAACTTGACCTTCCGGGTGACCTGGAGCGTTTCCGGGGAATACCGGTTCGTCTGATTTTTCTATCCGAAGGATCAGAGAATCCCCAGGAAGGAATTTTTCGGATAGTGGGACGGGAAGGGGATCAGGTGATTCTGGAAAAATTCCAGAAGGGTAAAAAATCTGCCGGAAAAAAGCAGACGACCCTGAACCTCAAGGATATACTGAAAGGGAATCTCTACGTAAGTATTTGATATGGCAGTTAAGAAGACACAATCGGAAGGAAATCTGTTGGAAGCGATCCAACAATTTTGCGCGGACAAGTCCCTCGATCGGGAAGCCGTTATGGGAGTCATTCGTGATTCTCTCATAACCGCGTACAAAAAGAAGTCCGGCCTGGAAGGTTTGGAAGAATCTTTAGAATCGGAAACATCTTCTCCGGTTACCGTAGAGTTTGCGTCTGGTAAAGACAGCGTAGTTATAGCAATTGCAAAAAAAGTGGTGGATGGAACTCCTTCCTCCGCTCTCGAAATCAGTTTAGAAGATGCTAAAGCGATCGACGCTTCCGCGGAAGTGGGTTCGGTCGTTTCGTTCCGCGAAAAACCCGTGGAACTTTCGAGAATCATCTCCAGCCAAGCGAAGCAGATGGTCTTTCAAAGGCTGAAAGACATGGAGAAGGAACTTCTCTATAACGAGTATAAGGCGAAAGAAGGAGAACTCACACACGGCTATTTCCAAAGATGGAAAAAAGACGCGATGAGCATCGACCTTGGAAAAGTGGAAGGCATCATGCCTCGCCGCGAACAGAACCCGGGTGAAAAATATCACAGCGGGGACAGACTCAAAGCAATCATTCAAAGAGTGGAACTTCGTCCGAGAGAACCGATCCCAGTGATCACACTCTCCAGAGCTTCCGCAGACTTCGTTCGTAAACTTTTCGAAATGGAAATTCCGGAAATCTACGACGGTCTTGTAGAAATCATAAACGTAGCCAGACAACCTTCCATCAGAACGAAAGTTGTGGTGCGCGCGACCCGCGGAGACATCGATCCCGTAGGCGCCTGTGTCGGTATGAAAGGCGTTCGGATTCAATCCATCGTGAGGGAACTCGGCAACGAGAGAATCGACATCGTGGAAGCGTCCGACGACGCGGCGGAATTTATCGCAAACGCGATTTCTCCCGCGAAACCCGTGGAAGTCAAAGTGGACGGCTCGGGGAGAGAGGCTATGGTAGTCGTTCCGGACGATCAACTTTCTCTTGCGATCGGAATCAACGGCTCCAACGTAAAACTCGCCTCGCAGTTGGCGGGTTACAAAATCGATATTAAAACCGTAGCACAGTACAACGCCGAACTTGCGTCGCCGGAAGCGAGAGAAAGACTCGAAAGACTTTTCTATACTCCTTCCGAAGAAGCTAAGGTTCAGGTTGAACAAGAAGAAGAGGACGAAGGATTGACTCCTCTCGAGGATCTTCCCGGTCTCTCAGCCCGTATCGTGGGAATTCTGAAGAGCGAAGGAATCAAAGATCTGGAAACCCTGATCGAATACAGCCAAGACGATCTGGCAAAACTGCAAGGAATCGGACATACGACCGCCGGACAGATTCTCAAATTACTCCGAGAATCCGTGGAATGGGTGGAGGATAACTGAGAAAACCCGAACGGGTTTTTTCAGAGCCGGGGTTTTTAGTAACTTCGGAAAGTCAGGGTATCAATTATGGAAGATAAAAATAAGACGATCAAGGAAACGCTCCAGGGCGCGGCTGATGCGGGAAAACGCAAAAAGCTGATCATTAAGAAGAAAGGGGACGAAACTCCGTCTCCTTCTCCCTCTGCATCTCCTAAAAAAGAAGCGGCCGCCGATTCTGCTCCTGCAAAACCGGTTACCCCTTTGCCTCCAAGAGGCGATTCCGGTCAGTCGCCGATCGTCCGTCCAGCTCCTTCCGCACAAAGGGAAGTGAAAAAGGAAGAACCGCAAAGAAGACAGGATTCTCCTCCTGGCGGTTCGACGAACAGACCTCCAAGAGACAGAGATTCACAAGGACAAGGCGGAGATTCTTCCTATCCGGCTTCTCGTTCTCCGTTTCAAAAAGAAGATTCTAATATCATCGTATCGAGACCGACCCAAAGACCTCCCGGCCAAAGCAGTGGTTATCAAGGCAATCGTGGACCGGGTCAAGGCGGCGGCGGTTACCAAGGCAATCGCGGACCGGGACAAGGCGGCGGCGGTTATCAAGGCAATCGTGGACCGGGACAAGGCGGCGGCGGTTATCAAGGCAATCGTGGACCGGGACAAGGTGGCGGCGGTTACCAAGGCAATCGCGGACCAGGACAAGGTGCTCCTGGTGGAAACCGTTTCGGCGGCGGTCCGGGAAGTCGTCCCGGTGGACCGGGCGGACGTCCTATGCCGATTACTTCTGCGGAAGTCGAACTTTCTCAAGCGAGAGGCGCGGCGGGCGCGAGCAAAAAGAAAGGCCACGACAAGGAAAAAACATCCTCCGATAAGAGGGATTTTTCCGGCGCGGAAAACACGAAATTTTTCAAACAAAGATTCAAGAAGACGAAGGTCGCCGGAGTTTCCGGAATCTCCGTTCCGAAAGAAATTACCGTATTAGAAAACGTGCAAGTGGGCGAACTCGCCAAAAAGATGAACCTCAAGCCGGGGGACGTCATCGGAAAACTCATGAAGATGGGAATGATGGTGACGATCAACAACATCATCGACGCGGAAACCGCGGCGCTTCTTGCGGACGAATACGGTTGTAAGGTAAAAGTCGTTTCCCTCTACGAAGAAACCATCATCGAAGAGGAAAAGGACAACGAAGAAGATTATATCACTCGTCCTCCCGTCGTTACGATCATGGGTCACGTCGACCACGGTAAAACGAAACTTCTCGATACGATTCGTAGAAGTTCCGTAATCGATACGGAATCGGGCGGAATCACACAGCATATCGGTGCGTATCAGGTAAGAACCGCTCGCGGTCTGATTACCTTCTTGGATACCCCGGGTCACGAAGCGTTTACTTCGATGAGAGCCCGCGGAGCGAAAGTTACGGATATCGTAATTCTCGTGGTTGCGGCGGACGACGGCGTAATGCCTCAAACTCTCGAAGCGATCAGCCACGCGAAAGCGGCGGAAGTTCCGATCATCGTTGCGATCAACAAGATCGATCTTCCTACCGCGAATCCGGATAAGATCATGCAGGAACTCGCAAACCACGGTCTTCAATCGGAAGAATGGGGCGGGCAGACCATGTATGTAAAGATCTCCGCGCGTGAAAATATCGGAATTGATAAACTTTTGGAAATGATTCTCCTCCAAGCGGAAGTGATGGATCTCAAATCCAATCCGCATAGAAGAGCGAAAGGAACCATCATCGAAGCGAAACTGGATCCGGGTCGCGGTTCGGTGGCTACCGTTCTGATCCAAAACGGAACCCTTCGTGTGGGAGATCCGTTCGTTGCGGGAGTTTTCTCCGGCCGCGTAAGGGCGATGTACAACGATCTTGGACAACTGATCGAAGAAGCGGGACCTGCGTTCCCGGCTCAGGTGACCGGTATCGACGGAGTTCCCGATGCGGGCGCGCCGTTCGACGCGATGGCGGATGAAAAAGAAGCCAGAAATATTTCTCAACACAGAATCGAGTTTGAAAGAATCGGAAACGCGGGAGCCGCGGCCGGAACTTCTTCCAAAGTAACCCTTGAAAACATGAACGAGTTCATCAAACAAGGAGCTTTGAAGGAACTCAAGGTCATCATCAAGGCGGACGTTCGCGGTTCTGCGGAAGCGATCAAAGAATCTCTCGAAAAACTTTCCACACCGGAAGTGAAGCTGAACGTAATCCAATCCGGCGCGGGCGCCATCGTGGATATGGACGTTATGCTCGCTTCGGCTTCGAACGCGCTCATCATCGGTTTCCACGTTCGTGCGAATCCGAAGACGATCGCTCTTGCGGAAAAAGAACAGGTTCAGATCAAGTATTACAATATCATCTATCAAGTCGTGGACGAGATCAAACTCGCGATGGAAGGACTTCTCGAACCTGAAAAGATCGAAGAAGTTATCGGAAGCGCGGAGATCCGCGAAATCTTCAAAGTATCCAAGGTCGGAAACATCGCCGGTTGTATGGTTACTTCGGGAAGAATTCAGAAGTCCGCGAATGTCCGCGTAATCAGCGACGGAGTCACGAAGTTCGACGGGAAACTGAAATCCCTCAAACGGGTCAAAGACGACGTCAACGATGTGGTTTCCGGTTTCGAATGCGGTATTCAAGTGGACGGATTCAACGATTTCAAAGTCGGCGATATCATCGAAGCTTACAACGTAACCGTAATTAAGCGGAAACTTGAGTAGGAAAGACCGGACGTGAATCCGATCCGAAGAAGAAAAATCGAAGCGGAAGCGGTTCGCACCGTTGCGATGATGATCCTATCGGGAAAGGTAAAGGATCCGAGAGTTCATATGGTTTCCGTTCATCGCGCCGAAATATCGGACGACGGAAAGAATATGAGGGTATTCGTAACCGCGATCTGCACGGATAAAAAGAAATTAAAAGTATTGTCCGGACTCAACAGCGCGTCGGGTTTATTCCAGACGACGTTGTCCGGAAAGTTGGGACTTAGAATCACACCTAGAATGCAATTCCTCTGGGATGAGGAATATATTCAGAGTTTGGATGAATCACTCAGGCTTACCAGAAAACCCACAAATCCGGACTGAGTCCGGATTCTTACTGATCCACAAACCGGAAGGAATGACCTCTTCGGATCTTGTGGTCACCGCCCGTAAAAAACTCAGATTCAAAAAGATCGGACATACCGGGACCTTGGATCGGGCCGCGAGCGGGCTTATGATTCTTCCCGTGGGAAGTTGTACGAGCTTTTCCAGCGTATTCTTGGAAAAAGAAAAATCCTACGAGGCTTGGGTAAAACCGGGAGAATCCACGGATTCCGGCGATAAAGAAGGGGAGATTTTAGAATCTCTTCCCAAAGAACAAACGGAAACGTGGTTCGCACAACATCAGAAAAAACTAAAGGACCTGTTTCAAGAGGTTCCTACTTGGGATTCTCAGGAAGCCCCGGACATTTCCGCGCTCAAGGTAAACGGAAGAAGAAGATCGGATCTTTTTCGAGAAGGGGTCGCGCTTGTTCCTGCGGTTCGAAAAATCAAAGTATATCAATATGAATTGGGAGAATTCTCCCCCGAATCGATCTTCTTTAAGATCCGAGTTTCCGCGGGAACGTATATCCGAAAGATCGTAATGGATATATCCGATCGCGCCGGCTTTCCTCTTCGTCTGGAACGATTGGTCCGCACGAGCATCGGAAAGTTGAATCTGAGCCAAGCCGATTCATACGAGAATCTTTTGGAGGGAAAGGTTACGATTCATCCTCCCGAGTCGATTTTGGAATTCCCGACCGTGGAAATTCCGGGTACGGAAGTTCGCGGCGTTTTAAATGGAAGAAAAACGAAGTTGGAATGGATTCCCGGAACCGAGTTTCTTTTGGTTTCGCCGGAAGGAGAGATTCTCGCTTGGTGTAAAAAGGAAGAACACGGGATTCACGAGTTAGATTATAAATATTTAAGAGTCTTTCCTAAAAATTAGCTTTAAAGCGCTCCCCATCGCCTGAAAAATGGTAAAAAGGTATATTCACGATATGATAGCTACTGAACAGAAAAAACAAATTATCAGTAATTTTGCCCGCAAAGCGGGAGACACCGGTTCTACCGAAGTGCAAGTCGCTCTGATTGATGCGAGAATCAAAGAACTCAATGAACATTTCAAGTCCCACAAGAAGGATTTTCATTCTAAGACCGGTCTTTTAAGACTCGTAAGCAAAAGAAAGAAACTTCTGGATTATCTCAAAAGAACCGAACTTGACCGTTATAAAAAGCTGATCGAAACTCTCGGACTTCGTAAGTAAGCGAGTCCATCATGACACATACAATCTCCGGCCAGTTCGGCCGCGATACTATCGTTTTAGAAACCGGCAACTGGGCGAAACAAGCGCACGGTGCCGTCGTTTATAAATCCGGAAATTTAGTTCTGCTTGCTACGGTTTGTGCGGCTGACGACGCGAAAGAGGGTCAGGACTTTTTCCCTCTTACTTGCGAATATACCGAGAAACTTTATTCCGTCGGTCGTTTTCCCGGCGGTTACTTCAAGAGAGAAGCCAAACCTCCCGAGCACGAAATTCTCATTTCCAGAATCATAGACAGACCGATCCGTCCTTTGTTTCCGGAAGGATATTTCTGTGAAGTTCAACTTCAAGTGCAGGTTCTTTCTGCGGACGGAGACGTTTCCGTTGCGGGTCATGCGTTGAATGCGGCGAGCGCCGCATTAGCGGTTTCTGATATTCCGTTCAACGGTCCGATCGCGGGCGCAAGGATCGGAAGAATCAACGGAGAATTGATCCTCAACCCGACCACGAAAGAAATCGTAAATTCCGATTTGGACCTCGTGGTTGCCGGAACAAAAACTCATATCGTAATGATCGAGGGAGAAGCGAAAGAACTTTCCAACGAGGAAATGCTCGCGGCTCTTCGTTTCGCTCAAAAATACATCGCGGAGTTCGTAACTCTTCAGGAAGAATACGCAAAAAAAATCGGCGTAGTCAAAAGAGAAGTAAAACTGAGAACACGCGACGCGGAACTTCTTGCAAAGGTGAAAGAATACGCTTTCGCAAAATTGACCGCGGCCAATCAAACTCCGGATAAAACTTCCCGTAATAAGGAAATCTCCAACGTAAACAAAGAAGTCGTAGAATACTTCAAACAAACCGTTGAAGAATCGGATAAGATCAAGGACATCAAAGCATATCTTCACGAATTGGAATACGAAATCGTTCGCGAACAGGTTTTGACTCAAGGAACTCGTTTCGACGGAAGAAAGTTAGACGAAATCCGTCCGATCTCCGTGGAAGTAAATCCTCTTCCGGGTCCTCACGGTTCTTCCGTTTTTACAAGAGGTCAAACCCAGTCTTTGGGAGTCGTAACTCTTGGAACGGGTTCGGACAATCAAAGATACGAAACCCTCGAAGGACAAAAAGAAAAGTCCTTTATGCTTCATTATAACTTTCCCGCGTTTTCCGTGGGCGAGGTTCGCAGATCTTCCGGTCCGGGAAGAAGAGAAATCGGCCACGGTAATCTCGCAGAACGCGCGTTAAAGCTCGTTCTGCCGAGTGCGGACGAATTTCCTTACGTGATCCGAGTCGTTTCTGAAATCTTAGAATCGAACGGTTCCAGCTCCATGGCTTCCGTTTGTTCCGGTTCTCTTGCGCTGATGGCGGCGGGCGTTCCGATTAAGGGAAGCGTTTCCGGAATCGCGATGGGTCTTTTCTCCGATTCTTCCGGTAAGTTCGCGGTTCTTTCCGATATCGCGGGTCTGGAAGACCACTTCGGAGATATGGATTGCAAGATCGCCGGAACCAGAAAAGGAATCACCGCGTTCCAAATGGACTTGAAAGTGACCGGAGTGAGTTTCGACGTTCTCGAAAGCGTTTTCGCTCAGGCTCAAAAGGGAAGATTCCATATTCTCGATATTATGGAGAAACATATCTCCAAGGCGTCCGAGACGTTAGCCGGAACCGCTCCGAGAATCATCGTAAGAAATATTCCTAAGGATAGAATCGGCGAGTTGATCGGACCGGGCGGTAAAAACGTTCGCGGTATCAGTGAACTTACCGGCGCGGAACTTTATATCGAAGACGACGGTAGAGTGACGATTTCCGGTTCGAACCAAGAGTCCGCGGAAAAAGCGGCTAAGATGGTCGACGGATTCTTTACCGAAGTGGAAGTCGGAAAAATCTACGAAGGAAAAGTAAAACGAATCGCCGACTTCGGCGCGTTTGTCGAAATTCTTCCCGGAAAAGAAGGTCTTTGTCACATCTCCAAGATCGACTTCAAACGAGTGAACTCGGTGAAAGACATCGTAAAAGAAGGCGATATCATCCGCGTTAAAGTTTTAAACGTGGACAAGACCGGAAAAATCGATCTTTCCAGAAAAGACGCACTCGAAGAAGAACAACAGGCATAAGAATTTTCTAATATTCTCTTGGCGCAGGACATTTCACAGTTAGTTCATAGAAAGGTTCTGCCCGGGGGAATCACCGTTCTCTTTCAACAAGCCCCTCATACCGTCAGCGTTTCCGCCGGAGTTTTTGTCCGCACGGGTTCCAGACACGAGTCCGCAAAAAACGCGGGTTATTGTCATTTTCTCGAACACATGCTCTTTAAGGATACGGCCAAACGTTCCGCCAAAGAACAAGCCGAAGACATCGAAAGGGTCGGCGGTTTTACCAACGCAGCGACTTCCCGAGAATATACGTACTTTCACGTAACGGTCGCGGGCAAACATATCGGTCTCGGCTTAGAGCTGTTAGCCGAAATGATTTACGAACCTCTGCTCAAACAATCCGATATCGAAAACGAGGCCGGGGTGATTTTGGAAGAATTGCAGGGTTACGAAGATTCTCCAGAAGATTATATTCACGATTTTTATTATCAGAATTTTTTTCCGAAGAATTCCCTGGGTCGGGACATCATCGGAACGAGAGAATCCGTCTCCGGAGTCAATCACAAGAAACTATTAGATTTTTATGATACGTATTATCATACGGAGAATATGTTTCTTTCGATTTCGGGTAACTTCGAACCCGAAGAGATTTTTTCGATCGTGGGAAAATACTTCAACAAACCCAGAAAAAAAAAGAAGGATGGGAACGCGCTTTCCTTACCCAAAAAGAAATGGGGTTACTTTCCCAAGAAGAAAAAACTGGAACAGGTTTATTTTATTCTCGGCGGAGAAGGGTTTGCACGGGAATTTCACAACGCGTCCAAGGCGAGTTTGTTCACTCATATTCTCGGCGGAGGAACTTCTTCCAGGCTTTTTCAAAAAGTGCGCGAAGAAAAAGGACTTTGTTATCAAATCACGGCGTATCCTTCTTCGTATGCGGACGTCGGAATCAACAGTATCGTTTGTTCCACTTCGAAGGATAAATTCATCACTTGTATGGAAACCATCGGGGACGAAATCAAATCGATTTTAGATCGCGGTATTTCCGAAAAGGAACTTCGAGACGCGCAGTCCAATCACGAAGGAACTCTTTCCATCAGCTACGAACAAACCGAGTCTCGGATGAATACGATCGCGTTGATGGAACTTTATTACGGCAGGAATTATTCTTACGAAGAAAGGGTTAAGGAGATTTATTCGATCACCTTGAACGATCTGAACGATTTTGCCCGTTCCGTTTTCGGAATTCCGAAATTTCATCTTTCCGCGTTAGGCAATCTCGGTCTGAAAGAGGAAAAAGCGGTTCAGAGAATTTTCTCTTTGTAAGAACCGCTTTTTGAATTCGATTAATCTTCGATGATCGCGAAATAGTTTCCTTCGAAATCGGGAAAGTTAAACACCTTTTTTCCGTTCGGAAAATTCACCATATCGCCCACCGCGATCTTTTCTTCTTTGAGCCTTTTGTAAAGAGCGTCGATGTTTTCGTCCGTGGATAAAAGAATGGACGGCGTTCCCAGGTTCATGTCCGGATTGGCTGCGGCGACGGCCGCTTTGTTTTGCAGAACCAATTTGGTCGAGTTGGGTCTTCCGTCGGATAAGATGATCGCGAAGGTTTCGCCGTATTCTTCTCTTCCTTCCACCTTGTAGCCGAAGTGGTTTACCCAAAAATCCGCGATTCTTTTTTGATCGTTCACATAGAGCATAACTTGATTGAATTTGATCATTTTGTTTTCACCTTTTTGAATTTGTCTTTATAGCGGCGACTTGCAAACGTCGCAACGAAAAAATGATTCGTGAAATATCAATTTCTTTTTGATGGACTTGCATTTTGGCGAAGTTCGTATAAACGCCATCAGCACCAGGCTTTGACGAAGTGCGTATAAATCCGCCTATGCTTTTCCTTTCACTGCCCGTACTGAACGTTCCAATTTCAAATTTCCTTTACAACGCAGAGCGCCATTCTTCCTCACAAATCAAAACGCGAAAACTTTTTCCCACACCGCGTACACGAAGCGCATCCCATCGTCTCGAAAATCCAAACCTTTAAAAAGATTGTTCCGCAAGTTCGAACAAAAATGATGGATTCACATCTTTTCTTCCGAACCGTAACAAAAAAGGAAATCATAACACCTATGAAAATCGCAGTCAAAAAATTAAAACCCAACGCGGAACTTCCCGTTCTCCAAACGAAACACGCCGCGGGATACGACGTTCACGCTTGTTTGGACCAAAACCTAACCTTGGAACCCGGCAAGGTTCAGCTCGTTCCCACCGGACTTTCGTTTGCGTTGCCGGAAAAATATCATTTCGAAATCAGACCTCGTTCCGGATTTTCCACAAAGAATAAGATTCTCATACCGAATTCACCGGGAACGATCGATAGCGACTATCGCGGCGAATTGATGATTCCACTTTTGAACTTGGGAGATTCTCCCTTTGTCGTGGAGCACGGTATGAGAATCGCACAGCTTCTCATACGCGAAACTTGGTATGCGGATTGGGAATTGGTTTCCGAATTTAAGGATCAAACGGAAAGAGGGGCGGGCGGTTTCGGTTCCACGGGGCATTGAGATCGACGTTCTAAAAAGGACGGAATTTTTTCCGAATCGGATGTTATTTTGTTAAACGAATTCGATTCTTCTTTTCAAGGAGAACGTTGTATCTCCGGACAAGACGGGATCGGATTCGAAACGGAAAACGTCATTGGAAAAATCGGAAACATCCAAGGAAGAATTCGGAATTCTTGAATGGTTAAAAACTCTTCAATATCTTTTCGCTTCCGGATTTTTTTCGGGAATCGTTTGGACCTATCCTGACTTAGATAAGCTTCTTCATCCGATTTTTTATTACGCGACATTTCCGCTTCCGGGCATCGGTTTTTCTTTCGTCTTTTATTTCATTTTGAAGCGGATACCGGACTCCCGTTTTCTATTCGTTTCATTTTGTGTTCTTACGAATCTTTTATTTTTACTTTCCGTTTTTCTCTTCGCGATTTCGAACCATCTCATTGGATCTCGTTTCTACGAAGTCGATTCGGACTTCCTCCCGCGAAACAGTGCCTTTCTGGATTTTTTTCGATTCTTTCTGATTCTTGCTCTTTCCTCTTTTACACAGATCAAAATCATTGAATATGCGACTCATATAAAATTAAAATTTCATTATATACTTTTTATCGCTTTGATCTCCGGGCTTTTGGCCGTTTCCGTTTTTTTTGAAACCGCGGAATGGCCTCGGGGAATCTTGGACTTTCTTCGCCTCAAAAAGGAAGAGGATTCGAGATTCTACGATTCGAACGTCCTTTCGATCCGGCTTGCTTGTTTTGTTTGGACCTTGATCCACGGTTGTATCGCGGTTCTTTTGATTTGGGCCGGGGACGATGATTCCGAGCCGGAGCCTTTGCTGGTAAATCCGGATTCCTAAAGCCGAATGGACGATTCTTTCCCGCCGTTTTTTTTACGGCTTAGAGTCGACTCTAAGCCGGGAAGATTCTTCGTTTTTGATCGCAAGATATTATCTTTCGAGTCTAACTTGTAAAAGAATACCGGAGTCATTCAAGAATTCATGGATACGCATTTAAAAGGAAAGGTTGCGCTCGTCACAGGTTCGACGGTAGGAATCGGTTTTGAAATCGCAAGACAACTTCTTCAGGAAGGCGCGACGGTTTGGATCAACGGAAGAACCCCGGAGCGGGTCGCGAGTTCTATAAAACTTCTTCTCAAAGCGGTGCCTAACGCGAAGGTTCACGGGGTTGTCGCCGACTTTTCAAAAAGGGAAGAAGTAGACGAGATCCGTTCCAAAATCCCGAACGTGGACATTCTCATCAACAACGTCGGAATTTTCGAACCGAAGGACTTTACCGAAATCCCGGACGAGGATTGGTTTCGATTCTTCGAAGTGAATCTGTTAAGCGGAGTTCGTTTATCCAGATTCTATCTGCCTCAAATGCTCAAACAAAATTGGGGAAGAATTCTTTTTATCTCCAGCGAATCCGGGATTCAGATCCCGGAAGAAATGATCCACTATGGAGTAACGAAAAGCGCGCAGATTTCCTTAGCGAGAGGACTCGCCGAACTTACAAAGGGGACTAACGTGACCGTGAATTCCGTTCTTCCCGGACCGACCCGCTCGGACGGAGTCGGCGGCTTTCTGGAAAATCTCGCTTCGAACAAAAAAGTTTCCGTGGACGTGATCGAAAAAGAATTCTTCAAAACGGCGCGTCCCACTTCTCTTCTTCAAAGATTTGCGAGCGTGGAAGAAGTCGCGAATCTTGTAACGTATCTTTCCAGTCCTTTGTCTTCGGGAACCAACGGCGCGGCCTTACGAGTGGACGGCGGAGTGGTTAAGTCCGCATTCTAAGATGAAGTTAAGCGTTCTCGATCAATCTCCGATTCGAAAGGGCGGAAGCGCGAGACAAGCGATCTTGGAAACGATCGAACTTGCAAAACTTACGGATCGTCTCGGTTATACTCGGTATTGGGTATCAGAACATCATAATATTCAAGGACTTGCAGGTTCCACTCCCGAGGTTTTGATTTCTCATCTCGCGGGTGAAACGCAAGCGATCCGAGTCGGAGCAGGTGGTGTGATGCTTCCCAATCACAGTTCCCTGAAGGTGGCCGAGAATTTTAGAATGTTGGAAACTTTGTTTCCGGGGAGAATCGATCTCGGTCTGGGCCGCGCTTCCGGAAGCGATCGTCTCACCGCGTCGATCTTAAATCCGGGCGCTCAGTTCGTTCGAAACGACTTCGGTCAACAACTTCTTGACTTGCAGTGTTTTCTGACCGACACGGCCGAAGAAGATTCCATCCAAACAAAGGTCAAAGCGATTCCGAAAGCGGACACGGTTCCCGAACTTTGGATTTTGACCTCGAGCGGGGAAAGCGGTTTGCTGGCGGCTCATTTCGGTCTCGCGCTTTCTTTCGCGCACTTCATCAATCCGTTCGGCGGACCGAATGCGGTGAAGGCCTACAAAGAAAAGTTTCGTGCGTCGGATACTTTGGGTTTCCCTCAGGCCAGCGTCGGGATTTTTGTTCTTTGCGCCGAGTCCGAAAGTAAGGCCGCGGAACTTCAGGTCGTGATGGACCGACAACTTTTGAATATCGGAAAGGGGATCAGCGAGGGAATTCTTCCGTACGAAGAGGTGGCTCGTCATTCTTATTCGGAATTTGAAAAAGCGGTCATTTCTCAAAATCGGGGGAGAATGGTGGTCGGAACTCCGGACAAAGTCAAGGAGGACATTGTCGCTCTCGCGAACGAATACGACGTCGACGAAGTGGTCGTAACTACGATCTGTCACGATTTCGAGGATCGGCTCCGTTCTTACCAACTTTTGGCCGAAGTGTTCGAGCTGAAACCCGTCGCGGTTTAAGGAAATTTCTGCGGATTCAAGAACAGAAAAGGTCGGAACTCCGGCCGACGGTCCGAGTCCGTTTGGTTCTCTGAAAGTCCGAAACGGCTTACAAACACAAAGGTCGGAACTCCGCCCTTGGAGCGATCGAATTTTGCCTCGATTTTCTCCTTCCAAAAAACGGAAATTAAGTCTCTTTTCTTTTTCCGGGCTCATTCCGATACAAATAGCATGGAATCCAAAGACCTCAAACCAGCCTGGAATTTGCAAAACGGGAAGATGATTCTTCCGTATGTCTTACTCTTTTCCGGGATCATTTTGACCCTGTCCTTGGGTTCCTTCGATGCGGGGGAACAGGGAATCCAGCACAACTTTTTCGGAAGGCTCGGATTCTATCTTTCGTACGGAATGTTTTTTATGTTCGGAGCGGCTTCGTTTTTGCCCGGACTTTTTGCGATCGGGCTCGGATCTCTCCGACTTGTTAAGGAAGGATTCGAACTCACCAACCGTCTTTTTTCCCTTCCCGTGTTCTTATTCTGTTTTACGGTAACGCTTCAAATCACCGGACACGTTTCCACGATCCCGTTCGCGTCCCAAGGCGGTTTTATCGGACAACTTCTTTCGAGCGGACTCGAGTTCATCTTCGGTTCCACCGGAAAAACTCTGATTCATCTTGTGTTCTACTTCTACGGATTAATACTTTTGTTAAATGAATCGCCCCTTCATTTTTTGGGGAGAATTCTCGGAACCGCCGGAGCCAAATATAAGGAAGGTTTTCAATCGGGATTCGGTAAGAATGGAGAAACCTTAAGTTCTCTTTTTCAATCGGCCGTGGATCGATTTCAAAAAAAGGATTCTATTCCTCCTTGGTTTTCGTCGCATTCGAGCGGAACTCATTCTCCGGAAGAACTCTATCAACAAATGCGCGTTTCCAAACACGCTCAAAAATCCAATCAACCTTCGGCTTTGCATAACGCGCTTCATTCCACTTTCGGAAAAGAAGGAAGACTTTCCGATCTTCTTTCCAAAGTCGATACGAGTTCTTTGGTAAGTCCCGAAAGTTCTCGGATTCGTTTTCAAAACCACGGAGCGTTTACCGGAAACTTCGAAGAACAAGGAAAGGTTTTCCGTTTTCAATCGGTTTCCTCCTCTCTTTCCGAAAAGATCCGGGACGAAAAAACGTTTCAGGAAAGTTCCTCGAATTGGGAAATCGTAGACTTTAGAACATCAGAATCTTCGAATATTCTGTATCGTCGCGAAGCCGCATCCGCCGCGGAAACCGCGGTCGAAACGCGTTCGTCCTCGACCACGTTCGTCGTTCCTTCCGCCGAGGAAGAATACGAACAAGACGAGCCGGAAGAGTTTGAAGAATCGGAAGAAACAAACGAATTCTCATCCGAAGAAGAGTCTGCGGATTGGAACGATTCTTCCTTGGAAGAAGAGGAAACGAACGAAAATTTTTCCGTGAACGCGGAGGTAATCGACGTCGTTCCTACCGTTGTTAAAACTCAGGATTCTTTACAAGCTCCAGCCGCGTCCTTTGTTCCCGAAAGAAAAGAAATGAAATCGGAACAAACTCTTCCGTTTCCTCCCGTGACTTTAATTCCGGAAGTGAAATCCAAACGTTCCATCTATCACGTTCCTTTGAAGAGTTTAAAAACGACCACCACAAAGATTCAAGATCCGTTGTTTAAGATCGAGGCCGATAAGGTCGCTCGTAAGATCGAAGAAATCATCCGTCAATACGGTTACGAATCCCAAGTCGTTTCGATGGAACGCGGACCGATCATCACTCGTTACGAATTGACTCCGCCTCCCGGCGTGAAACTCGGAAGAATCACTTCTCTCGCGGACGAACTTCGTTTGTATCTCGCGGTAAAAAACATTCGTATCGTCGCGCCGATTCCGGGCAAGTCCACGATCGGGATCGAGGTTCCGAACAGTTTGCGCGAGGACGTTTTCTTGGGAGATATTCTCCATCAGAATTTAAGTCTGCGTCCTAAGAAGGATCTTTCGATTCTCATCGGAAAAGATATTTCCGGTAAGTTGGTCAGCATCGACCTCAACAAACTTCCACACTTGCTCGTTGCGGGAACCACCGGTTCCGGTAAGTCGGTTTGTTTGAATTCCATGATTTCATCTCTGGTCGTTCATCTTTCTCCGGAAGAAGTTCGGTTTATCATGATCGATCCGAAGATGGTGGAACTCACTTTGTACGAAGATATTCCTCATCTTTTGATGCCGGTCATCACCGATCCAAAGAAGGCGACCCGCGCTCTTGCTTGGGCGATTCAAGAGATGGAAGCGCGTTATCATTCCGTTTCCAAACTCAAGTGCCGCGACTTCAAAACGTATAACGAAAAGGTAGAACAAGGCGCGCATCGGGAAGGATATAAGAAAATGCCATATATCGTGATCTTCATCGACGAGCTCGCGGATTTGATGATGGTTTCTGGAAAGGATTTGGAAGACGGAATCACTCGGATCACTCAGAAATCGAGAGCGGTCGGAATCCATCTTATCATGGCGACTCAACGTCCTTCCGTCGACGTAATCACCGGTTTGATTAAAGCGAACTGTCCCGCGAGAATGGCCTTTCACGTCGCGCAGAAAACCGATTCCAAAATCATCCTGGATCAGAACGGAGCGGAATCTCTTTTGGGCAAAGGGGATTTTCTCTACAAATCTCCGACCGCGGCCGACCTGGTGAGAATCCAATCCCCTTACGTTTCCGAAGAGGAAATCGAAAAGATCGTGGAAGAGGCCCGCAAATACGGCAAACCATCCTACGTGGAATTTGATTTGGATGAGGAGCCGGATTCTTCCCAAGTGGACGAAGAAGACGAGGAACTTTTCGAACAGGCTTGGGAAATCGTTCGAACCGACCGAAAGGCTTCCGCGAGTTATCTTCAAAGAAGAATGAGAATCGGCTACAACAAGGCCGCGCGTCTTATGGAACTTATGGAAGAGCGGGGTTACGTCAGCGCCCAGATCGGTTCCAAAGGAAGAGAAATTTTAAGAGCGGGTTGAGGTCGGTTTGTCGGAGTTCCGACAAACGCGCAGGGGAGAATTTTCATTTGCAAAAGGCGCCGATCCGTGACCCCGGAAATTGCGTCGAACGCCTTCCCACCGGTCCGCCTCCACCACCCAAAAAACTCTGCGCGTCACTTTCTATGGGTCGTTCCGCAGGGCCGGGGCGCGTGTCTCTTACGGAAGTTTGTAGGAAATCCGACGGGGCGAGGCAAAACCCGTCTTCCAAAATTTTAGAAAGTGACAAGGTTCCCGAGGCGTCCGATGGTAGTAAAAAAATCCCGGGAGATCCGGTTTTTCTCATGAAAAAAACAATCATTCTCTCTTTTTTTATCTTATTCCTAGGCTTAGAATCTTCTCTCCTGGCTCAACCTTCGCATAATTGGAATTCTCCATCCGAAGTCGTTAAGCAGGTGAAGAAGAAGTTCAGCGAACTGAACGCATACAAGGCCGATTTTCAGATCCAAACCGTTTCCAATAAGAAGAGCAAGAACATGAGAGGAGTCTGTCTTTATAAAAAAGGCGGAAGAATCCGTTATCAGTTCAGCGATCCTTCCGGAGACGAAATCGTATCCGACGGTAAAACGCTCTATATCTACATCGCCCGTTTGAACGCGGTCGGCAAACAGGATCTTACATTAAATAAATCGAATAAATCCGGACCGATCTTTTCCAGTTTTACGGACGAAGGTCTCTCGAGAATTTTTAGAAAGTATCATTATAAGTTCGATTCCATTGAACAACCTCAGGTTTCTCCGAAAGACGGACGCAAGTATTTCGTATTAAATTTGGAACAAAGGGAGAAGGTGGGCGGTTTCGAAACCATGCTTCTCTACGTGGACGCACAATCTTACTTCATCCAAAAAGCGGTCGCGAGCGACGGAAGAGGTAAGGAAACTACAATCGAATTTTTGAATATAGAAACGAATCCCGATTTGGAAGACGGACAATTCAACTTTCACATCAGCGGAAACGCAAAGATCGTAAACAACCCGCTTGTGTCGGAACAATAATTTTGAGTCCCGGAAGGAGCGAAACTTTGAATCAGAAAAGAGTAGGGCAGATTCTCCGCGAGGCGAGAGAAGAAAAAAAACTCAGCGTTAAGGATGTCGCGAAGGAAACGAACATCTCCGTGAAATACATTCTCGCGTTGGAAACGGAAGACTATTCCCAGTTTCCGGGTGAAACCTTCACCATGGGTTTCTTGAAGAATTACGGAAGTTATCTCAAACTCGACACCGGACAACTCATCAACCTTTACAGGGGAGAAAAGATCGAAGAATCCCAAGCCCCTCTCGAGGAACTGACCCGTCCGACTACTTCGTATTATACGAAGATCAACGTGGATAAGAATAAAATCTTCACCATCGTTTCCGTTCTTGTCATTCTCGTTTCGGCTTATCTTCTCGTGGATCTTTTTATGGGTTCTTCTTCCGGAGACGACGGCGTTGAAGAATCCGGTAAAAAACTGGATATCCCCGAAAACATAGACTTCTTATCCAGATCGATCCCGGACAACAGAAGCGAATCCTTCATTCTCACTCCGGACAAAGGAGTTAGTTTTTCAGTAAGCAATCAACAGTGTAAGTTGTTCATCGACTCCGTTGAAAAAGGCGGCGCGTTGAACACCGCGGTTCTCGCGTTCAACGTTTATCCGGAACTGACCGTGTATAAGTTCCGTTTGAGCGAAGGTCAGGAGAAGGTACTGAGTTATACGATTCCAGAAATCTCGAGCCTCAGACGCAACGTGAGAATCATCGCACAAGCAGTTACCGAAAATTCCGCGAAGGTTCTCGTAACGTTGAGCGAAGAGGAACAAAAACAGGAAAACAACAGCGCCGTCGACAACACGAAGACGTTAGGCGACGTTCCGATCCAAGTCACGTTGTTCTTCAACAAGGCGAGTTACGCCGAATTCATCATCGACGGTCAGATGGGATTCAGAGGTCTCGTTCAAGCCGGTGAAACCAGAAGCCTCGAAGCGAAGGATCGTCTCGAGCTGAAAGTGGGCGACGGTTCCGCGGTGGAGATGATCCAGAACGGAAAACCGAAGATCACTTTGGGACGTCCCGGCAAATTGGTTAAAAAGATTTTCGTAAAAACGCAGAACCCTTATGATAGCACTCAGTCCATCATCAAGGAGTTGGGAGAGTAGGATTTTTTGGAGAAGAAGTTCTACATCACCACGCTCGGTTGTCCGAAGAACACTGCGGATTCCATGAGCATGCACCATTCTCTTCTGGAAGAGGGTTTTACGCCTGCTTCTCTTCCGGAAGAATCCGATTTTCATTTTATCAACACCTGCACGTTCATCCAATCCGCGACGGAAGAAACGATTCAGACGATTCTTTCCGCGGCTCAGGTGAAAAAACAAAACCACCAAAAACTCGTGGTTGTGGGTTGTTTTGCGGAACGTTATCCGGACAATATCAGCGCTGAAATTCCCGAAGTGGATCTGTTTTTCGGAACTGGAAGATATGCGCAGGCAGGAAAAATTCTCAGAGAAAAATTTCCGGACATGGCTCCGCCGAAACTCGAGTTCAACGACGATCTATTGGAAAGATTGAAACTGTCTTCGGGAATCGAAAACTATTCCAAACCGTACGCGTATGTGAAGGTTTCGGACGGTTGCAATCGCGGTTGTTCTTTTTGTATCATTCCTTCCTTTCGCGGAAAGTTCAGGGAATCTCCGGTGGAGGATATTCTCCGGGACGCGAATCGTGCGATCCGCGCGGGCGCAAAGGAAATCTGTCTCGTTTCTCAAGACACCGTTTACTACGGAAGGGATTCCGAAGTTTTACTCGATATGGTCCGCAAGGTTTCCGAGATCGACTCGTTGGAAATATTAAGACTTTTGTATCTATATCCGGATAAAAAAACGGAAAAGTTGATTCGCCTCATGGGTCAAACGCCGAAGATCGCTCCTTATCTCGAGTCTCCTTTGCAACACGTTTCTTCGAAAATTCTAAAGAGCATGAACCGCGCCGGAGAAAGTTCCGCGTTTAAGGATCTATTCTCCCTTGCCAGAGAAGTAAAGCCGGGTCTTGAAATCCGTACTTCGTTTATCATCGGTTATCCGGGCGAAGACGCGGACGACGTGGATCAGATTTTAAAATTCATCGAAGAGACAAGACCGGAAAAGGTGAATCTGTTTTCCTATTCTCCGCAGGAAGGAACCAAAGGAGCGGAGTTTAAACAAACCGTTTCCGAAAAGGAAAAATCGAAACGAATCAACATGATTCGAGACGCACATCTTGCGATCCTCGAAGAGATTCACGAATCTCGGATCGGCAAAACCTACGACGCGATCGTGGACGCGATCGAAGACGGTCAAGCGGTCGTTCGCAGGCTGCAGGACGCTCCGGAAATGGACGAGGTCGTGTATGTGGACGATTCTTCCCTGATTCCGGGAACGATCGGAAAGGTGAAGATCGATTCTTTTTACGAGTATGACATGAACGGAACCTGGGTTTCCCGATGAACAAAGCTATTTTCAATATTCCTAATATTCTTACCATGCTCCGCGTCGCGGCGGTTCCGTTTTTCGTATGGTTTCTTTTTCAGAAGGAAATCGAATTTCATATAGCGGCCTTGGTTCTTTTTATCGGCGCTTCGCTTACCGATCTGATCGACGGTTATCTCGCGAGAAAATGGAATCAGGAAACCGAGTTCGGAAAGTTTCTCGATCCTCTGGCGGATAAGATCATCGTTACGGGTTGTTTTATCACGTTTATCTTTTTACAGGAACAGATCGAGTTCTGGATGGTTTGTCTCATCATCGGAAGGGACATGCTCATCACGAGTCTTCGTTATCTTGCGATCCGTCAGGGACAATCGATCCGAACTTCCATGCTCGGAAAGGTAAAGACCGTGTTTCAGATGGGAGCCATCGTTCTCATTCTCGTTTTTTTCGTACTCGTATCCAGCAAGAAAAGAATTCTCATCAACGAAGCCTATGCTTCCGGTAAAGAATCGGGTCTTACGGTGTTCGAGATCGCAACCGGGAACGCGATTTACTTTTTCCAAAACCCGGACAAATACAACGGTATCGGGGATATCATCTTCGGTTTGGGAGCGTTCGTTCCGTACTGGGGAATGTTGATCACCACTGCGATCACCGTAATTTCCGGAATTCGATATTTCGTAACGAACAGCAAGGTTTTAGCGCCTTCTAATATCAAAAGGATGTTTCAGAAACGTGGAGCCTAGAACAGCCATTCTCAAACTGATCGAACGTAAACATTTGAGCACCGAGGAAGCGGAAGCTTTTATGGGCCAGGTGATGCGAGGCGAAGTTTCCGAAATTCTTCTTTCCGCATTCTTAACCGCGATGCGCGCCAACGGAGAATCCGTCGAAGAGGTGTTAGGTTGTACCCTTGCGCTTCGTAAAAACGCTCTCAGACCAAAAACCGTGTTCCCGTTCGACTTGTTGGACACATGCGGAACCGGAGGAGACGGACAAGGAACGATCAATATCAGTACTCTTTCCGCGATTACACTCGCGTCGATGGGGATCAAGGTCGCCAAACACGGAAACAGATCGGTTTCTTCTCATACCGGATCGAGTGATATTCTTACGAGACTCGGTTATAAAACCGAAAAGACCCAGGAAGAAGTCGAGGCTCATCTCGTTTCCCAAGGGTTTACCTTTTTATTTGCGCCGATGTGGCATCCTTCCATGAAATACGCGGGCCCGGTTCGTAAGGAACTCGGGTTTAGAACCGTATTCAACATGATCGGACCTTTATCGAATCCGTTCTCTCCTCAATTTCAAATCATCGGGGTTTACGAACCCGAGTTGATGGAACTGTTTATCAAGGTTCTACAAGCTTTGGGACTCAAAAAAGCGATGGTTTGCCATTCTCGGGACGGACTGGACGAGTTTTCGATCTTTGCGGTTACGGATTATTCTTTATTGGAGAATGGGGTCATCAGTCGTCATTCTTTTGATCCTTCTTCTCTAAACCTGCCGACATTAAAGAAAGAAGAGGTTTACGCTTCTTCTTCCGATCACGCAGAGGCTTTGGCTCGCAGAGTTTTAAAGGGAGAAGAGATCGCAGGTTCGCACGCGGTCGCTTTGAATGCCGGCGCGGGACTTTTCGTCATGGGAAAGGCCGCGAGCATCGAAGAAGGAAGCAAAATCGCCTTGAACGCGTTACTTTCGGGAAAAACAAAGAAGTATTTCGAAGATTTAATTTCCAAAGAGTAAACTGGAAAAATACTGGTTAGAATCCTCGATTCAATCTATACATGGAATAAGAAATGACTCTGAATTCAATCATCCTATTACAACTGGCTCAGGCCGCAGGAGAAGGCGATAAGTCTCCTTTTTCAACTCTGCTTCTGATCCCGATCATGCTCGTGATTATGTATTTTCTCGTGATCCGTCCTCAAAGAAGCGAAGAGAAAAAACGCAAAGAGATGATCGACAACCTCAAAAAGGGCGACGAGGTCGTAACGTCTTCCGGAATCCACGGTAAGGTCGTGGAGATCAAGGACAACAACGAAGTTGTGGTTCTGAACATCGCAAAGGACACGAACGTTTCCTTTACGGCAAGCACCGTTGTAAAAAAGAAACAAGCAGACAAATGAAAAAAGCGGCGGTCTCCATTCTTATCTTTTTATTTCTTGGGAATTCGATTCTGTTTTCCCAAGACGGGGAAGAAATCGACTTCCTCGAAAAGGTTGCGGAACCCAAAAAGACCGCCAGCAAAAAATCTTCCGGATCCTCTTCGTCTTCTTCCACGAAATCCTCCAAGAAGAAGGAAAAGAAAAAATCCAAAAAGAAAAAGAAGAAGTCTTCCTCCACTTCTCCTTCCAATCCGGAAGGAACCAAAAAGAACGTGGAACCGAACGGCGGGGAAGAATCTTCCAATTCTTCGTCGAACAATCATTCTCAAAACAATTCGAACAACACGAACGCTTCGAACTCCTCCAATTCTTCGAACAACGGAAACGCTTCCTCTTCGAAAAATCAGGAAGAACAACAACTCGCAAGCGCGTCTAACGCGGACTCGGGGAATCTTCAGAAACCGTATTGGGTGAACGAAGAAATGAGAATCCGCCCGAACAATCTTCCTGGTTATACCGTTTCCGCCGAACCGGCAAAGAGCGAGCAGGGGCCTTCCTTTCAAAACCGTCTTGCCGACATACTCAAGTTAGGCGAAGACAAGAAGAAAGAAGAAGAAAAAAAGAAGGTTCAGGAAGGGCAGAAGTCCGGCTCCTTCTTCGGATTTCTTTCCGAATATAAAAAAGCCATCATCATCATCGTCTTTATATTATTATTCGCTTTGTACAGACTGAAAGCCGGTAAATCCCGCGGCAGTTCCGGCCGTAGATCCCCGGTTACCATCAATAAAATGAGAAGAGACTAGGAGTTTCACCTTGAAATCTGCGACATGGATTTTCCTGCCGCTCGTTATTATTTTAGCGGCGACGGTTATACTTTACCCCAACTTCGCAACCAGAGAGTTGGAAATTGCGGTAAGAAAAGAATTCGTTTTACTTCCCGAAGATCAGAAAAAAGCGATTCTTACCAAATTCGAAGAACGTTGGAATCACGAATACAAACAATCCGATTGGACGATTTCTCCGGCGCCTACCTCTCTCAAAGAAGAACCTTTTCTTTTGGTAAAAGGAAGATTCATCACTTCCGCAAAGATCAATCAGATTTCCCAGGAAAATCCCGAACTGATTCTTGAAGCGAAGAACAAACTTCGCCCTACGATCGTGGAAGAATGGATCACAAAAGGACGTCCTCTTACGATCAAACTCGGTCTCGACTTACAAGGCGGGATGAGAGTCGCGATGAAAGGGGATTTCGAAGACTACGCTTCCAAACTCCGCGAAAGTTATATTAAAGAAATTGAAACCTTAAACAAAACCGTCGCCGATCCTTCCGTGGACGCGAAGGAAAAAAAGAAGGCGAAGGATCGTCTGGAAGAAATCGAAAGTTATTTCGAACTTTCTCCGAGCCGTAAACTTCTCGAACTCGAAAAGGCGAAACTCATCATCGACAATCGTCTTACAAGCCAGAACCTTACCGAACCTCAGGTGAGAATTCAAAAGGATCAGGATTCGATCGAGGTTTCTCTTCCCGGCGTGACCAATTCTTCCCAGATTTTGGAAATCATCCAGAACACCGAAACCGTGGAATACCGTTTGGAAGAATCCGAAAACTCGGCGGGTCCAGGTCTGACGTACGCGGCGATCATCCAGCAGGAAGAAAACAGACTTCTGGAAAGCGGTAAACGCGAAGAAACCGACATCGTTAAATATCAGAACATCGTAAAACAAAAATTAGGGAAAGCGGAACAGGATAAGTTTCTTCAATCCCTGGAAGACAAATACAAAATTCCGAAAGATAAATTTAGAGTTTTTGCATATTGGGCGAGAGGGAACAATCAGAATTCTCCTTTGCTTCCGAGAAGATTTATCGTTCTCGAAAAAGCGATCGCTCTCGACGGACGCGATATGCGCGACGCAAGGCCTTCTTTTGAAAACAATTCCTTCGGTTATATCGTATCGTTTACGTTAACGAGCGCGGGCGCGGAGAAATTTTTCGAAATCACTTCCCAGAACAAGGGAAGAAATCTCGCGATCGTTTGGGGAGACAAAGTCGTTTCCGCGCCGACCATTCGCGGCGCGATCGCGGGCGGCGTGGCTCAGATCGACGGTTCTTTTGCAAAAGAAGAAGCGGTGGATCTTGCGAACGTAATCAGCGAAGGCGCTCTTCCGATTCCTCTGCGAGTTCTTGAGATGAGATTTATCGGACCCACTCTCGGGATAGAATCGATCGAAGTCGGTATGAAAGCCGTGTTGATCGGATTCGTTCTCGTGATGTTCTATATGTTGCTCATCTATAGACTTTCGGGAATGGTCGCAAACATCGCGTTATTCGCGAACATCATCATCTTAAGCGCGCTTCTTTCTCTCATGGGATTTACTCTGACTCTTCCGGGTTTTGCGGGGATCATCTTGACCGTCGGTATGGCCGTCGATGCGAACGTGATCATCTACGAAAGAATCAAGGAAGAATTGCAAGCGGGTAAATCCGCTTCCGTTGCGGTGGCGCAGGGGTTTGATAACGCGTTCTGGACGATCATAGACAGTAACGTGACCACGTTGATCTCCGGAATTCTGATGATCCGTCTCGGAAACGGTCCGATCAAAGGGTTTGCGATCACACTTTGTTGGGGTATCGTCACTTCTCTTTTTACGTCCTTGTTCCTCAGCCGAATGGTGATGGATCTTTTGGTCAATAAGCTGGGAGTTCAAAAACTCCAGATCGGCTTTAAAAAATTGGAGTCTTAATCAAAATGTTCGATTTTATAAAATATAAATACGTTTCCATCGGCGTTTCACTCGCCCTGATCATATTCGGATTTACTTATACGTTTGTGGTTCACAAGGGATTCGCCAATTCCCTGGACTTCAACGGAGGTCTGAGAACCGTAATCGAATTCGACAAATCGGTGGATCGCAAAAAGCTCGAAACTTATTTCACCGATAACAATATCGAAGCGGTTCTTCTTTTATTGGATAAGGATAAGAATCACTACCAGATCGATATCGGTCTCGGTTCCGTGGACGCGATTCTCGGGAAATACAAACAGAAGAATTCCTTAAAACCCGAAGACAAGGTCGACGTATCCGGAATCGACGCTTTGATTTCGATTCTGATCGCGGACTTCGGAATCGACAAAAGCAAGGTTCTAAGCGCGAACCAAGTGGGCGCGGTCGTGGGAGGAGAACTTTCCTCAACGGGAACCACGCTTCTCGGTTTGACGATGGTCATCATTCTCGCGTATATCAGTTTTCGTTTTCAATTCAAGTTCGCGTTAGGCGCCATTGTTGCGTTGACTCACGACTTGATTTTGACCGTAGCATTCATCGGATTTTTTCAGATCAAACCGAGCGTTCCGATCATCGCGGCGCTTTTGACGCTTCTCGGATATTCGATCAACGATACGATCGTGGTCTTCGATAGAATCCGCGAAAATGCGGCTGGAAATCTGAACGAAACTTTCGGACAAACGATCAACTCCGCGATCAATCAAACTCTCGGAAGAACGTTTAACACTTCTTTTGCGACCTTGATTTCAATCGTAGCGATCATCATCGGAGGCGCGACCGAACTTTTCGATTTCGCTTACGTGCTGACCTTCGGGATTATCATAGGAACGTATTCTTCGATCTTTATCGCGGCCCCCCTTGTGGATATTTACGATCATATCATGCGGCGGGTCCGCAGCTGATGATTCTCCTCCCGGAAACGTTTCGGGAGGAAATGCGTAAACTTTCCTTCTTATCGACGGGCGAAACCTCTCCGAATCCGCCCGTTTCCTGTCTGATCACGGACATACAAAATCAAGAAATTCTATCTTACGGAAGAACGTCTCCCGCGGGCGGACCGCACGCGGAGAGAAACGCATACGATCAATTCGTCAAAAAAGGATTGGTCGGAACGGCGCATAACGTATGGGTTACTCTGGAACCCTGCACCCATCACGGAAAAACACCGCCTTGTATGGATTTGATTCTCGAGCACAAACCCAAAACCTTATACTACGGTTGGAAGGATCCGAATCCATTGGTCAGCGCCAAACAAGGTTTGGAAGAAGCGAAACGAAAGGGGATTTCGATCGTGCAGGATTCCTCGCTCGCACAAATCGCGGCCGAAAGTTTGTTCGGTTTTACTTCTCGAATCGAAACCAAAAGACCTTCTATGGTAATAAAGGTCGCGGTTTCCAAAGAAGGTTTTTTTGCGGCCGAGAACAAAACGCAGATTCAATTATCCGGAGCGGAATCGTCTCGTCTAACGGCGATTTTGCGGGCAAAATGCGACGCTGTTCTTGTTGGGCCCGGAACTCTTTATCACGATCGGCCCGGATTGGATTTTAGACTGGACTCGATGGAAATTTCGGAAGCTGTAAAATTCTCCCTTGAAAAAGAATCTTTGGCCGAAGAAACCGAAACCGGTTTTTCCGCTTTAGTAAAGAATATTCTGAAATACGCAAACGATCCGGAAATCCGAAAAATTCACAAGGAACGGGCCGCCTCGTATCAACCGTATCGAATTTTTATTATATTCGAAGAACGAAATATAACGGAAGAATGGATTTCCAAACAGAAACGAATCAACGAAACATACGGTTCTAAAAAATGCGTTTTTTTAATCGCCAAGGAGGCGGTTCTCGAGCGATCGACGAAGGAAATTCTTTTATCCCTTACGGAAAAAGAAATCCGCACGTTCGAGTCTTCCCGACTCGCGGAAGAATGTTTCGAATTCTTTTCCGAACTCGGGATCAATCTGTTTCTCGCCGAGGGCGGGAATCTGGTTTATAAAACCTTTTCCTCCAAAATGAAGGAAAACGATCTCATTCTAAAAATAAGAACTCCTCGTTCCATAGTCCAAGGAATAGAACCCGCGTTTGAAACGAACGCGAAAACCTTACGTTGGAAATCGAACGTGGGAGACGACATTTGGGAGGCGCACGGATGTTTACGGGCTTAGTGGAAACGACCGGAAAAATTTTAGAGATACAGGAAACGAACGAGGGCAGGGGATTTCTCGTCGAAACAAAATGGGTTCAACCCGATCTAAAACTCGGCGATTCGATTTCGGTTAACGGATGTTGTCAAACCGTCACCGAGTTTACGAACGAAGGAAGTCGCTTTCGTTTTTATGCGAGTTTTAAAACTCTCGAACTCACGAACTTCAAATTTCTCAAGGTCGGAGAGGAAGTGAACTTGGAAAGAAGCGCTCTTCCGACAACACGACTCGGAGGACATCTGGTCAGCGGCCACGTGGACGGAACGGGAAAAATTCTCAGCAAAGAAGAAAGAGAGGGAGGAGCCGTGATCTGTTATACGGTCCAAAACGATCCTTCCCTTTCCCGATATATCGCTCCGAGAGGAAGTATCACCGTCGACGGGATTTCTTTGACGGTGGTCGATTCGAGACCGAAAGAATTCGACCTGGTTTTGATTCCGGAAACTCTCAAAAAGACGAATGCGAAGTCCTGGAATTCCGACACGATTCTCAACTTGGAAATCGATTTGGTGGCGCGGTATTTGGAACAGCTTCTTAAGTCCAAGGAATAGTTAAGAATTCGAACTAATTGTTCGGAAACTTGTATTTGATTCCAAAGAATTAAGTTTCTGTAGCCAAATTTCAGTCCAATAGAAGAGATGGTAAGAAAAGAGCTATGATCCAACCCATTGAGAATGCAATCGAAGAAATCAAATCCGGAAGAATGATCATTCTTGTGGATTCGGAAGATCGTGAAAACGAGGGAGACCTCGTAGTCGCGGCAGAGTTTGCGGATAAGGAAAAAATCAACTTTATGGCCACGTTCGGCCGCGGTTTGATTTGTATGCCAATGGAAGCCGAGCGTCTCAAAAAGCTCGGTCTCAATCGGATGGTGGACGATTATTCGCTCGGTGATAAACACGGAACCGCGTTTACCGTTTCCGTCGACGCAAAACACGGAACTTCCACAGGGATTTCCGCCCAAGACCGTGCGATCACCGTACAAGCCCTTTTAGACGAAAAAACGGTGTCGGGAGATTTGATGCGTCCCGGACATTTATTCCCGCTCCAAGCGGTTCCGGGTGGGGTTCTGCGTCGGGCCGGTCATACGGAAGCGGCTGTGGATTTATCCAAACTTTCCAATTTATATCCTGCGGGTGTCATTTGCGAAATCATGAACGACGACGGAACCATGGCCCGTCTTCCGGATCTGGAAAAATTCGCACAAAAACACGGACTCAATATTTATACGATCGAAGATCTGATTCGTTATCGAAGAGCGAAGGAGAATCTCATTCGTCTCGAAGTGGAATCCAAACTTCCGACCGAATACGGCGACTTTACCATCCGCGCGTATTCCACGATGATCGACGATAAGATTCACGTCGCTTTGATCAAAGGCGAAATCAAAAAAGAAGATACGGTTATGGTTCGCGTTCACAGCGAATGTCTAACCGGTGATATTTTTTCGAGCAATCGTTGCGACTGCGGTCCTCAACTTCATTCCGCTTTGGAAATGATTTCCAAGGAAGGAAAGGGAGTTCTTCTTTATATGAGACAGGAAGGAAGAGGAATCGGTCTGATCAATAAATTAAAGGCTTATAATATTCAAGATAAAGGATATGATACCGTGGAAGCCAACGAAAAATTAGGCTTTGCTCCCGATCTTCGGGACTACGGGATCGGCGCTCAGATTTTAAGAGAAATCGGCGTCGGTAAGATGAAAATTCTTACCAACAATCCGCGTAAGATCGTCGGTTTGGACGGTTACGGTTTGGAAGTTGTGGAAAGGATTCCGATCGAGATTCAACCGGGTTCCGACAATCACAACTATCTCATGACCAAAAAACTCAAACTGGGTCATATGCTCGGTCTCGGCTGAGGCCGAATCCTAATCCCGAGTTTTGTCGTGGTTCCGACGACTTTATCGTAAAAGAAGACGGCCTCGTCGCCGCGCAACAACTCAGCGAGTTGCTTCCTATGGGTCGCAACTCAGGGTGATGATGACGAGCGATCCATAGAGAGCGAGGCGCTGAGTTTATATTGTGGGAGCGCGCGTTCCCTATAACAGAAAAACCTTCCGAAGTCAAACTCAATCCGAAACTTTCAAACTTGTCGGAATTCCTACAAACCTTGAAAGTTTCGTCGTTGCTTTCGCTTTCTACTCTTTTTACTTTCCGAATTTCTTCTTAAGCGTTCGATACGCCACGCCGCCGTAATACACGGCAACGCCGCCTAAAATCAGGAAAGGCAACCACCAAAGCAGATAATACGTAAGTTGAAGGAACGCGTTGGCGATTCCAACGAGCGCGTTTTTATACTGAGGAACTTGGATTTTGTCCGGAGGAGTTGGCAAACTAAAACCGACAGAAATCGTCGCCCAAGCGACCCTGTCCTTGATTCTCCAAGTTTCCTGTTCCGCGAGATCGAGTTCATCTTCGCTGGTGGAAATCGATTCTTCGATCGCTTCCCAGTTTTTTGCGCCCGCGCCGATCTGACTGTTCGCATTGTTTCTTCTGGAAAGTCTGATTTTTTCACGGGTCAATTTTCTTTTTTGCCAAACCATACCTTCCGTATGATCGACGGTGGAAATTTCTTCGGAAAGAAGAATTCCCAATTTATCAAGTTCTAATAAAGCTTCGTAGAGTTTCGCCGAACGAACATGAACCTTCGCGCTCATATACGGGGAGACGGAGTTTGTCGCGGAACTGGTTTCCAGATAACCGTATTTGGAAATAAAATCCAAAAGTTCTTTTCTCGTTTTAATAAGATCAGTGCATTCGTAGGAAAGTTGAATGTTGTATTCCAGAAGTCTTTCGTTGTTTGTAGCGATCGGCGTAAAAACCTTACCGAGCTGATTCTCCGCTTTATCTTGCGACGGCGCCTCTTTATAAACGTCTTCGTCCGCTGCGGATTTTTTTTCGGCTTCCGGCATCGGCGCGCCTTTTGCCAATTGATCGGTCATTCCGGATACGGATCTGGATGCTACTTCTCCGGACGCGTTTGCGTCTTTAGGCGCGTCGCTTTTTTTACCGCAGCCCAGAGCGAATAACAACGACAAGGTGAGAATGAATGGAATTAACTTTTTCAAAACGAAATCTCCCGACAGATATTCTTCGTGAAATTCTAACATTTGGATGGACCTGTTTTATCCCTAAAAACGTTCCTTTTGGATTTAAAGAACGGGGATTACGGCAGGAACGTCCTAAAAAAGCGAGTATTTTATCGAAATTGGTCCGACAAACAATCGATCAAAAAAGGATTGAATCCTTGAAACTGATTCTTTCTTCGAACTGAAGATTTTCCAAACTTCGTTTGGAACCATTGGTTGAACGCTTCGCTACCAATGGCTAATTCGCTCTCTATGGATCGCGAATTAGGGAGCGACTCTGAATTTATCCCAAGAAGAATCCGATTTCTTTTCGAAGACGATGCGATCGTGCAAGCGGCTCGAACGTCCTTGCCAAAACTCGATACGAATCGGTTGGACCGCGTAACCGCCCCAGTGATTCGGTAACTCCACTTCTTTTCCTTCGAATTCTTTCGAAAGTTTCGCGAAACGTTCCTCTAAAAATTTTCGATCGGGAATTTTTTGACTCTGAGGAGAAGCGACCGCACCGATCTGCGACTCTCTCGGTCTAGAATGAAAATATTCTTCCGATTCTTCCTTGGAAACCTTGGTGACGTTTCCTTCGATTCGAATTTGTCTTTCGAGTTCGGACCAAAAGAAAACGAGACAAGCCTTCGGATTCTCCTCCAACTCCTTTCCCTTTCTACTTTCGTAGTTCGTATAAAAAAGAAAAGAATCGTTCGTAATACCTTTGAGAAGAACGGTTCTTGCGTCGGGGATTCCGTCCTTTGTGGCGGTGGCAAGAGTCATCGCGTTGACTTCGAAAACTTCGGACAAGACCGCTTCTTGAAACCATTTTTGAAAGAATACGATCGGATCGTTTCCCGTGTCTTCGATGTCCAAAGAGGATAGAGTATAACTTGTTCTGATGTCCGCGATTTTTGAATTCATATCGATTGATTTCAAAAAACACGGAAGCCCTGAAAGTAAAAGAAGAATTTTATTTCGTTGTATTCTTTTTAAAATCCGTTTGTGAATCGAGGAATAGGCAATATCTTTCTCCGAATTAGCTCCGAGGATCTTCTTCTCTTCTTGACCTCGAAACGATTTTCGGATTAATATCCGTGCATGACCGAACTCGATTGGGAAACGATGCGCCATCCGATTCTGCTTACTTTGATCGTGAGCGCGTTTTCCACTTTGATCGCTATCGTGTTCGGAGTGCTCGCGGCTTATTTTATCTCTCGATGGAAATTTTTCGGGAAGGGAATTCTCGATTCGATTCTTACCCTGCCGCTCGTATTGCCTCCCACAGTTCTCGGATATTATCTTTTGGTGTTATTGGGAAGACGCGGAATTTTCGGTTCCTTTCTATTGGAAACGTTTCGTTTCAGTTTTTTATTTCATTGGTCCGGGGCGGTCATCGCTTCGATCGTCGTTTCCTTTCCGTTGGTTTATAAATCCGCGCTCGCATCCTTCGAGGACTTGGACGCGGATTACGAGGACACAGCAAAAACATTAGGAAAAGGGAATATCGGAATTTTTTGGGAAGTGTTATTGCCCTTATCCTGGAGGGGAATTCTCGCGGGGGCCATGCTTGCTTTCGCAAGAGGAATGGGAGAATTCGGAGCGACTCTGATGATCGCCGGAAATATTCCCAAAAGAACACAAACACTTTCGCTTGCGATATACGATAGTGTACAATCCGGAAACGATTCGATCGCGTTTTATTTGGTAATTTTAACATCGGTATTGTCCGTTTTGATTTTGACGGTGTCGAACGGCGTGTTAAAAAAATCGCATTGGTGATTGGTATATAAGGAAAATAGAATATTATGAAACGACTTCGAATCGCTGCAATTTTGGTTCTGATGTTTTGCCTTTCTCCGCTTTTCGGAGGGGAAAAACAAATTTTAGTTTCGGCGGCGTCTAGTTTGACGCAGGCCTTCGACGAGATCGGAAAGGAATTCGAAAAGAAACATTCCGTAAAGGTAGTTTTTAACTTTGCCGCTTCGGGCATTCTTTTACAGCAGATCGCAAACGGAGCTCCCGCGGACGTGTTCGCGTCCGCCGATCAGGAAAGCGTGGATAAGGGTTTGGAAAAAAATCTTTTCGACGTTTCCACAAGAAAGAATTTCGTAAAGAACGTTTTGGTTTTGATCGTTCCGATCGATTCGAAATCGGATCTGAAAAAAATCTCCGATTTGAAAAAGGAAACGGTTCAGAAGATTTCTTTCGGAAATCCGGCGACGGTTCCTGCCGGAAAATACGCGAGAGAAGCGTTGGATACGGAAGGTTGGGACGAGACCTTGGAGAAAAAATGGATCCCCGCCGAGAACGTAAGACAGGTTTTGGATTACGTTTCGCGAGGAGAAGTGGACGCGGGCTTCGTATATAAAACGGACGCGATTCTTTTTAAGGACAAGGTGAAAATCGCGATCTCCGATCTAAAAACGAAACCGATTTTGTATCCCGCGATCGCGGTCGCACAGAGCGCGAATTTATCCGAAGCGAAGTTGTTTTTGGAATTTTTGTCCTCTCCTACGGCGAAGAAAATTTTCGAACAGTATCATTTCGGAAAACCTTAGTGTCCCTCTTCGTTCATATTCAAAAAACCTTAATCGATCGTAAAAGAAGATTTTTTCTCGATCTTGATTTTCGATCGATTCGGGATTTTTTGTTTATCTACGGACCTTCCGGCGCGGGAAAAACCTTAACTCTGAAAACGATCTCGGGGTTGATCCAACCCGATCACGGGAGAATCGTTCTCGGCGACGAGGTTTTTTTTGATTCCGACAGCGGAATCGATTTTCCTCCTCAAAAAAGAAACGTAGGTTATCTTCCTCAAAACTATTCACTTTTTCCCCATTTGAACGTTCGTAAGAATTTGGAATTTCCGCTTAAGGGAACGTTTTCCTTTCGTTTGTCGGAATCGGATCGCGCTTTGGTGGATGAAATATTAGAAATCTTTGAAATACAAAACGTATCGGATGCGTATCCGAAAAATCTTTCGGGGGGGCAAAAACAAAGAGTCGCTTTGGCAAGGGCCTTGATTCGGAAACCGGAACTTTTGTTACTCGACGAACCGTTTGCGGCTCTGAACTCGGAGTTGAAGGATAAGATGAAATCGGAATTGAAAAAGATCCAAAGGCTCTTTCAGGTCCCCGTGGTCGTGGTTTCGCACGATCAAGCCGATCATTCTTACTTTGAAGCGGATTGTATTTTGATCGAAAACGGAGTCACGAAACCCGCTCGAAACGATAAAGAGAAAGCGAACAAGACGAAAGATTCTTCGGTTAAAAAGTAGATCGTCCTGTCATCTTGAAAAAGCAGTCGATATTTGTTCCGACAAACGAATATCGAATCGAAATTCTTCTTGAATCAGATCGTATAATCTTCCACGTAAACTTTCACTTTTTTAAAACGAATGTGAACCGTTTCACCCGGAAGCAGATTCAAGGCTTGAAACTCGGAGGAGTTTAATTGCGATTCCAGAATGGCGCCCGTATCCAAACGTTTGAGATCGATCTTCACCGTTCTTCCCGTGGAATGAATATACTGAATCTCCGCGGGAATCGTTTGCGCCTCGATCGGCGCTCTTAAAATTTCAACGTCGTAAGGTCGAACATAACCGACCGCGTTTGCGTTCTCAACTTCCGCGTGTTCGGGCGCGTCCACTTTGATTTCGCCGAGTTGTGTTTGTCCGCCTTGAACTCTTCCGTGAAAAAGATTCACGTCTCCGAGAAAGTGAAACACGAAAGAATTTTTCGGATGATTGTAAACCTCGTCCGGAGTTCCGACCTGTTCGATTTTTCCGGATTTAAGAATGACTACCTTGTCCGAAACTTCGAGAGCTTCTTCTTGATCGTGCGTTACGAACACGCTTGTGATATGAATTTCGTCGTGAAGTCTTCTCAGCCAATTTCTTAGTTCCTTTCTTACCTTTGCGTCCAAGGCTCCGAAGGGTTCGTCTAACAGTAAAAAACGAGGTTCGATGGCGAGCGCTCTTGCGAGTGCGATCCTTTGTCTTTGTCCGCCGGAAAGTTCGGAAGGATATCGGTTGTGAAAATTCTCGAGTTGAACGAGTTTTAAAAGACTCATCACTTTGTCTCGAATCGCTTGCTTGCTCGGTCTTTCGGATTTTTTTCTCACTTCGAGACCGAAGGCGATGTTTTCAAAAATCGTCATGTGTCTGAAAAGGGCGTAGTGTTGAAAAACGAATCCGACTCCGCGGTCCTTTGCGTTTTTCTTTCCGACTTCTTGGCCTTCGAAGATCACCTGACCCTCGTCCGCGTCTTCGAGTCCGGCGATGATTCTAAGCAGGGTCGTTTTACCGGAACCGGAAGGACCCAAAAGCGCGACCAATTCCCCCGCCGGAACTTCCAAAGAAAGATTGTCGATGGCGGTGAAACTACCAAAGCGTTTTATAATATTCTTAACTTCTATTGCCATGACTACGCCTCCTCTTGGAGCAATTCTTCTTTTTTAGTGATTTTGATTTTTCTTTCCAGAATCTGTTTCGCAACGAGCGTGATTAACGATAAGAAAACGAGCAGAGACGCCGCGGAAAATGCGGCCACGGAATTGTATTCGTTGTAAAGAACTTCGATCTGCAAGGGAAGAGTGTTCGTTTGTCCCCGGATATGTCCGGATAAAACGGAGACGGCCCCGAATTCTCCCATCGCCCTTGCGTTACAAAGAATGATTCCGTATAACAATCCGTATTTGATTCCGGGCGCTACGATCTTAAAAAATACCTTCATCGGGGACGCGCCGAGTAAGAGGCCCGCTTCTTCCTCTTCGATTCCAGTCGATTCAAGAAGCGGAATCAATTCTCTCGCCACAAAGGGAAGCGTGATGAATACGGTCGCAAGGATCAAACCCGGCGTGTTGAATACGATTTTGATATCGGCTTGTTCCAACCAAGGACCGAACCAACCTTGTCTTCCGAAAAGAAGAATGAAGATCAAACCGGAGATCACTGGCGAAACCGAAAACGGAGAATCGATGATCGTTAAAAGCCAGCTTTTACCCGGAAAGTCGAAACGTGTGATCGAAAGCGCGGATACGATTCCGAAGATCGTATTCAAAGGAACCGCGATCGAAACCACGAGAAGAGTCAACTTCAGCGCGGAAATCGTGTCGGGTTCCTGAATTCCCTCGAGATAGGCGCTCCAACCTTTGGAAAGAGCTTCGTGAAACACCGTATAGATGGGAAGAATCAAAATCAGAGCCGTCAATAAAAGCACGGTTCCGATGAGAATGATTCGAACGAGTAAGGATTCCTGTCTCATCCCTTTCTCCTTGCAGAAACCGTCTGAAGAATATTAATACCTAATAATATACTAAAGGAGATTACGAGCATGATAAACGCGATTCCGGTCGCCTCCTCGTATTGATATTGTTCGAGTTTGGTTACGATCAATAAGGGAAGAATTTCCGTTTTCCCCGGAAGGTTTCCCGAAATGAACACCACCGATCCGTATTCTCCGATTCCTCTTGCGAAAGCCATCGCCGCGCCGGTTATCAAAGGAGGAAGAAGTTCCGGAAAAATAATTCTTCTGAAAATCTGCCATCGGTTCGCGCCCAAACAATACGCGGATTCTTCGAGTTCCTTTGGGAATTCTTCCAAAACGGGTTGAACCGTTCTTACCACAAAAGGAAAGCCGATAAAAACGAGTGCGATTACGATTCCGATCGGAGTGTATGCGATCTTGATGTCGTAAGGTGCGAATAATTTTCCTATAATTCCGTTTTGTGTGTAGATCGTAGTAAGTGCGATCCCCGCGACCGCGGTCGGCAGCGTAAACGGAAGATCGACGAGCGAATCGAGAAGGGACTTGCCCGGAAAATCATAACGAACCAAAACCCAAGCGAATAAAAAGCCGATCACAAGATTGATCAGAGCCGCCACGGCTCCGGCTCCGAAACTCAAGTAAAGAGCCGCAAGAATCCGATCGTTGGTAAGAAGTTTCCAAAAACCTTCCCAACCGATTCCGGAACTTTTCAGAAAAAGAGCGCCTAACGGAATCAGTACGATCAAACTTAAGTAAGTGACAGTGACGCCGATCGTGATTCCGAAAGCGGTTTTTCCGTAGGGTTTGGTTCTAAAATTCAAAGTAGACAAGGTTTTCTCTTTAGTGAAACGAATTCTTATTTAGCCGAAATCTGATCGAAGATCGCTCCGTCCACGAAATGTTTTTCCTGGGCGTTCTTCCAGTTCCCTGCGACGTCTCGGATCGTGAACAGTTTCAAATTCTTGAATAAACTTTTATACTTGGTCGCGACTTTCACATCGGTGGGGCGGTAGTAATTTTTCGCGATTACTTCCTGTCCTTCCGGCGTGTATAAAAACTTAAGATAACTTTCGGATACTTTCAATGTGTTGTGTTTTTCGGCGTTTTTAGTAACCACCGCGACGGACGGTTCGGCTAAAATGCTGACCGAAGGAAAAACGATTTCAACGGAAGAATTCTGATTCTTGGCCGTTTCCTGTAAAGCGAGATGAGCTTCGTTTTCCCAGGAGATCAAAACGTCTCCGATTTCTCTTTGAACGAAAGTGGTCAAAGAGCCTCTCGCTCCTGAATCCAATACAAGAACATTTGAATATAATTTTTTTATAAAGTCTTTTGCCTTTTCTTCGGAGCCGTATTTTTCCTTAGCATAACCCCAAGCCGCGAGATAATTCCAGCGCGCGCCTCCGCCCGTTTTCGGATTCGGAGTGATGATTCCCACGCCCGGTTTTACGAGATCGTCCCAGTCCTTGATTCCTTTCGGATTTCCTTTACGAACCAAAAATACGATCGTGGACGTGTAAGGAGAACTTTGATGCGGAAGAAGTTTTTCCCAATCGGTGGAAAGGAGTTTCGATTTTTCAGCGATCGCTTCGATGTCCTGCGCGAGCGCAAGTGTTACGACGTCGGCTTCGAGTCCGTCGATTACGGCTCTTGCTTGTTTGCCGGAACCGCCGTGGGATTGATTGATGACTAAGTCTTCGCCGGTTTGTTTTTTCCAATGAGCGATGAAGAGTTTGTTGATCTGGGTATACAATTCTCTTGTCGGATCATAAGAAACGTTTAAGAGTTTGGTTTCCGAGAACAAGGAAGCCGAAACTAAAAACAAGGCGGTCGCGAGAATATAAATTCGAGTGGATTTGGATTTCATTCGTTTTCTTCCTTTGGTCTTTCCTACAACAAAGTGAACAGAAATCTAATTTATTAGATAATTTGATCCAATATTTTGAGCCTTTGTCTATAAGTAAAGAATTTTGTATGATATTTTGGCCTGAAACCTCGGATTCTTTGGCGAGTGTGGGAACTCTTACAAGGAAAGATCCCGGCTTTAAAAATGGGAGAATCAAAGAAAATCCCGCGTTGCGGCGGGATTTTCTTCCTTCTTTTCCGACGATTTATTTCACGTAGAGTTGGTCGAAGGAGGCGCCGTCGGCAAAATGATCTTTTTGCGCCTTATGCCATCCGCCGAAATGTCCGTCCACCGTGATGAGGTCCAACTTCGGAAACTTACTTTCGTATTTTTTGAGAATCGCAGGATTTCTCGGACGATAACCGTGTTTCGCGATGATCTCTTGAGCCGCGTCCGAATAGAGCGACTTGAGATACGCCTTTGCGGTATCCAATGTTCCGTGTTTTTCCGCGTTCTTTTCCACGATCGCTACCGGAGGTTCCGCGAGAATGCTCAGGGAAGGAATTACGACTTCGTATTTGTCTTTACCGAATTCTTCGAGAATCAGAAAGGATTCGTTTTCCCAAGCGATCAGCACGTCGCCGATTCCGTTTTGTGCGAACGTGTTGCTCGAACCTCTCGCACCAGAATCGAGAACGGGAACGTTCTTATATAACGTTTTTATAAAGTCTTGAACTTTGCCGTTATCGTTGTTGAACTTCTTTTGTGCGAAAGCCCAAGCAGCGAGATAATTCCAACGCGCGCCCCCGCTAGTTTTCGGGTTCGGAGTAATCACGCTCACTTTGTTTCTTACGAGATCGTCCCAGTCTTTGATGTTCTTAGGATTTCCCTTTCTTACCACGAATACGATCGTGGAAGTGTAGGGCGTGCTGTTGTTCGGAAGACTTTTCAACCAATCTCTCGCGATCAATCCTTTGGAAGCGATGATGTCGATGTCGTAAGCGAGCGCAAGAGTAACGATGTCCGCTTCGAGTCCGTCGATCACGGATCTTGCTTGTTTACCGCTACCGCCGTGGGATTGGTTGACCCTTACGTCGTCTCCGGTTTTGGATTTCCAATAGTTTGCGAAAAGTTTGTTGTATTCCGCGTATAATTCTCGTGTCGGATCGTAGGATACGTTGAGAAGATTTACGTCTTTTGCGAAAAGCCCCAAGTTTGCGACCGTCATAAGAAAGACGATTGCGGTTGTTTTCAGAATTTTTGTTTTCATGTGTTGGTTTCCTAACTTCTAATTTTATGAATCACATTGCGAACTGAACGAAAAGAAAGAAGCTGTAGGACTTATTGTCCAACGTGTATCTGTCGTTTACGTTCGGAGCCCAAGGATTGACTCTCGCGTTTCTAACCGAATCTCCGGCGAGAAGATAAGAACCGCCCGTCCAAATCGAAACGTAGTCCTTGAGGTAGAATTGATAGATCAAATCGAATTCGTAGAAAAGACGTTTACCGCCTCTTTCTCCGAGTTTGTAACCGCCGAAAGCCGCACCGGTGTTATTCTCGGTCGTCAAACCGGTGTTAGCCGCTCCACCCGAAGAATACCAAGCGTCGTTTACGGACGCTTTTTGGACGTCGTATGCGACGAAGATGAATCTTCCGTAATTCGGAGAGTTATACATCAAATGGATGGACTTGGTTCTCGTGTTCGACCAGAACGTCGCGTTTACGATACCGTTTCCGGAATCGAAGTAAGGAAATCCTCCCGATCTTGTCGCAAAGGAAGCGTCATAAGTCGCTACCTTGTTGTCCGTTCTGTTCGGATCTCCGGAACCGATCGAGTATTGAAGACCTACGCGAAAACGATCGAAGAAAGTATAACCCGTCTGAGCGATAAAATACTTCGCGTCGTATTCCACGTTTTGGGTATAAATTCTTTGAGAAGTCGACTTACCGTCCACGGTTTGTTTGAAAGTGTCCCAACCCGCGTTGACTCTTTGACCGTTAAAGCCGTATTGCCAAGAACCTTCGAGCGTCCAGTCCCAAGCCTTCGTTTTCGGCAAACGGTTGCTATCCGTTCTGTTTGTTAAACGAAATCCGACCGTGTTTAAATCGTCTCTTTGTCTGGTTCTGTCCAAACTGGAAGTGGGGGTCGGCCCTTGCTCCCATTTTTTGTCGATGTTAAAGTAGTAAAGATCCACAAGGAAGTCTTCGAACTTCAACGTGTTGTATAAACCGGAAAGATAAGTGTCGTTTACGGTTCCGCGTTTGACTCCGTTCGCGGTGTTGTTACCGCTACCGGCGTTCGAGTCTTCCGCTATAATGGAAGTAAAGGCTTCCGAGTTGAAATGTTTGGAATTGTATTTCACTCTCGCACCGTCGAAAGAGTTACCGGTCTGACCGTCGTTTCTTCCTCCGATGTATCTGTTATCGCCGAAACCGAAGATCTGTCTTCCGAGATACACTTCGAAACCTTCCGCGAAGTTTTTAAGTTGGATAAAACCTTCCCGAAGATCCGTGTTGTTTTTGATACTGACCGAGTTCGTGGCAGTGGGCGCCGCGCTGAGCTCCACACCGGCCGAGTTGGAAAGACCCAAGTAACCGAGTTGTCCGTCCTTTCTGGATTGTTCACCCCCGAAAACGCGAACGTCTTGGATCGTAACCTTTGCGGCCACATACTGATTCGGATCTATGATAAACGAAACCTGCGAATTCTGAGTCGCGTAGTTCCTATCATCCAGAGTTCGCTTATCAAAATCCGCGTTGTGGCTGTAATCAAAACGGGGACGGATTTGAAAACCCACGCGGAAAATATCGCCGAGCCAAAGACGATCCACTTTACGAACCGCGTCTTGGTGGTCCGGAGAAAGAAGCATGGACTTCATAAATTCGCCGGGAAGTTTTCCTTTGTAGGGACTTTTATACGGTTCTTCCTTTGCGAGCTCCTGCTGAATTTCCGGAATCCCTTTTCCATCGTTCGGTTGATCTTCGTATTTCACATCGGAAGGGGGATCTAGGTTGAGAATGGGAGCGGACTCGGTTTTTGGTTTTTCCTTCTTCGTGTCCTGAGGGAACAAGGCAATCGTAAAAGTACAGAGTAAAAGGGCTCCTGTTGTTATCTGAGTAATAAAGCTTTTCACCCAAAGCCTCCTTTTTAGAAATTTTTTACCAAAAAAGAGACTTTTCTCGTTATAGTCAACTAAAAATTCGTTATATTGGATATAATTCCGGGATTTAGGAGAATATTCTATCTTTTTTATACAATATTCTGGGAAACAAGAAGCAAATTCTGTCTCTTTGCGGACTTTTTCGGTCTTGCACAGGGTCAAAACGTTTCCAATTGAAAACTCGGACTCTTATTATAAATCGCTTACGCTCGAGAATGGGGACAAAAACGGGAAAGAAATAAAATCAATTCTTACCTAAAAGATAAAAAGAATTTGAACCCTATTCGAATTCGGAAAAGATTCTTCCTCTATGTTTTCGCGGAAAGATCGGAATTCGTTTTGGAAAGTAAAAACGTTCGAGCGCGTTTTTCACCACATTCTACTTTCCTCGAAAAAACTCGTTTTACTATTCTTTGTTTGTTTTTGTCTCAACGTTTGCAAAACGCAAGAACCTCCGATCGCGAGGTCCGGAATCTTGGAGGCTTCGACTTGGGATTTTTCCAGAAACGGTAAACTCACTCTTCGGGGAGAATGGATGTTTCACTGGGGAGCTTGGAAATATCTTTCTTCGGAAAAGGAAGAGGAGAATTTCAAAAGCGCCTCCGAGATCGTATATGTTCCCTCCGCTTGGAACGGAGAATCCAGAAACGGAAAAGGATTCGGAACCTACGTACTGGACGTCAAACTTCCCGAGAAAATTCCAAAACTAGGGATGATTCTTCCCGATCAGAGTTCCTCATACGAACTTTTTTTAAACGGAAGACAGGTTTTGAACTCCGGAAAAATCCAAAAAAAGAAAGACGGAAGTCTCGACGCCGTGGACGAGGGGGCCAAACCCTTGTTTTTGGAGTTCGAACCTTCCGGTTCCGATCTGCAAATCGTATTACAAATTGCGAATGAAGATTTACGGCTCGGAGGTTTTTGGTCTCCGATCGTGATCGGAGAAGTCGAATCCCTTCGATCCGAATGGAATCGTTCCCTTAGATTGGACGCGTTTTTAGTGGGAGGACTTTTGATCATGTCCTTTCTGCATCTTTCGTTTTACATCGTACGAAGAAAGGAAACTCCTTCTTTGTATTTCGGATTGTTTTGTCTTCTGATGGGATCGAGGAGTTTGTTTCCCGGAAACCGATTGATTTTGGAATACACGGACGCGATCAATTACGAGAATATAATCAGAATTGAATATTTGACGTTTTATCTTTCGGTGCCCGTCTTTTTGAACTACATTCTTTCCCTTTATCCCCGCGATCTAAAAAGGGTTTTCGTGGACATACTCTGGTGGATTTCGATCGTCGCATCGGCGATGGTTCTTTTTTTTCCGATGAGAATTTTCACACATACGATTCCGATCTATTATCTGAACGCGTTTATGGCCGGAAGTCTCGGTCTTTTTACGCTGATCCGCGCGGTCCGCAAAAAACGGGAAGGTTCCTTGATTCTTTTGTCGGGTTTCGTCTTTATCTATCTCGCGATGATCAACGACCTTTTGTATGTGAGTTACTATTTGGAGACGGGTTATTATTCTTCCTTGGGAACCTTTGTCTTTTTGGCGGCCCAGTCCGTTTCTCTTTCGGTGAGAAATTCAAAGAACATGCAAAGACTTTTCGATCTATCCAGAAACTTGGAAAAGAAGGTGGAGGAAAGAACGCATCGATTGCGTTTCGCACTGAGAACGATCGAAGAGGATTTGGATATGGCCGTCAAAATCCAGACGGACTTCTTGGAGGTTCCGGAGGATGTCGTATTAAAAAATGCGGGAATCAGACTCTATTCTTTTTATCAACCGATCTCCAAAGTGGGCGGAGACTTTTATATCGTTCGTCCGATCGGAAACAAAAAGCTAAGAATCTTTTTGGCGGACGCGATCGGTCACGGGGTGCAAGCCTCTCTGATGACCATGGTCATTCAAAGCGAATACAATTCCATCTTCGATTCCAAACTATCGCCAGGGCAACTTTTGACCAAACTTTCGGGACGATTCAGCGCGAGAATCGGGGACGTGAGCCCGTTTTTTTCTGGATTGATCCTCGACTTAGATTTAGAAAATCATAAAATTCTAATATCTAGCGCCGGAAATCCGCCTTGCATCCTGAATAACAAAGAGGAAACCGTTTCTCTCGATCTGATCGGACCGTATGCTGGTATGATTTCCGGTTATACATACGAGGAGTTATCGCGCGATCTGCCCGAGGAATTTCGATTGTTTTTGTTTACGGACGGACTTCCCGATCGATTTATTTTTTCGGGAGACGAACACGAGAATTTTTCGATGGAACAGTGGCTCAAACAAAGAAACGGCCAACCCATCGGAAGCGTTTGCAAAGAATTGTTGGATTCGGCAAACGGTTTGAACTTACCCGATTTTAAAAAAGACGATATAACCTTGCTCGGAATCGAAAGATCGATTTTGGATTAGATGCGGTTTTTGGATTTATAGAAAAGGCCTATCGAAAAAGATGGCGTAGGGCGTGAACTCGATTCTATCGATTCGAAGCGGATCGGTTTGTTTCCAAATTTTATAAGTCCCAAGGAGTCCGATATGGCATTCAAAATGGACGGAGCAAAATTCCCAACCTTAGAAGAATTGATCGCGGCCCTTTATCCACTGTATGCGGATAAAATGTCCGAAGCGGACTTTAGAAAATACGTCCAGGAAAACGCGAAAGAAGAATAAACGTTCGCGCAAATCCCTTGGATCGGAATTGAAAGACGATTCGTATCGCCCGTTTTGCTTGTCAGGAAATCGGCTTTCGTAAGAATCATCCCATGCAAATCATCCAGGGGAAATGGAAAATTCCTCACGCGGCGCGAAAGCCTCTCGTATTTTTCCTAGTCTTCTTATTCTTATCGATACAATTTCGTTTTTTATTTTCGGATCGGGTTCCCGATTCCGTCTCCCTTCAAAATCAATATCTTATTGCGCAGGACTATCAGGTTCTATTTAAGAATTTTCTTTCCTCCGGATACGATCGTTCTTTGCAAGGCGGAAGCCCGACGTTTTATTTTCAGTCTCCGTTTTTCTTTTTTCTCGTTTCCTTTCTTCACACCTTTCTTTTGTTTTTTTTACCGTTTAGCGTTTCGTTCAATCTCGGAATTCTACTCGCGCTTTTTTTATTCTCATACGCGTTTTTGAAATTGGGATTCTTATTGCTTACGGAAACCAATCTCAGTCCGGGTAACGCTCTCTTAACGATGACCGGACTTATGTTTTACTTTTTATATCCGGGCGATCGGATCGTGGGCGCGGGTGTTGTCGGTGTTTTTCAAAATTCGATTTCATCCGTCGTTGGATTGGGTTTCGCGTTACTTGCGATTTATTATCTCGAGAAGTTTCGTTATACCGGAAAGGTTTCCTCTTTTTTTAAAAATCTGATCACGGGAACCCTCGTGTTTTATACGCACTACGAGATGTCCTTGTTTTATGTGATCGCTCTCGGAATTTATTTTCTTTTTTACAAGGACGAGTTTGCGATTCTTGAAATCCTTTTGATTTTTCTTTTACCGTTTCTTTGCGCGTCGCCCGTGTTGTGGAATTATTTCGCGTATGTTTCCTTTCAGCAGAATCCTCCCGTTTCGTTTCCGATCAACGGTCTTTTATCTCTTCTGGGGGAAGAATTTTCGGAATCCGTCTCGAGACCCGAAAAGGTTTTGGACGTATTCAAACAGATATTCGTGGATCAATATTGGATTCATCTTCTGTTTCCGATTTTGTTCGTCATCGGAATCCGTCTTCTTTTTATCAGAAAGTTATTGCCTCCGATTTCAAGATTTCTAATATTCGGAACCCTGTTGTTTTACTGGATGGCTACGGATTCTTCGCTGTCCTTGATTCTGCCTTGGTTGCACGTTAAGTGGTACGCAGCGCTCAACGTTTCGCTCGTATTCTTGACCTTCGCCGCGCTCGTCACCGCGAGATTCTTTTTAAAAAATCTTCCTCCCGGAAAATGGAAACTCTGGACGGGCCTTCTTCTTTTTATCCTGGGAATGTATCGGTTCATCATAACGATTCCGGGACCGTCCACCGGAATCGAAAGTATAAACGAAAATCCTTCCTCCGTATGGAAACAAAAGGAAGAATGGATTCGTACGTTCGAAAAAACATCGTACGGCGCGCTCATCGCTACGGAAGAAATCACGGGAGGAGCGAGATCCGAAGATTCGCGTTGGGCATCGGTGCTTGTTCGACAAGCCGTTAGACGAAACATCACGCTTCAGAATCGTTTTAAGAATTCCTTTCCTTCCTCCGCGGATGAAATCATACAACTGTTTCCGGTGCAAGGTCCTAGGTCCGAACTGAATCCTAAGATAAAAAACGCGGATCTACATCCGGTTCAAGAAAGGGAAAAATTATCCGCGTTGTTCTTGGAACTTTTATCGGAAAGGGGAGTTTCCTACGTTCTTCTCAAATCCGAAGCGTTGAATCGAATCGCCGCGGCGTCTCCCGGATCTTTTTCGCAGATCGAAAAAAGGGGAGAATGGACATTCTGGAAATTGAATGTTTCCAATCCGTTTTTGGAACTGCTTCCGCAAAAACCGATCGCGCTTCTTTTCGAGAAGAATTCTCCGCAAAGAAAATCCGGTTTCCGTTTGGAGGAATTGCCGGAGTCGATTTTGGATTCTAAATTTCGATGGAAAAATTCTTTGATTCCTTTGTCTCCGGAAGAATTTCAAGAGGACGAAAAATCCTTTTCGGGCGCGTACGATGTCGACAGGCTCGATTCTTATTTTCAAACGAAAGAAAAAGAGGAAATCGAAAAGGAATCCAAGAAAAAACCTTCTTCTAAAAAGGATAAAACCGAGTCGGTTTCTTCTTCCTCCGAAATTCATCCTTTGTCTTGGAACGATTCCGAAATCGTTTGGGAACTTGTTACGAAGTCGGAACCAAACGCGTGTTCGCCGATTCTCGTTCGTTCCGGATTTTTTCCGCTTTGGAAAACCGATTCCGGGGAAAGGATTTACAGAACTTTGGAAGGACAATTTTATTTTTGTTCCAGAAGCGCGAAGAGTAAATTCGTATTTTATGATATTCGATCATACGTGATCACTTTGATTCAGCTTTTGCTTCCTCTTTCCTTTTTCGGAGCCACATTTTTAACGCGAAGGAAATCTTCGAATTGATGTTCTTTGCGTCCGAGTCGACTCGAACCCCTTTTCGAAAAAGACAACTTTTTTCGAATTCTCTTTTGATCGGGTTTTCGGCGGCGATTCTTTCGATCTTGTTTTTCGGAAACTCGGAAGACTCGATTACGAAGGTCGTTCTTTCCGCTTTGGAAGGAGGTCTGATCGGAGGTCTTTGCGATTGGTTCGCCGTTTGGAAAACGTATAAGGCGATCGAAGAGGACAGTTCCACGCTCGCTTCCGAAATCGGAAACTGGGTCGCGGGAGATCTTCTACATCACGAAGTCATCCGTTCCCGAATCCGAACCGTTTTGGAAGATCCGTCCACGAGGGACGACGTTCACGAACTTTTACTCGAAACCTTCGGGAACGAAGACAAAACGAACGAGGTTTTAAACCAGCTTTTCTCCAAGGTGGAAGAGGACATCGTTCAATACGTGGTTCACTATCAGTTTAGCGGAACCGATGTCGCATTATTAAAAGAATTAAACCGACAAAAGGAGATTATGGACACGATTAAACTTTTGATCGGAGAATCCATGATCAAGGTCGCGGACACGGAAGAGTTCAAATCCCTTCTTCAAGAAATATTAGGAAAAATGAATTTAGTCGCCCAGGTCGTTTTGAGTTTGGTGGTCGACTTCCCAAAAAAGCTGAAAGAATACGGGAATCACGTCAAACAAGGCCTTGTGATCGAGTCCAAGGACGAAAAGACCATCGAAAAATTGGTCAACCTGATGGCTGCATCCACCGAAACGTATATCTCTTCCTGGAACGAACTGCATCTGGATCAAAGGGAAAAAGCCGTCCGATCCCTGATGGGATTTTTAAAAGTTCAAGCGAGCAGACTTTTGGGAACCTTGATCCAAACGCATCTGAAGGAAATCGGCGAGATCAAAACTCTGCAAGAATACGCGCCTCTTCGTTCCGTTTTGGAATTCGTGGAAAAACGAGTGGACGAAGGCGTTTCAGGTTATATCGGAAGACAGATCACCACAAGACTTCAAAGTCTGGATCCGAAAGATCTCAGAAAAAACTTAGAATGGAAGACGAGAAACGTTTTGGAAACGATTCGTATCAACGGAAGTATTTTGGGATTTTTTTTGGGAAGTATAACCGGTCTGATTCGATTCTTTATTTAATCCGAAGTCGAAGAGGAGAACCGCGTCGGGGGCGTTTTATGGAAAATAAAAAATTAAGTTTTATGAATATAGACGAATACATCCGTTGTTTCCCCGAAGACGTTCAAACGGTTTTGAAAGAACTGAGATCGGCAATTCTTAAGGCGGCGCCGGACGCAGAGGAAAAAATCAGTTATCAAATGCCCGCGTTCGCGTTGGGAGGCAATTTGGTTTATTTCGCGGCTTATAAAAATCATATCGGATTTTATCCGACTTCGAGCGGGATCAAGGCATTCTTATCCGAATTGGATTCTTACAAAACCTCGAAGGGCGCGATTCAATTTCCGATCGGACAACCGCTTCCTTTAAAATTAATTGCGAGAATCGTAAAGTTCCGTGTGGAACAAAATAAGAAAGCGATGATCGCAAAAAAGAAGAAAACCGCTCCGAAAAAAAAGAGCCGAGCGAAAAAGGCCCTAAAACGCAAAAACGCATCCAAATGAAAGCCTTATCCGCAAACGAATTCATCCGCGAGTTGGGAGCGTTTCAGACAAAGATCAACGCAGAGAAAAATCAAAAATTTCTCCACAACCCGGGTAAGGATAATCTTTGTCTCGGAATTCCGATGGGAAAAATTTTCGAAACGGCCAAGAAATACAAAAACTTGTCCTCTTCGGAAATCGTAAAACTTCTTCAAAACAAATATTATGAAATTCGAATGGGGGCGGTGAGCGTTTTGGATTTTATCGCTCGGGACAAAAAGACCGAAGAGGAAAAACGAAAGGAGATATTCGATCTGTATCTAAAACATCACGATCGAATCAACAACTGGGATCTTGTGGATCGGTCCGCTCCCCACGTCGTCTGTCAATATCTTTTTGATAAATCCAGAAAACCCTTGTATCGTTTGGCGAAATCCAAAGATCCGATGGAACGAAGAACGGCCATCGTCAGCACTCAATATTTCATTCAAAGAAACGATTTGGATGAAACGTTTGAGATATCCGAAATTCTCATCCAAGATCCGGAAGAGGGCATACAAAAAGCGATCGGAAGTTGGATGAGAGAAGCAGGGAAAAAGGACGAAGATAAGTTATTCTCATTCTTGGATAAACATTCAAAAAAACTTTCCAGGATCGCTCTTCGAACCGCGACCGAAAAATTGGATCGTAAACAAAGGGATTTCTATTTGAGGTCCGAGCCCGCGACAAAACATTCCAAAATTTGAAATAAAAGTTAGAACGATAACCTTGTATCCCGTTTGCGAGTCTAACACATAAGGAGATTTATGGAAGCCATCTATCATGCGCAAGAAACCAGAGGGAAAGCCGATTTCGGTTGGCTTAAGAGCAGACATACCTTTAGTTTCAGTTCTTACTTCGATCCCAGCAGGGTTCAGTTCGGAAAACTTAGGGTGTTAAACGACGACATAGTGATCGGGGGAAAAGGTTTTCCGCCGCATCCTCACGAGAATATGGAAATCGTTTCGATCCCGCTTTCCGGAAGTTTGCAACATCAGGATAGCGAAGGAAATCATTCCGTGATTCAATCGGGAGAAGTGCAAATCATGTCCGCGGGAACCGGAATCGTTCATTCCGAGTTCAACGCATCTCCCACCGACCCGGTTAACTTTTTACAGATTTGGATTTTACCCGATAAGCTCGGTATCGAACCAAGATACGAACAAAAAAAATTCGACGTGGAAGATAGAAAGGGAAAGTTTCAAACGGTTGTTTCTCCCGAAAAGGACAACGGCGCGGTTTGGATCAATCAAAACGTGACTTTTTCGCTCGCACACGGAACAAAAGATTTAAGAATCGATTATATTCCAAAAAATGAAAATGGTGGAGTTTATTTTTTTCTTATTTCCGGTTCTGCGGAGATTGCGGGTAAAACACTTTCCGCCAGGGACGGTTTCGGAGTTCCCGTAAACGGAAACTTGGAAGTGAAGTTTTTGGAAGAATCCGAACTTTTGGCGATCGATACGCCCTTGTGATTCGAGCATGACAAACGACTCGGATCATTCTCCCCAAGCGAAAGCGTTCGAAATGGTCGTCGGTCTGGAAGTGATCGACGATCATTTATACGCAAATTACCGATCGGCTATGACGCCCTTACTTACGACCTATGGCGGAGGTTTTCGTTACGACTTTAAGATTCTTGAAGTTTTGAAAAACGAAAGCGGCCATCCGATCAATCGGGTTTTTACGATCTACTTTCAAGATCGAAAGAGCAGGGACGCTTTTTTTGCGGATCCAGAATATCTCAAGATTCGAAACGAATTTTTTCAGACCTCCGTGAAATCGACTACCTTTATCAGCGAATACGAACGATTCTAAAATTTTAATATTCTAATTTTAGAATATAGAATTAATTTTATGTTTTTCAACGAAATAGCGCTTTTTATTACGGCTTATGCTTCCTTTCTTCTCAGCGCTATTTGCGGCGGAGGGGCCGGTCTGATTTTAATTCCGGTCTTGGGAGCTTTTCTTCCGATTCAATTCGTTCCCGCCGCATTGTCGATCGGCACGTTTGCGAGTTCCGCTTCCAGATTGTTCGCTTTCTTTCAGAAGATTCGTTTCGATATTGTTCGATGGTTTTTACCTCCCGCTGTCGCCGCAGTTTGGCTCGGAGCGTGGTTGATTCAATACGTCAATCCGTTGTTTATGGAAGCGTTCATCGGCATTTTTTTAATAAGCAATCTTCCGATTCTTTTTAAAAAAGAGAATTCTTCCGAGAAGTATCAGAAACCGAAAACGTTTTATCTGGCGATCATCGGATTTTTAGCCGGTTTTGTTTCCGGGATTACCGGCGCGGTCGGTTTGCTGTTCAACAAATTCTACTTGCGAAGCGGAATGTCGAAAGAAGAGATCGTAGCCACGAGAGCCGCGAACGAAATTTTTCTGCATCTGATCAAATTGGTTTTATACGCGTTATTCGGTCTTATCAACGGTAAGACCATTCTCATCGGATCGATCGTGGCTCTTGCCGCATTGGCGTCGACCTGGAGCATGAAAAAAGTTTTAAACTGGATCAACGAGATTCTATTCAGAAAGATCGGCTACTTTGCCATGACGATTTCCGGAGTTTTGCTTTTGTCTCAATCGGCGATCGGTTTTGCTTCCTCGAATCGAGCCGACGTTTCTTTTGTCCCGATTCAAAAAGGAGCGGAGGCCAAACTCGGTTGGCAACAGGCGAGTTTTAGTTTAGAATTCACATGGGATGAAGGGTTTGAAATCGAACAGGTCGTTCCGATCACGGATTTGACTCCGGAACGGCAATCGAACCTTCTAAATACCAAGCGTGATTTAAACGCGAAAATTCTTATCCTAGAGGCGGTTTACTCTTTCGATAAAAATTCATACGAAGCCTATTTCTACGGAGACGGTAAGTTGATTCGGAAAATTGAATTTAAAGAATGATGAATATTCAAATTTTCTCTCTTGGATAAAAAGCAAGAACGTTCAATATCGCTTAAGGATTCGGAGAATTCGAACAAAACCGAGAACCCTTAAGCGACGAACGAAGTTTTCGCGGTTAAGAATTCTCAACCGCCACAATAAGCCGGAGGATTGTTTGCAGGATTTCGAACTCTGGAATAACAGTTCTGTCCGGACGGATTACTTACGCCTAAAAGATTCCATTCTGTCACAGGGTATGACGCCGTGGAAGGCGGCCCTTGCTGCCAATCGAATCTATAATTTCCTTCGCTGATTTTAACGATGAGTCCTTTTACGGCGCCTTGAGTGACTTGCATGCAAGATATTACATTATTATTATTGATGATCAGCCAGGCAACCGGGTTCGGAGTCGGATCTTGTTGGCAACCGTAGTCCAATACCCACTTTCCGTTTAAAAGAGTTTGAGTATCCTCCGATGTGGTTTTTTCTCCCTTGCAACCGAATACACAAGCCGCAACGAGCAGAAGTAACAGTAACGTAACTTTTCTCATGAATTTTCCTTTAAGAAATAAGTAATTTCCATTTTTTGATGGAAAAAGAATGAACAGTATATTAAAATATAGTCAAATTCTTTTTTATAAAATTATGAAATTATTTTGTTTAAGTTCGAAGTTCCCGCGTCTACGGAATTAAACCTTGACTCAGGCGAACATTCGATTTAGATACGTTCATCTCGAGAGCCGCACGTTTTGAAAGGAGAGTTCGTATGGACGAAGGTTTTATAGCTCCCATCGTTTCCGGAATCGCGGGGTTTATCTGCGCGTTTGTATTTAGCGGACCGGTCTACTTCGCTCTTTCCAAATACTTCGATTTTCCCAAACAGGAAGCCGTTCAGAACGTCGGATTCAAAGTATTCCTGAATTTTTCTGTCTTCATTGTAACTGCGTTCTCTTTGTGGATCGTATTGGGAAATATAACCGTTCTCAATGTTCTACAGGGACAATTCATCGCGTTTATCATCTGGTTGGGATTTATTTTCACTTCGAGCTCCATCGACGTGATCTGGAAGGAAAAGCCGATCAAACTCTGGGTTTTCGAATCCGTTTCCTCTTGTATTACGATCCAAGTCCTTTGTTTCGTTCTATTGTTGCTCTCCGGTCGATGAACATTCAAGAATTAGAATTCTTTAAATTCTGAATATTCGAATTCGGAACGAACCAACGCTCCGTAACTTTTCGAAGTCCTTCACGATCGGGTTCGTTGTTACAAGCCCAGGCTACGATTCCGTCGGGACGAATCAGTAAGGCGCTTGTGGACAATCTTTCGATTGTGTTCCCGGAAACGTATCCAATGGAATCCTCATATTCTTCTGCGAATGTTTGTAAGGATTCATTTTGATCGAAATCAAGGAGCAGACCTTTGCCGTCTCGCATCAGTTCGCCGATTTTTCTACCGTCCTCTAATTCAAAGTTCGGAACACTGCATCCGATCAGAGGATGATCTCCTTCAAGATCATAACGCATAAAAATTCCCCAAACCCTTCCCGCAAAGTATGTGGCCCCGTCGCGAGTGTTCATCAGATCGCGTACGATCGCGTTCAGCGCTTTTGTTTGCGGATCGGGTTTCATAATTTCAACTTGAGCTCGGGACCAATCCAAAACTTGCGCGCCGATCGGATGTCTTTCCGTTTGATAACTTTCGAGTAAATCTTCGGGCGCATTCTTCCGAAGGATGGCGGCGAGTTTCCAACCTAAATTCATCGCGTCTCCAAGTCCAAGATTCAAACCTTGACCTCCTAAGGGAGAATGGATATGCGCCGCGTCTCCGGCTAAAAGAATTCTTCCGTTGCGATAGGTCGTTGTTTGTCGCGCGCGATCAGTCCATGTCGTCGCGGTATGTAAAGTTCGGATCGTAACGTCGGTTTCGGAAATACGACGCAGAACTTCTTGTACGCGTTCGAGCGTGATCGGTTTTTCAGAGCCGTGAAATTCTCCTCCGTCGAAATCCTGGATCACTAAGTAACCCGGTTGCGATTGAAGATACATTCCTTTCGAAGTCATGTTTCGACCGGGCTTTAACTTTTCGGGATCGACGATGTCCACGTGAGCGGAGTAACCGGTGAACTCCGGCTCGGTGCCCGCAAACTCAAAACCGCCCGATTTACGAACGACGCTTCGGCTTCCGTCGCAACCCACGAGCCATCTTCCTTGAAACGAATCATCTCCCGATCGAACGGACACGTTATGCGCCGTTTGTTGAAACGAAGTCAACGCGAACCCTCGTTTGATTTCCACGCCTAAGGATTCCGCGCGACGCGCGAGAACGGATTCAAGTTCTTGCATTTCCGAAATCAAACTCGTCGGTGTGGAACTCGGAAGGCGATTCTTCCATTGAGAAACGTCGATATCACCTTCCAGAAACGGAATGCCCGCGAAATGTCCCGCTTGACGACTCGCGCCTTGACCCGAGTTCGTATGCGGATTTTTAAGACGTTTATGAATCTCAAGTTCTTCAAGCAAACCGCGACGATCCAGCGCTTCGATCGTGGGCGCGGAAAGTCCGCGGATTCCGAAAGGAAGTTGTTTCAGTGGAGAATTTGGATGTTCCGTTTTTTCCAAGATCAAAACGGAACATCGCGCTAAAGCCAATTCGCAAGCGAGAAAAAGACCCACGGGTCCGGCTCCGGAAACGATCACGTCATACGGAGCTTGATTTTGTGCGGAAGAATTTTCTTCCAATTTAGTTTTCATAAGAATAAAACCTCGGTTTAAAAATGGATCGAAAGGATCTTGAAGCGCGTCGGAATCATCGGAGCCTCTTATACGTTCACAAAGAAATCGACCATACTTTGCGGAGCGTCGTTTCCATAACACACTTTGAAAATTTCTTTCGCATCGCTCGCCGCGGAAGCGCTTCTTAAAAAAAGATCCGTTTCGTAATCTTTGAGCGCGGCTTCGATATCGTTCGGATTTGCGGCGATTGCCTTTCCGAGTTCGGCTCCGTCGTACATCGCAAGATTCGCGCCGTCGCCGGAAGGAACCATGAGATGAGCCGCGTCTCCGAGCAACGTGACTCCGGGAACTCGATCCCATGTATGATCGGGCGGCAAAGAATGAAGAGAACGAGGTATGGGAGACGTATCACTTTCCGTAATGAGAGCCGTAAGCTCGGGAGCCCAACCTTCAAATTCTTGAACGACTTTTGCCAAAGCGTTTTGCTTATCGGAAAAATCGATCTGTGCGATCCAGTCCTCCGATTTTTCCAAGGCGATATAAGCGTGAAGTACTCCGTCCGGTTCTCGATGGGCGACGATTCCTTTGCCGGGCGACAACGCGAATAACGCGCCGCTACCCACCGCATCCGCGCTTGCTTTGTGACGCAGATCACAATCATACAGATACGTTTCGACGAACGTGGTTCCTACGTAAGAAGGTTTTGCCTGAGAAAGAAGAGGGCGAACCTTGGACCAAGCTCCATCCGCGCCCACAAGAAGATCGGTCGTTACCGTGGAGCCGTTCGTAAAGAGCACTTCGTGTTTTCCGTTCCCTAAAGAAGAAACGGTTTTCACCTTGTGTCCCCAGCGAACCGCATCCGCCGGAAGAGAATCCAGAAGAATCCGACGAAGATCTCCACGTTTCACTTCGGGGCGCGCGCTTGATCCGTCGTCCGGTTCATCGAATAAAACGTTTCCTTTCCGATCCAAAACCCGAGAAGCCTGGCCTCCCTCGTGGACGATCTTTGGAAATTTTTCTTCAAAGAGTCCCGCGGCTTTGAGTGCGAGTTGTCCGTCGTTTTCGTGAATATCAAGCATTCCTCCTTGTAAGCGCGAGTTTGCGGAGGATTCCGCTTCGAATACGGTTGCATGAATGCCGTGAACGTGAAGGACGCGGGCCAAAGTCAGTCCGCCTAAACCTCCGCCTATGATCGCGATAGAAATGTGGTTTGATTGAGTCATATCGTATCTCCTTGGATCGAATTTAAAAGTATTGATTCTTAAAATTATATTGACTAAAATATTTAAGTTAATAAAACTTTTAAGTAAGAATAAATTTCAACAAAAAAAATTGTGGGAGAGATTCGTTTTGGGACTCAGAGAAATAAAAAAGAAACAAACCCGTAAGGCGATCTCGGATATGGCGACTCGGCTTTTTATCGAGCGCGGGTATCACGAGGTCACGACGGCGGAAATCGCCAAACTTGCAAACGTATCGGTGCCGACTTTGTTCAATTACTTTTCCAACAAGGAATCCCTCGTTTTCGACGAGGACGAAGAAAGGGAAGAACGTCTTGTGGATGCGGTCGTATCCCGGAAAAAGGGAGTTTCCATACTCGACGCGCTCCGCGATTTCGGGATGATGAATCCGGCGTTTCATCCGGAAAACCGCAAACTCGTACGGGATTTTCGAAATCTGATTCGATCCACGCCCGAGCTTTCTTCGTATGAAAGACAAATCTCGATGCGTTACGAGAATTCTCTCGCAAAGGTTCTACAAAAAGAGGCTAAGAAAGAATTGGGAAAGGTGGAAGCTCAATGTATCGCACATTTTATTTTGGACGCGTTTTACAGAGCGAGCGATTCTGCTCGACCGGAAGCGACCCTAAACGCGCTGTTTGAAATTCTAAAAAACGGATGGGGAGAATGACGGTCCCGCGCGGTTCCATCATAAAAATTCGTATTAACAAATTTGTTAAAAAGAAATCCGTTCCGTTCCGTTTCGGAGCGGATTTCTCTCTTCTTAGCTTAGATTTCTCCGCTGCGAATCCGAAACGTTCTGAGAGAACCCTCTCTGAGAACGCGGATCGGAAGTTCTTTGCGGATCGTGGATTCGTCCAAGGCCCTGTGCATGTCGTCGATAGAATGGATGACCTGATCGTTCAACGAAAGAATCATATCACCTTTTCTTAATAGACTTTCCGCCGCGGGAGAGGATTGTTCGATCTCGACGACGAGAACCCCCGAATTCTGATCAAGTTTGTTGAAAATTTTCAGACGATTGGGAACGGTTTGATTCTGACCCGCGATACCGAGATAACCTCGTTTTACAAAACCGTCCTTCATCAAACGGGTGATGACGTGTTCCGCGGTTCCCGAACCGACCGCAAAACAAATTCCTTGCGCGGAAGGAATGATCGCGGTGTTGATTCCGATCAATTGACCTCTCGAATTCACCAAAGGTCCACCCGAGTTGCCCGGGTTTAAGGCCGCATCCGTTTGAATCACGTCTTCGATCAATCTTCCCGAACGGGAACGTAAACTTCTTCCCAAGGCGCTTACGACGCCCGCGGTCACGGTGGATTCATAACCCAAAGGATTTCCGATCGCGATCGCAAGCTGACCGACTTTCACGGAAGAAGGATTCGAAAAATTTAAATAAGGAAACTGATCGCTCGTCACTTTCAAAACCGCGATGTCCGTCATCGGGTCTTCTCCGATTTTCATCGCCTTTAGATTTCTTCCGTCTTGAAACTCTGCGTTGATCTCGGTTGCATTCTCCACAACGTGATGATTGGTAACGATAAAGCCGTCCGGTGAAATTAAAAAACCGGAACCCGCGCCGCCCATACGATTGCCGCCGACTTTTAAGTGTACGACCGCAGGACTTACGGTTTCCACCGCGTTCGTAACCGCTTTAGAATACGCGTCCATCAGATGATCTTCGTTTTCCGAAGAGGGTCTTCCTTGTCTCTCTGTGTTGGATTCCGAAGAATCCGACTGAACCCATTGAATCATAAAACCTCCGGTAGCAGTTAGACCGAACGAAATCTATTTGTATCCAATAAAGTTACAAAATATAAAAAATTTGGAAAGAATTTTCGAAGTGAAAAAAGAAACGCGAGCGTGCGCGGAGTTTATCTTTTTGAAAAGCTGAGAATTTCCCGAGTGATCGAATCGAGATTCGTGGAACCGAGTTCGTCTTCCAAAACTCTTTGAGCCTTTTCGTAAACCTTGCTAAGAATCGGCTGAATCGAATGACCGCAGATACATTTCTTGTTCGGCGTTTTGGAATGCATCTGAAAGATCTTTTCGTCGATCGCTTCGTAGATTTCTTTGAGATTGATTTCGGAAGGATCTTTGGCGAGCACGTAACCGCCGTTCGGTCCCATTTGATTGCGGACGATCCCCTGACTTTTTAAAAGGGAAAGAATTTTACGAATCACGACTGGATTCGTGTTCACACTTTCCGCGAGTTCTTCGGAAGTTCTGGTTTTACCCTCTCCCAAAGAAAGTAAGGAAAGAATGTGAATCGCAACGGTAAATCGACTCGTCATATCTGTAAAGCGTCCGGTTACAGAATACCGAGGATGAGAATCCGTGTCAAGTCAAAGCTTGTTTCCAAAAGATACTTGCGTTCGATTCTGAAAAAGGAAAGAATACCCCGATGTTTCAGAGTTATATCCTTCGGTTTTTGGATCGGAACTTGGAAAAAGAATTCAGGTCCTTTCTTCGGGATCATGTCGCCGTCTTCGTAAGAATCGGAGCGGTGTCCGCGGTCTTCGGTTATATCGCGGTCTTTCTTCTTTTTTACGATATTCTTCTGATCCGGGATCGCAGGGTTCTCTGGATTTTGGAGGGAAGCGCCGTTTTCGGTTTCGGTTTATTTTTTTCCACGTTAAAACGATTTCGTTCGGCGATGGTTCCGGTTTCGATTTTCAGCAATACGATGGCGGGTTTGGTCGCGGTTTACGTGGGTTTTGTTTTCATCCGGGATCAACACGCGATTCTTCTTACCATTCTGATCATCATCGCGTATTACGCTTTTTTGGTTTTGAGAATCAGAACTCTTCCCGCATTTATCGCTACCTCTTCGTATCTGGCCGCGTATCAATATATGCTTTTGACGGACGGGGCTTTGGATTCCCAGAACAAAATGATTTATAGTTTTCTAATATGGTTCTCCGAGTTTTTCGCGGTGATCGCGGGTTATACTTTGGAACTTACGACTCGAAAGTTGTTTCTTCAGGCAAAGACGATCGAAACCCAGACCAAGGACTTGGAAATGGAGAAGGAAAAGTCCGATCATCTCTTAAGGAATATTCTTCCCGACGAAATCGCAAATCGACTGAAGAACGAAAATTCTCAGATATCCGAATATTTTTCGGAATGTTCGATCCTATTTGCGGACATCGTCGGTTTTACCCTTCTTGCGGCTCGAAAAAGTCCGGACGAACTCGCGGGTCTTTTGGATCGATTCTTTTCCAGATTGGACGAACTCGCCGAACACAGAGGAGTGGAAAAGATCAAAACGATCGGGGACGCGTATATGGCCGCGGCCGGAATTCCGATTCCCTGCGAGGATCATATCCAGAGGATCGGAAATCTCGCTTTGGATATATTAAAAGAAGTGAATACGAACGAGGAACTCGTACGCGAAAATTTGAATATTCGAATCGGAATTCATTCCGGTCCCGTGGTCGCCGGAGTGATCGGAAGAAAAAAATTCATCTACGATCTTTGGGGAGATTCGGTCAATCTCGCGTCGCGTATGGAATCGCACGGAATTCCGGGCAAGATCCACGTAACGGAAGAATTCTATCTTGCGGCTTCTCCCCTGTTTCAATTGGAAAAAAGAGGGGAGGTCGACATCAAAGGAAAAGGAATCGTATCGACTTACTTCTTAGCGGGTTGACCGTATCTCTGAATTCGTTTATCAACCGAGAAGATCGATGTGAACCGGAAGATATTGGATCGACGTGCTTCCTTGGCTGAACCACTCGGGAACGGCTCTTCTCCAGGAAATAAATTGCGGAGTCTCGAGATGTTTTTTTCTCGCGGCCTCGCTTTTATACACTTCCATAAATACGAATCGTCCCGGATCTCCGTCGCCTTGAAGAACGTCGAGTCTTAGAACGCCGTCTTCGGTATCGAGAGATTCTTTCGCCATTTCGTGGCTGATCTTTTTGAAATCTTCGATTCTTTCTTCCAGAACTTTATAAGAGGACATGATCACGATCATAAGTTCAGAATTTCCGAACGGTTTCGTTTTGGGAAGAAAAATCCTCCTTGCTTAAAACGCCGATATTTAAAGAATTCCCAGAATGAAAATCAATACTCGAATTACGGAAATGCTCGGAATCGATCTGCCGATCATCGGGGCTCCTATGTTTTTAGTCTCGTATCCGGATCTGGTCGTGGCCGTTTCGGAAGCGGGCGGGATCGGTTGTTTTCCTTCTCTTAATTATCGTTCTCCGGAACAACTCAAAGACGGTCTTCAGGAAATTCGTTCCAAAACGAAGAAGCCGATCGGAGTGAATTTAATCCTTCATAAATCGCATAACCCGAATTGGTCGAAGCAGTTGGAAGTCGTTTTGGACGCGAAGGTCGAACTTCTCATCACGAGTTTGGGAAGTCCCCGCACCGTCGTCAGCGAAGCGAAGAGCGTAGGCTCCAAAGTTTTTTGCGACGTGACCACGTTGAAACACGCGAACATAGTAGCAAAGGCCGGTGCGGACGCGTTAATCGCCGTTGCACAAGGCGCGGGCGGTCACGCGGGAAACATTTCTCCGTTCAGTCTTTATCCCTATCTGCAAAAGGAAACCGGTTTGCCGATCATCGCGGCGGGCGCGATTTCAAGCGGAGCGCAGATGGTCGCCTCACTCGCGTTAGGCGCCGATGCGGTTTACATCGGAACCAGATTGATCGCGACTCCCGAGGCGATGGCTTCGGAGGGTTATAAGCAGATGTTGATCGATTCCGGCCCCGAAGAGATCGTATATACGGAAAAGATTTCCGGAATTCCCGCCAACTGGCTGAAGAAGTCCGTGGAAAAAGCGGGCGATCTTTCGCACAGCGGAGAATCGCAGAACCTCGATCAGGAATACAAACGTTGGAAGGATATCTGGTCCGCGGGTCACGGAGTCGCTCAGATCGAGGGTTTGATCCCCGCTAAGGACGTCGTCCTCGGAATGGCGAAAGAATATCGGGATATTCTCGATCGATTGCCTCGTTGATTTCAGGCCCGTTCCGAGTTTGATAGAATATTATAAAGTTTTAATTTTTGGGGCGGGTTGCCGATGGTTTTGATAGATAAAATTTCAAAGATTCTCGATCGCAATCGGATTCTTCCCGGCGCAATCGCCGGGTTGATTACTGTTTTGGTTTTTAAGATTGTCCTCGGTTTTTTTCCCGAGAATTTTTATCTGGATCGGGACGACGGAATCATCACACTCAGTCACGCCAAAAATTTAACGGACTTCGGTTTTATCGGAGTCAATCCGAGCGGCGAACGAGTGGAGGGTTTTTCGTCTCCGCTTCAATTTTTGATCTTCTCCGTTCTTTCTTCGGTTTATACGTTTCATTATTCCGTATTCTTCGCGATTCAATGGTGGGTGACGACCTTTCTATTCGGGTTCGTGGTCTTTTCGATCTTCGAAGAGTTTTACGATAAGGAAAAAATCCGCAGTCTCGGTTTGGTTCTTTGCGCGTCCGCCTTACTTTCCGTTTCGTTTACCTTTCTCGCATGGCACGCGTCCGGAATGGAGAATTCCTGGGTGCATCTTCTTTATTTAAGTTATGCGCTCGTTCTGTTTAAGATATTAAACGGAAATCCGATTCCCGCCGTTTTTGCGGCTTTGATTCTTTTTGCGGCGACGATCGTAAGAATCGAAAGCGTATATCATCTTTTTCTAATCAGTTTTGTTTTTCTTTTTCTCGTTTATCGAAAGGGAGTTTCCTGGAAAGAAACGCTTCCTCTTTGGATCGCCGGAGCTCTTTGGGCCTTATTTTTTCTCGGAAGAATTTTATACTTCGGAAATCTGTTTCCGAACACTTCCACGGCTCAGGAAGTTTCTCTTTCCGAAAACGTAAACAACTTGATCCATTTGAATCCGGCGCTTTTGAAAAACTGGGAAATTTTTCGGTTCGGTTTTAAACAAAACTTGGTTTTGCTTCTTCCCTTATCCTTGGCGCTTCTGTTCTTAAAAAGAATTTCCTCTAAGGAAATTTTGTTTACGATCTTGATCGTCGCGCTCGCTCTTCCGGGTCTTTTGCACGCGTTCGTTTTGGGAAATTATCGATTGGATCCGGCGCGACCGATGACCTGGCTCGCGTGTGTGGGAACGGTTTTGTTTTTGATTCGTATCTCCGCGCTGACCGAAAAGAGAAAAATTTGGATTCTTCCCATCGTGCTGGCCGCGGGTTTTATCTCGTATAAAAATTATAAATTCAAGTCCTACGATCTTTGTTGTAGCTCCGGAATTTTCGAACAAAGAAGATTAGAAATTTTGAATGTTTCCAAAAAGGAAGAAATTGTTCGACCGTACGTCGCCATCGCGGATTTGGGCGCCGTGAGTTTTTATAAGGAATTTAATATTCTCGATTTGGGTTATCTCGGAAACCGTTTTCTTGCGAAAAATAAAAAGAATCCCTCCGCGGTTCAATCGTATTTGGAATTGAATCGCCCCGACGTTATAGAGGTTCATTTTCCTTGGAGTTGCGAATATTCTAAAATACTCAATCATTCTTTTTTTGAAAAGAATTATCGTCTTGTTTTACGATCTTCCGAAAAACCTCCGATCGAAATCTGTCCGGACGGAGGAAAGGTCGTTACCGGAACCTTTCTATACGAGGGAATGAGAACGGAAACGAAATCAGAGGATCGGGAAGTATATTCCAAATTTCTAAAGAATCCTTCTTTGGATGTTTTAAAAAGCGAACTGAAGATTTGCGAACTTTCGCCGAGCCGTTGCGGCGCGCGTTTTCGAAACGTGTATCGGTTTTTGCCCGAGTTGAAAAAGAACATTCAAAATTCGGAATGGACGGAAACGATTCAAATTCTTTCCAATCCGCATCTGCGGAATTATCTGGAAGTTCTTTGGAGATACGATTCTCCGAGTGAAACTCTCGTGGAAGAAGTGTTGAAGATTACGAATCCTTAAAAAACGAAAAAAGGAACGAGTTGTCGATCGATTGTCTCGTCGATTTCAGTCCGTCTCGTTTTGTTAAGCGAAGTTCGGATTTAGGGAATTCTTACCCGTTCTCCCCGGTTTCCCGAAATCGGAAACCGAGGAATCCATCGAAACGTTAAGCGACGTTATGCCTGTTTATTTCTGAGCGGAATCATGTGAAAGACTCCGAAGACGAGAATCTGAAGGGAATCCAAAACCGGATTGTTCGACTTGTGTTTGAACGTTAACCAGAAGTAGGCGATCTCGACAAGATGTACTACGAAGGTTCCGAATCCCACGGTTTTGAGTAAGAAGTCGAGCGGTTCTCCCATTTGGATAAAGCCGAAAACGTCGGCCCCGACCACGATCCAAAAGAATACGGTTCCGATTTTGACGGCTTGTAGCAGTGGATTCATTAGCTTGTTGTTCCTAAAAAAATTTCCGTTATTGAAACTCTTTCATCCGATCAGTCAAGGAAAAAAGAGACAATGGATTGACTCCCTTCGGTAAAGGCCGAAGCTGAAGGAATGTTGCCTTGTTGTCATCATATTCTTTCCTCGAATCGAAATGCGGGACCTTCTCCCTTTCCTTGGAAGAACCCGGAGAATCTTCCGCCTCTGCGCGACGACGAATCTCCTGCGCATCTTCCTCTTTTGGAAAAATACGGACTTCCGTTTATCATAGACATTCACACTCATTTTTTTCCCGAGTATGTGATGAAACGGATTTGGAAATGGTTCGACGGGGTTCATTGGGAAATCGCGTATCGGGAAAACGAAGAGAAGAGGTTGGAAACCTTAAGGAAGAATCGGATCTTTCACTTCACCACTTTGAATTACGCGCATAAGGAGAATATGGCCGAAGGTCTGAATCGTTGGGTTTTTGAAAATCACACGAACACACACGGAGTCGTTTTATTCGGTACATTCTTCCCTGAAAAAGGTTGTTACGAATATACGAAACGAGCCGTGGAAGAATTCGGATTTCGCGGTTTTAAACTTCATTGCGAAGTGGGGCGTTTGGATCTGACCCGTCCCGAACTTTCGGAGACTTTTTCCTATCTTGAAAAAAAGGAAATCCCTCTCGTGATTCATTCCGGCGACGCGCCGCTTCCGGGACCGTATACGAATATTAGATATTTCAAATCCT